>NZ_CP045687.1:349375-698750 GCF_009601705.1 Sulfolobus sp. E5-1-F | reverse complement strand
TAACTCTTTAAGAATCTGGGGGTTTATATCTACAAAGGTATAATAGTCCAGTTTATTGGCCTCCCTTAAGATATCCTCAGCAATGACAAGTGCTTCGGTCACTGAAGTACTCCAATGCGTTCCGGGGCCAATACCCATAAATATTTCGGAAAATCCCAGATCTCTACCTTTTTTCAATAAACTAATTTGCTCATCTTTTATCTCCTTCCAGCCTGGGAAGATTGAGAAACCAATGCTTCTCCTCTTAGTCATATTATATAAAAGGCTTTGAGGATAATATATTTGACATGGATAGCATTGAGATTCGTACTCACACAGCCTTACACTTGGTCAAGGGAGCTGTGAGAAAGGTGTTAAATGCTAAATGGACTGCAAGCACTTACGTTAATGGTAACCATGGAAGATTAACGGTGAAGTTTGAGAGAAAACCTAGTGATGAGGAGATCGATAAGGTTTTTGTATTAGCCAATGAGAAGGTTAGGGAAAACCTTCCAATAATAGTTGAGGTTTTAGATAGGGAAGAAGCTGAAAAGAAATATGGAGATGAAATTTATGACCTCTTTCCCGTTCCAGCGGAGGTTAGGGAGTTAAGTATTGTAATAATACCAGATTGGAATATAAACGCGTGCAATAAGCAACATACTAAGACTACCTCTGAGATTGGAGAAATAATTAAGGACTATTGGAGATATAGGAATAGTAAACAATTGCTTGAGATATCATTTGACATAAAGTGTTTAGAATGATAGATAAAGTTCTTGAGCTTTTAAACTGTAAGGAGACTGAAAGGGAACTCAACGGCAGAAAGTTTTCAGTATGCAATGATGTTAACTTCATCTTAAATCTACCTATCGGTTATCTAAAAGACCTAATTTTACCACTTGAAAATTATTTATCGAAACATACGACTAATAACTTTTCAAGATTAACTTACGTAGTTCCTAATGATTATGAGAGTTCACAACTTCATTTTAGTAGATTCTTTTTAAACCTTTATAGTAGTGCGTTTTCTGAAATCCCAAGGTTTAACATTCTCACCTCACTAGTTATCTTTGATGAATACCAAATGATGCCAGATAAAGCGTTAATTGCTGCAGCTGACGAATTATCAAGGAGTGGTGTTAACGTAATCTTCTCGACTTCAACACCTTCGGTATTCTTCGAAGAGGAGATAGTGAATAGATTTAGAAATAGAAGAGTAGTATCTATTTCGATAGTAAATGAATATGCGCAAGCAGTAGAGGGTAGAGATTGTGTAAAGAAAGGTGAGGGATATTATCAGTGTAAAGGTAATTACGAAGTTATAGAGCTAATCGAGGATTTTAACATTAGGGATTTGGATTATGAGATCATTAAAGGTGAAGATATATTTAAGGTAAAGGAACCATTTACACTTTTTGTAAATTCTTGGGAAAAGGCGTTGAGATTATACAGAAAACTAAGGGAGGAGAGAAACGTTGAGGTATGTCTCCTTAATAATAGTGATGAATGTAAAGTAACTATCACAACAAAGATCATGCCTACTAGATATAACGTAGTGAGTGAAATTTCACCATTATCAACAGTAATAGCTAGAAGTGGAATGGTTAATGAGGGGGATAAAATTTACATCTGGGTAGATAGGGATAATTACGATAAAATGACTGAAAGTACTCTTAATTTACTTTCAAATATTAAGATATGCTTGAAACATCCCTTTGGCTGTAATGGAAAGATGGGATATGTTAATAAGATGATCCTAAAGCCTAATATTGATGAAAGGCTTATAAAAAGGTTAGGTGAAATAAGTCACTTAATGGATAAGAGGGAATTCGAAAAGACTACCGAACTCTTGGGCGATTTTGTAACAGTAGATCTATTTACTGATAAGGTAAAGATCAGCGCCGTTCCTCCAGAGTTTGTATATGACAACAGAAAGAAGATATTATATTACGGAAATGACTGTGTTTACACGTACTTTTCAGATGGAGAAAAATGTTCTAAAATAGTTTATAATTGGTTAGAAGGTGGAGGTATTTCATGGTTTAAGAGGAATTTAGCAAAGGCTTATAAGAATCCCATTGAGGAAGAGGGAAAAAAGGAGATATTTTTAGGATTAAAGGCTAAGGACGTGAGAGAATGGATTTAGAGAAATTTATGGAAGAATATTATTACGTTGTCCCTATAATAGCAAATAGGGTTAAGAGGGATGAGGGGAAGGTTAAAAAATATATTGAGCTAGCTATAATCTTACAAAACGCTATACAAAATGAGGTATTTACTGGATATTATCTTTACCATATATACGAGGAATTGGGCGATATTGATCTAGGAATTCCAATTATTTTCGCAATTATTAACTATAGAGATCTATGGAAGGCTAGGAGCCTTAGAAGTGCTACAACTTATAATACGTTAAAGTCATTTGAGATTAAAGAAGATATGAAGAGAATTATTGAAAAGAAGCTAAGGGAGATTAACATTCCAACAGAAACCATTATGAAAATATTAAATAATAATGTTGAACCTATACAGATTAGAAAATTGTTCAGCAATTTATCCCTAGTTCATCCAGAAGTTTACAGTATAATTTTAGCTACGTTTGCTTCGATCGAGCAAGGGAATGATGGTTAGAACTCCTTTTTTATACCCAAACTAATATTTAATTATGGGAGGAATTTTCGGTTTTGTATGCAAGGATCCAAATGAAGTTTCAATTATCACTAGGGGGCTAAAGAAATTAATTTATAGGGGATATGACAGTGCTGGTATTGGTTATCTCAAGGATGATAATTTGGTGATAAATAAAATTGTAGGGAATATATCAAAGAATGAGATAAACGTCAATGATAAGGCAAAGGTCGCAATAGGTCACACTAGATATGCAAGTAGAGGTTGGCCAACTTTAGAAAATGCTCACCCACTAACTGATTGTAATGGGAAAATAGCACTTGTAATGGACGGGATTTTGGATAATTACGAGAAAATAAGGGATGATCTGATAGCAAAGGGGCACAAATTCGTCTCTACTACGGATACTGAGGTAATACCACACTTACTTGAGAATTCAAAGGATTACCTAGACTCCTCATTAAACGTTCTGAAAAGGATAAGAGGGATATACTCTCTAGTATTCGTGATCGTGGGCATTGATAAAATATTTGGAATAAATTCTGGCCAACCCTTGATGATAGGTCTCACGCCCGAGTGCAAGTACGTTTCTAGTGATTTACCATCTTTGAGTGGCATTGCAGAAAATGCAATAGTAATGCCAGAGAATACTATTGCAGTGATCTCTTGGAATGAGATTAAGGTGTATAACACTGAAGGTAATGAGGTAAAACCGGAAATTAAGAGGGTTAAATACAAGGAGGAGATAGCGGAAAAGGGTGGATTTCCACATTTTATGTTAAAGGAAATATATGACGTTCCTCAAGCATTGATAAACTCATATAATTCTTTAATGGAAAAGTACCTTTCCTTAGCCTCAATGATATTATATGGTGCCAAAAACGTTTACGTGATAGGTAATGGAACTAGTCTTCACGCTGGACTAATCTCCACTTACTACTTTTCTGAAGTCGGTCTTAACGTTAACGTTGTAAGTGCGGCAGAGTTTCCATATTACGCACTGGAAAACGTAACTACCGGTTCAGTAATTATTGCAATAAGTCAAAGCGGAGAGACGAGCGACGTTATAAGGAGTGTTAAAATGGCTAAGCAGAGAGGGGCTGTAATATTAGGCGTTACCAACTCTGTAGGTTCAAGATTAGCATTAGAATCTAATGTGTATTTGCCAATAACAGCTGGACCAGAAATGGCAGTGCCTGCAACCAAAACTTTTACTTCGACCATTGTAGTATTAAAAGTACTTTCGCTGTATACTGGGCTCCACTCTGGGAGAAATAGCAGGAGTGATATTAATTCATTAAAAACTGAGATTGAGGAATTGGCTAAGCAACTTACTGTAAGTTTACCGGAGATAGAGAAGGAAGCAGAGAAACTGGCTACTAAATTGGATAAGGAAAGCTTATACGTCTCAAGTAGTGGGATAAATTATCCTGTAGCCTTGGAAGGAGCGTTGAAGTTTAAGGAAGCCTCAATGATTCACGCAGAGGGTATGCAGTTAGGTGAACTCTTGCATGGTCCAATAGTTCTCACAAATAAAGGCTATCCCGTAATTTTGATAAAACCCGCAGAGGCTGAGGATTTATACAACAAGGTTGTTAAGTCTATAAAGGAAAGGAGGGATGTTATTATAACCATTTCTGAAGACGGTGATATAAAGAGTGTTAAAACAACTAGGGACTTAACTCCCATAAGCAATGTTATACCTTTACAGCTATTAGCTTATAAACTAGGAGTTAGAAGAGGCTTACCAATAGACACTCCTCCGGGACTAGTAAAGGCTGTCATAGTTTAAAAAATAATAAATTATTCTTTTTCCAACTCTACATCATGACAATCGAAGTTGACAACTTACAGAAGAAGTTTAATGGTAAAGAGGTGCTTAAAGGTGTTAGTTTTACAGTCAGAAAGGGTTCAATTACAGGTTTTATTGGACCAAATGGTGCCGGAAAAACGACTACAATAAAAATACTTTCTGGACTGCTAAGAAAGGATGGAGGAGAAGTTAGGGTGTTTGGAGAAGATCCTTGGGATAACCCAAAAGTTATGGGAATGGTTTCAGTGATTTTTACTAACTTAATTCATCCTCAGGAAAATACGGTAGGAGAATATTTAAGAGATCTAGGAAACGTCTATGGAAAAAAGAGGGAGATGGTTGAATCTCTCATTCAGGAATTTAAGTTAACTTCTCATATCAGTAAGAAACTTTATCAGTTGTCTTCTGGTTTAGCCCAAAGAGTTCAATTAGTTGCCGCTCTTATTAAAGAGGCAGAGTTGATAATAGCTGACGAACCAACTACAAATTTAGATCCTTCCTTTAGAATGGAGTTTTATGAGTTAGTGAAGAAGCTGAATAGGGAAAACGGTGTGACGTTTTTCATTTCATCTCATATTCTTTCAGAACTTGAGAAAGTTGTAACTGATGTAGTATTTATTAACGACGGAAGAATATCATACACTGGCAGGATGAACCAAGCATTAGCTAACGTTGAAGAGGAAGAGATTTACGTAATGGTAAACGAAACTGAAAGAGCTTTAAAAATATTGGGAGGAATATTGGAAGGACCGTATATTAAGGTCAAAGGTAGGCTAAGAGAAATAGTTGATAGGTTAGATGATAATGGAATTGAGATAATAAGCATTAGGAGGTCTTCACTAGATGATGCGTTCAAGAAGTTTTCAAATATTTAGACTTATATTTAAAGAGAGATACAGACAACCCACACTCGAGCTAGTTATACCAACAATGTTAGTTTCAAACGTTTTTATCACTGCATTTTACGCTAGGGGAGTGTTTAACATTTATGGTTTAGTACTAGCATTCGTGCCTTTAATAAGCGTTTCGGAAACCTTAGCCTTTGCCTTAGCTTTGAGGAATATCATTTTCGTTACCGGAGATCACATCTATAGGGGTTCCATAATATCCTTCCTAATGATGCCTATAAAGAGAATTAATCTATTCTTCTTCACCTACTTTTGCGATATAATATTACCTTATTTATATTGGTTATCCACAACGGAGCTTTATATCTTTCTCTCCGGAATTCCAGTTCCTCAATATTTAGTCCTAGTCTACACTGTAGGGTATTACTTTACTGAAAACATTGTACTTTTAACGGCACTGTCGTTTAGGAGTGGAGGTATAGTGACACTCCTTTCCGGGACAATAATAGGGATTTTATTTATCTTTGGAGGTATTGCGGGATATTATGGAATAATAACAAACTCACCAATAGCACCAATAGCCACTATTTCGAATCCCTACGTGTTTTTAATTTATGAAGCGATAAGCCAAAAACAAGTAGCTTACTTGAATGTTGGAATTTACAGTGAAGCTTTAATATCAGTTGTACTATTCTCCGTATCGTTACTCAAGTTCAAGAAAATGGAGGTTTAATGAGATGAAATTCGGACTCCTTACCATTATAGGCTTCTCCTTATTAGTTCTATCTCTATTATCCATTAATTCGCCAATTTACTCATACGTAAGTATTTCAAACCTGTATACCATCACGATACCTAAAATAGCTTATGCTACTGTTAGGCTTCTCGAGAATAATAGTAACGTTACAGTTTACGTTAAGCTCTTTCACGATGGACAAGTAGAAAATATTGTTAAATTACCTTATTTTCTAGAATTAACACCAGGGACATGGGAGTTTTCTATATATAATGAGACGTTCCCTATAACTTTAACGAAAGTGATAAACGCTACTGTTGTTAATAAGTCAGATGGTATAGTATACGTTTATGAATATCAAAAAATAGAGAAATATCAAGAGATAGTGACAACTAAAAATGGGACTTATCCTATTACTCTCGAAATAACAATCTATAAAGTTAACATATTTCAATATAAGACAGTAGCTGAAATTCTTAGTGTAATTCTAATATTTATTGATATCGTCTTATGGGGTTTTAATATGAGAGATAATCATAAATACAGATAAAATTATCAATCATTCATGATTATTTCCATAGCTGCCCATAGTGAAGAACCAAATCACGAGTTAGCTGACAAGGCGAGAAAATTCGTAAGGTCAATTAAAACTTGTAATCCCACATTGCTTCTAGGAGGATATTGGGGACTAATGAAAATTATAGTTGATGAGGCGTTAAAAGAGAGCATAAAAACAGTTTTAATATTACCGATCGAGAGGGAAGACATCGAAATTCCAAGAGATGTAATTCCAATAAAGTCTGGTTGTGAGTTTAGGTGTAGATCAGTGATTCCTAGTCAGATCAGGGGATATCTTAGTTTCACTGGGCGGAGGTGTTGGAACGGAAATAGAGATAATGTTAGCTTACGCAATGGGTAAGCCTATATACGCGTTAACTAATACTGGATTAAGTACTGATCAGTTCGCTAAAGCATTTCCAGAATATATTGATGATAGAAGAGTTATTAAGATAAGGTACTTTAATGATCTGGAGGAAATGTCTAAGGAGATTTGTAGTGGGAAGGTAAAAGGAAAGGAAACTAATTTCGGCTAAGCTTTTGTAAGGTATTCCATAACTCTTCATCAATAGCTATTCCTTCAATAAGCTTTTTAGCCTTAACCTTTAACCCGTGTTCACCAGGGAACTCAATTCCTAAAATCTCTCTCAATCTTTCTATTTCTTCTCTATAGCCTACAAAAAATGAGGGATTAATAACTATCAACACTTCTCCCTTATTTGGGGGATTCTCAGTGTTTAATACACCCTTAACGTTAGGTCCTAACGCTGAACCAGTTAAGAAACTCACTAGACTTTCCAAAACTAACATCAGAAAGAATCCCTTCATCCCGCCAATCGGTAATATACCACCTTTTAACGCCTTTTCCGGATCGTCTGTAAGATTCCCATTCTCGTCAACAGCTAAACCCAATGGGATCTTCTCCTTTCTTCTAAGGGCTTCTACTATCTTCCCTCTTGAAGTTTGTGAAAGTGCCATATCTAGGACTATTGAAGGTGGAATACTAATTGAAATCGGAGTAGTAGATAGCACTTTCCTTGAACTCCCGGGCATTACTACAGCTGGCTCAGCATTACCTACCATTATTCCGACCAGTCTTCTCCTAGCTAATCTTTCAGTATAATATCCTAGGAATCCAATGTGGGATGAGTTTTTAATCGCTATTATTGAGATGGGATCGCTAGTAAATTCCCTTTCTATCAGTTTAGTCCATAACACAATACCTATACTCCTCATTCCGTCTATCCACATACTATTTCCGCTTTGTCTTATGATTTCATATCTTAACCTTCTCCTAATCGTTCCTAGTTCTATTCCCTTAACTAAGGGAATTAATCTCTGAACGCCATGAGATGAGTGACCTCTAAGTTCTGCTTCAACTAAGTGATCAGCTATTATCTCACAGCTCTCTACATCTCTTTCATTAAGTATTTTAATAATTAAGTTTCTCAACTCATATACTCCTACCTTTTTCATGTATAAAGTATTTTACGACCAGGCCAATTTAAGAGTAATTGGAAAGAATGTTTCTGTATACAGTTAAGTATATATGTCTTCTTACATAATATAAGACATGCCACATTATCTGATTCATAACAAGGAAGACAACGTTGGAGTTGCCGTAACTGACATTAAAGCTGGGGAGGAAGTGGAAGGAGTTTATATTGAGGACATGACTAAAGGACCTAAAATTAAGGCAATTAGCGATATACCCTTAGGTCATAAGATAGCATTAAAGAATCTTAAGCAGGGTGATCTCGTCATAAAGTATGGTAGACCAATAGGGTCTGCTATAAAGGAAATTAAAGTAGGAGAACACGTACATGTACATAATATAAGATCTAATAGGTGGGGAAAATGGAGAAACCAATAATAAAGGGTTATATTAGGGAAAACGGTAGCGTTGGGGTTAGAAATTACGTAGCGATTATACCAGTAGATGACTTATCAAACAATGCTTCATTAGGAGTATCGAAAATAATTAGGGGTACTGTTGCTATTCCTCACCCCTATGGTAGATTGCAATTTGGTAAAGACTTAGATTTACTCTTTCACATACTGTCTGGAACTGGGGCAAATCCAAACGTAGCGGGGGCAATAGTTATTGGAATTGAGGAGAACTGGGCAAATAGAGTAGCTGATAAGATAGCTGAGACTGGAAAGCCAGTAGAGGTATTCTCTATTGAGGGAAATGGAGATTTGAAAGTAATAGAGAAAGCTAGCAGAAAAGCAAAGGAATTCGTTCAAGAAGCTAGTGAGAAGCAGAGGACTGAAGTAGACCTATCATCTTTAGTTTTAAGCATTAAATGTGGGGAAAGCGATACTACATCTGGTTTAGCGTCAAATCCAGCTACTGGTTATGCTGTGGATAAATTGATAGATTATGGTTCAACAGTGATGTTTGGAGAAACGTCAGAGTTGACTGGTGCTGAGGATTTAGTTGCTAGTAGGATACAAGATCCGGTTTTAAGGGAGAAGTTCATGAGGATTTATAAGGAGTACGTTAAATTCATTGAGAGCCAAGGAGTAGATCTACTAGGTTCACAACCTACTGAGGGAAACATTAAAGGAGGATTATCAACTATAGAAGAAAAGGCTTTAGGCAATATTCAAAAGTTAGGTACTAAACCAATTAATTGCGTATTAGACTATTTAGACCCATTAGGGAAAGGTTCTTCTAGGCTATGTTTCGTTAATACTTCATCTGCTGCAGCAGAGGCAGTTACACTATTCGCAGCTAAGGGTTCAGTACTTCACTTGTTTACAACTGGGCAAGGGAATGTAGTTGGGCATCCGATAATTCCCGTAGTGAAAATTTCCGCAAATCCAAAGACTATTTCGACAATGAGTGAGCATATTGACGTTGACGTTTCTGACTTACTTCAATTGAAGGTTAGCTTAAAAGAAGCAGGGGAGAGAATATTCAACTATACGATTAGGGTTGCCAATGGTAGGTTAACTTCAGCTGAGATATTACAGCATGAGGAGTTCTCTCCAATAAAGCTTTACATAAGTGCTTAACTATGAAAGTTAAACCTTTTCCTTTATCCATTCCCTTTAATACTGAACCTCCCTCTGAATGGAAGGACACGTGGGATGTACAGCTCTACGTTAAAGTGGAAGATGGAGAAGATTACGGTTGGGGGGAGGCATTAGTAGCGGGAAGTGGAATTATAAACGCTTATCTCTCGATTATAAATGATATTGTAGTGCCACTTTTGTCTAGAGTAGAATTAAGCGAACCTATAGATGTTAGGACTATTTTAGAGAAAATTCTTTTTAGTGCTGGAAACTGTGGAGTAGTTTCTGGGGCCATAAGTGCTGTGGAAATGGCATTATGGGGTTTGAAAGCCAGGAAAAGTAATGTAGAATTGTATAGATTAATTGGAAGTAAAATTAGAGATTCAGTAAAAGTATATGCTAGTTTTCCCAGATTTGGTAGAATTAACGATGTTGTGATTGCTACAAGGAAATCTTTGGACAGAGGTTTCGATTTAATTAAACTTCACCAATCTCCTTTAAGTGTTTTAGATGCGGTAAAAGCTATAAGAGAAAATTACAAGGAAGTTAAAATAGCGATTGACCTTAATTCTCCTTTCGATGATCTGGATGTAGCTAAGGAATTCGTAGATAAGGTTCACAAATATGAAATTGAATGGATTGAGGAACCGTTATGGCCTCCTAATGATTATGATCTACTCTCTAAGCTGACTGAATTTTCTCCTATACCTATAGCTGCTGGGGAGAACGAATATTCTTTATATGGTTTTAGGAAATTGATTGAAAGCGGTATAACGTATCTACAACCAGATATTGCTAAGGTTGGAGGGGTGAGTAAATTTCTCGAAATATTAGATCTGGCGTCTAAGTATAAAGTGAGAGTATTGCCTCACGATAGACCAGACGCTTCTCCACTATCCTTAATATATACGTTAAATCTCGGACTAGTAAATAGCCAAATAGAGATGGTGGAATATACCATTGCAGATTTTCCTAATGACCTATTTTATTCCTTACCTAAATTCAAAGGTGGTTATATATCTCCACCAGAAAATCTCGAAGTTGTAGAGAGAAATATAGAAAAATATAGTTACAAAAATAGGCTCAGAATATTACATTTCAGTGATTTGGAGAACAAGTTAAGAGGAAAAATAGCGTAGGAAATTACGAGAAAACGCTAGTGCATGGAAAAGTTGTCAACTATGCGGAATAGGTGATTCAGAAATTACAATTACACATTTATTACACTCGCAGATTTAACTGCCTACGAAATTAACTTGTCTCAGACATAGAATATATCAATCTTAAAATGAGAATATTATTCATTCATTCATTTCCCTTGAAAATAATTTAGAAGAGTAATGTTTAAGGTAATCAGGTCCATATAACACGTGAAAATTAAGCCTAAACAAAATTTTGGGTGAAAACTATGATATACAGAATCTCTCTCAGAAATAAGACAAGAGTAAGCTTAACCTACCTTTACTTCTCCTTTCTCTTCCTCCTCGGATTGACTTCCGTATACAACTTTAATTCCCAACTCTTCACCCTTCTTTATTGCTAAATTTGTAGCATCAACTGCAAATATCATTTTGATAGTATTCTTTAGACCTAAAGCCTTTTCTACCACATTGAATTTATGTGCTGCCCAGTTGACGTCGTCCTTCTCCACATAGGACTTAATCTCTATTAAATACACTTTAGTGTCCTTTATTAAGAGATCAACATCATATTCAACACCTTTAAGACCAAATAATCCATTATCATCCTTGTAAGTAAACTTATTAACGTACTTTAGATCTAGTCCTTCTTGCTTAGCTAATTCGTCGACTATTTCAATTATTAGTTTTTCAAAATCTCTTCCCCACCTCTTACCCATACTCCCCAAAGCTTTTCTTAATTCTCTAATCTCATTTTGCATAGCCAGTTGGGATTCAACTAACTTCATAGTTACCTCCTCTAATTTACTCAATCTTTCATCACTTCTCTTTTGGGCCTCAATAAGTTCTTGTACAGCTTGCTCCAACTTCCTCGTACTCTCCTCCAATTTCGCTATTCTTTCATCATGTTTTTTCTGACCCTCAATAAGTTGCTCAACCGCATTTTCAAGTTTAGATATCCTTTCCTCCGCCCTTCTTTGAGCATCCACTAATTTTTGTATTGATTCCTCCAATTTCGCTATTCTTTCATCATGTTTTTTCTGACCCTCAATAAGTTCTTGTACAGCTTGCTCCAACTTCCTCGTACTCTCCTCCAATTTCGCTATTCTTTCATCATGTTTTTTCTGACCCTCAATAAGTTGCTCAACCGCATTTTCAAGTTTAGATATCCTTTCCTCCGCCCTTCTTTGAGCATCCACAAGCTGATCTACAGAACTCCTTAGTTTGTCCATTGATGCTAATAATCCTTTCAATATATCCTTTAAATCAGCTAGAGTTATGTTTATAAACGAAATGCCTAGTATCTCCTCTACTTGTTTTCTGAACTCTGTATCCTCCTTTAGTAGTTTTATGATGTCCTCCTTTAGCATATCAATTCCTTCTCAAATTTAGAGTATTTAAATTTTTGGGTGAAAAGTTTATAGAATTAATATCAAGAACGTTAATTATTTTACTCTTATTGTAATATTAAACTCCGAATAGTTTAACTATCTCTTTTCAACGTATGGAACAGATTACTAGCTTTTACCTCATATTAAAATATAACCCTAGTTGTAGCTTGTGTCAAGTTACTTATCTAATGCAATTCGAATAATGTTTAATAGTCATGATTATATGATACTAAATAATGGATAATCGTTATATACGAAGAATTAAATCAAAGTCTTTTTATCTTACTTAGCAATTTCTTATTAACCGTAGCTAGTAGACTTCAAATTCATTTTACAAAAATATCTAAGCCGATTATTTTTGAGAAGAAAATTAATACTTTACGAAAAACATAAAATAGAGAAGACACCTTGAGTAAGTGGAGAAGATAAGCATACTGAACCTTTCTTAGCAGGTCAATCAAATTTAAAATTCTCTCTAATCTCATCTTCAAGAGGAGGAAGTAAAGCAAGTAGGACTATGCTAATGGGGACTTGATGAAGAATTCGCTCTAGTTGGGAAATCTTGCCGTAATCGGTGAGGAACTAAATACCATAGCTAAGAGTTTTACCTTGTTAGATTTATTTTTAAGGAAGTGATTTTGGGTCTACCGTCACGGAAGGGGACTTTCGCCCCTTAACCCCCATAAAGTTAAAGTGTAAGAGGAAGATCGCAATAACGCAATATCATAAAAATGGATAAAAAATATAGATTTTATGCCACTCTGGAAGTTCCTATTAACTTAAAAATAGGTGTAGATTTATGGTTAAAATATGAAATGCCAGCTACCATTATGTCGAGTTACCGGATACTTTTCCTAAATCTGATGTAGATGTTTATAGAGTGTTAGAAGAGGATGGCAAATATTATATTAGACTTGAGCTTGATGGCAAACCGATGTACTTTACCTTTAGTACCAGCGAAATAGTTTTGCACTCAAAGGAACTATCTGAATTGGTCTCAAGAGAGGAGATTGACGATTGTTCCCCATTAAGTATTTTGGAAGAAATCTTCTATGTTATTTTATATCAATTGGGTACTAGAAGGACCAAACTCTTCTTAGAATTCGATAACCTTTTCGATCTCATAACGTCTGGAAAGGTAAAGGACTCAAAACGTATAGTATTGTTGAGAAAGATGATATTGACGAATTATTCGGACTCAACAGTAATATACTACGTTAGTAGGAGGTTGAGCAAGTTCCTCTCGGCTGAGAGTGTAAAGGACGTTAAGTTCAATTACGAAAGAGCTGAATTGTTAGTTACTAGATCTGGTGATCTGTACAACTTCTATCTCACAGAAGTCCAAAATGACTTAAATGAGATAATTAAAAAGCTCACCTCAATATCCTTTATATTTATGCCCATAACCGCGGTTGCCAGTATTTATGCAGTTGACTTTACAAATGTATATAATACACTTATAAACTGGCAGAGCTTGATCTTCTTATCTCCCGTTTTAATATTAACAATCCTTCTAGTGATTTACCTAAGGAAAATAAGGTGGTTGTAAAATCCTCTAGTAAGTCCTTTATGGACCACTCCAGAATTACACGAAAGTTCGTAATTAATTGTGTTAAGCATTACTTATAGGTAAGAGGAAGAGATTAGCGTAAGTAGTAAGATAATGTCACTACTTCATTGTGAGTTGAGGTTAAGGGTTATACTAACAAAATGCCATAAAATTTATTCTCGACAAAAAAATTGTTGCTCTATGATATGATTCTATATATAGAAATTTATTGAAGAGTATCAATAAGTAGAAAAAATTGTGAGGAAAAGTCATTAGGATCTGTCTCTATTCTTTTTAAAAGAGGAATAAAAGATACTTATATGGTTAGTAGAGTTAAGGACTGGTTAAGACAAGCAGAAAGGAATCTAATATCTGCTGAGGTTAACTACGCTAACTCACTTTATGAGGAATCTTGTTACGAATCTCAGCAGGTAGCTGAGAAATCAGTAAAGGGTCTTCTCAATTTTCTTCATAAGGAGGAAAGAGGACATTCAATTACGCTTTTGCTGAGATCTACATATATCTCAGTCCCAGATGATATTATCAGTTGCGCACAAGAACTTGATAAACATTATATTCCTTCTAGGTACCCTGATGCATATGCAGAGGGAGCTCCAGCTGATTACTATAACAAGAGTGATGCTGAAAGGTGTATTTCATGTGCTAAAAAAATTCTGTCATGGGTGAAGAGTATTGTTGGATTTATGTGAAATGTTTAGTAGTTTAAAACCTCTTTTAGTTATTTTGTTTGGTTCTTATGCTAGAGGGGATTATACTAATAAGAGTGACATTGATGTTCTAATTGTTTCTGACATCTTGCCAAAAGATCCCAAAGAGGCATTTGCGTCAGCCTTTAAACTTTCAAGAGATAAAGTCATCCCTACAGTTATGAATACGGAAGTGTTTCTGGCCCGTTTAAAAGAGGGAAGCACGTTTTTACTAGAAGTTATTGAAGATGGTAAAATACTATGTGGAGATGCGAATTTCATAAAACAAGTTCTAGAGATTTATAAAGAAGTAAGGAAAAAGTTTAGAAGGGAAGGAAAGCTTTGGTCGTGGGAGTGAAAATTTTGGAATTAGGAATTTCATGCCATTTTATATCAATCTTCGAACTTTGGAATTCATTGAAGTTATAGACAAACCTTACGTAAATATCTTCATCTCTCTTGAAGATACAAATGACCAGTAAGAGACAAATCTTGTTATAATTGCTTTAACCACAGGAAAGAGAGGTACTTAACTAGAAGTCCCTTACCTCAGGAAAATTATTCTATTTATCCGTTAATTATTTCTTTTTTTCCAAAAGATTTTACTACTGGACTCTTTAACAATTCATGCTTATGTAATTTGCATTGACTATTCAATAAAAAATATTTCTTGCGTGTATACTTAAAGTGACTCAGATGGTAACACTTATAAGTTTACTACAGAAACATTTCATATGTCATTATCACAAATAGCTTACGAGAAAATTCTGGAATACATAATTACTGGCAAATATAAACCCGGGAGCACTCTGAAAGAAGAGGAGCTTGCGTCACTACTTAAGATTAGTAGAACACCAATTAGGGAAGCCCTTGTTAGGTTAGAAAAAGAGGGAGTAATAATAAAGAATGGTAAATCATTCACCGTAATACCGTTAACAGAAAGCGATATTCTTCAACTCTACGAAGTTAGAATAAACTTAGAGTCTCTGTCAGCTAAACTAGCTGCAATAAGAGCTAGCCAAGATGAAATTAACAAGATCATAAATGTTTTAAACGAGATAAAGGAGTCAGTAAACGCTGACCCATTAACCTTAGCAAATTTAAACGGTAACTTACATAGGGCAATAGCTGAGGCATCACATAATAAATACATTGTAGATATTTTGGATAGTATTAGATTGAAGCTAAAAATTGTTAGAATAACCTTGTTTACCGGCTTTCAGAGAAGGGATGACGAGCTTAGGGAACACGAGAGTATAGTAATAGCCATAAAGAACCGTAGTCCGGATTTGGCTTATGACATGATGAGAATGCATGAGGAGAAAGTTTTAGATTATGTAAAGCAAAATATATTGCCAGTGTTGTTTAGATAAAATTTAATGCTAAATTCTTACTATATTAACTTATGATAAGGAGATCTCAGTTATACGTCCCCGCAATTTCCGAAAAGATGATAAGGAAATCGGTTGAACTGAAAGCTGACTCAATAATTTTTGATCTTGAAGACGCAGTACCTCCAGAGGATAAGGAAAGAGCAAGAGAATTGTTAATTAAACTCGTAAAGGAATTGGATTGGGATAAGAGAGAATTATGCGTTAGAGTTAATTCCCTACAACTACTTGACTCATACAAGGATATTACGACAATTTCTAGGGAAGATAAGATCACATGCATTGTTGTGCCTAAGGCTGAAAATGACCTTTCATTTCTCCACAAGGCGACTGGGAAACACTTAATACCGTTAATAGAGACTGCGAAGGGTTTAGTTAAGATTGAGGATATAGTTAGGTCTGAAGGTGTTGTAGCTGTAAGTTATGGTGCAGCTGACCTTTCGTTATCCCTTGGTGGAGATTACAATTTCTATGAAAAGAACGAATACGTGAAGACTTTAATTGTTAGTGTCGCTAGGGCCTACGATGTTGATGCCATAGATAAAGTTTACTTCGATTTGAAGAACCTAGATGGTTTTAGAAGAGAATGTGAAGAAGCAAAGAAATTAGGATACGTGGGAAAGCAAGTTATTCATCCTTCTCAGATTGATATTGCTAATGAGGTATTTTCTCCGAGCAAGGAGGAAATCGAGTGGGCGAAAAGGGTTATAGAGGCTTATGAAAAAGCTAAAGCTCAGGGTAGAGGGGCTATAAGGTTAGACGATAAATTAGTCGATTACGTACACTATAAGATTGCTAAGAGGATATTTGAGTTTCAGAGCTAGTATCCCTATAAACGACCCACGTTCCTAAAGCCTTAGCACATAAGTTACCATTTCCATCATATGCTAATATGTCAACTACTATTAGTCTTTTCCCTTCGCTTATAACCTTTGCCTCAACTGTAAATGGGCCATCCTTCATTGGTTTCAAAAAGTTTATTTTAAGTTCCACTGTGACCCCATCCTTTACGTTTTCCAGAGTTCTCACGGCGTAACTGCCCGCATAGTCAACTGCTGTAAATATTATTCCACCATGTAAAATCCCACCTATTCTAGTCAACTTTTCATCAAAGTTGAATTTTAGTCTAGAATAACCTCTCTCAAGTTTCTCAAATTTAATACCTATAAAATTGAAAATTTCCTCTTGTGTAAGTATTTCATTTACTTCTCTTTCCGAAAGCATGAAAGTAAGTTTTTATTCCTCATTAAAAAGTTTCCTACAATTAGATGATCTTTACCTTTAAAGAGATCAGAATTGATCTATTGACACTTGATAAAGGTTGAAAGTGATATAACATAACATGGAAATGTTAATAATGTGATGGAACGAATTTATTTAGTTAAAATACTATAAATTAGATCAATTAATGAATACTTCTCTCCTTTCTTCAATACTATCTTTCGCATTGGATAACTGTTTCAATGAATGAGTCAACTACTTACCATTACTGAGGGACTATCTCCACCTCACGAGGAGGATTTCCTGCTTCTAAAGGCAACCTTGATCCTCCTAAATCAAATTGAACGTAACTATTCTGCAATTCCTTGTGTGGAAGAGGGCTCGGAGAGCTTACTCTTCATAGGCTTAAAATCCTTGTCGAAAGGTAGGCTTAGCTATTCCAGCCAAAGTATAACGCTTCTTACTTTTTCTCTTAATAGAAACTTTTCTACAAGAGGTTATCCATCCAAGAAGGGGCTTTCACTCCTCCCCCATGAAGTTAAAAGTCTAATCCTTAAATGTATCTTCTTAAGAATTTTCAGAGATCTTTCTTTAAATTTATCTTTTAGTAGTTTCCTGAAAATGACGCATAGTAGATAATGTTTAGTTTTTTCAATGTAGAATTTAAGGTGTATTTATACTATATACGCTTAAACTATTTACGATTACTTAAATCTTTTTGAAGAGAATTTATGTTAATATTTAAGGTTTAAGGAATTTGAGGTAAATTTACGTAAAGTACTAACTAATATATACTCCAATAGGATTAAAATAACCTGGGTTAGACGGGGATAGTCCATCCGTTCATCAAGTGCTCACCAATAAAAATTCAGTGCTCACCCAAAAAGATATTACGCTAAATAAAAACAATTTTACTTCTATAATAGAAGCAACTTATACAATTACTTTCGAATTAATTAAATTGTTGGCTACACTCATATTGTTCTAGTAACATATTTAAGTGTAATCAGAATAAACTTATTAATAATAATAATCAGATAAAAATGTGTGAGAAGGATAGTAAGAATAGGGAAAAGGAATGCAATTTATATTCCAAAAGATGTAGCTAAGGTCCTAAATTTGAAGGAGGGTGAAGAGCTTGAATTAATTGAGGAGGGAAGCAAAATAGAACTAATACCACTTGGAAGGTCATCTAAGTATTGGGCTGATATAGAGGCTGAAGAGATAGAGGAGGTTGGAGAAGAGATTAGCAAATCTCTCGGAATTAATAGTTGATACAACGTTTTTACTTCCATTTACGGGTATCAAGATTAGAGGTATTGAAGGCGAGGTGCTTGATGAAAAACCATATATTATCCATCACTTATGCTAACTGAACTTCTTGCAGTAATTATTAAAGAGGCAAAGAAACTTAAACTAAAGCAATTGCCTGAGGAGGCGATAGAAGGCTTTTATATATTAAAGGCTTGTTATATATTATAGGAAATGTAAGATTAATCACATTAGAACAAATAGATATTGAACTAATATATGATATAATAAAGAGTGGTTGGAATGACATATTTGATGCAATACTATATACCGCACACAAAAGTACTAAAATTCCACTACTTACTATGGATAGATCGTTTTATGAGTTCTTAAATAAAAAGGGATTTGTTGTAAAGGATATTATAATGGTTTAGGTTGTTGAGGTGCCACGCTACTCTTGAACACTGTCCTAGAATTTAACACCAAGGTTGTAAAATCATCATATTTTACTCTTGAGTATTAGTTCCTTCACTAGATGAGAAATTTAACCTTTATAGCCATTAAGTCTCTTGTTGTAGATAACATCATAAGGATAACTCACACTATAGCAATATTTAATATAACGAAACCTTACAGTATAAAGGAATCCTACAGTGACATATTTCATATTCTCTCTCGAAACTCCCGAAAATAATTCCTTAAAAGAGAGTGAACAAAAACTAAGAACTCGAGCCTAAAATATCATGAAGATTTAGGAGTCATAAGAAAATCCACTGAAAAGAGCTCTACCTCAATTCCTTCAGCTACTATTCCTAAAAAATGATGTTATATAAGCAGTCCTAGGTTCTGACTAATCTTCTTTATAAAGGAAAATGTGAGAGCTCCTAAAAAAGTAAAACCTAATAGTAGCTCCATTAAGTGTTCACCAGCATTACCTACTAGTAGTACTTTATAGATTTTATCGTAGTCTGAATAGTTTCTTATAGTCAAGGAAGTATCCATAAACGTTTTTCAAGTACCTTGAGAGAGCCTTTACACCAAGGTGGGAACCGAGCTCATACTTCAAGATGTGGAGGAAGTTCACAACTAGGCCAACAAGCTTCATGTATCCGAGGATCTTGACTACGCTCTTGAACGAACTGCTCCTAAGGCCTAGGACCTTCAAATCCCTTATCACAGTTTCAACATCCCACCTATTCTCCCAAGTCGTTATTACCTCCTCAGAGGTCATGGTTAGGTCGGTCGTGAAGAAGTACCTCCTCCCGCAACCTTTATAATTATTAACTACAATTAATTTAATAGGAACGCCGAGGTACGTGACGGAGAACTCTCCCTCGGGGAACTCGGCGACCGGCACGGATCTACCTCCCTCGGTAACCCGCGCGCTCGCCTTAAGTTCCGAAACAACACCGGGCAGAAGAGTTCTCCTGTTCACGTACCACGAATCGAACGCTATTGAACTAACGTTAAGCCTCCTCCTCACTTTCTCTATCAGCTCAATTGCGATTTCGATCTTCGTTCTGAACTGGACTGGCTTCCCTTCTTGTTTCAAGATATTCACGACTTTTTGTGGTAGGTAGATCTCGAGGTGGATCAAGTAGACCTCGTTGGTTTCCAAGTCCCTTATTGTGGCTACAAGGATTTGGTGTGCTGGGATGTAGGTTTTATCCTTCCTGGAGTAGAAGAATTGGGTCATGTGAGCTGAGACCCACGCGGCTTCAGCGTAGTATTTCTCGTTTAGTGTGTCGTCTATTGAGAGCTGGACCTTGTGTTCCCCTACTAATTCCTTCACTACTTCGATTAGATCGACCTTAGCGACCTCCTCTAACTTCCTCAAGGCGTATTCGTAGTCAATTCCAGCCGTGGTGCACTTGGTCCTCATTGATCCATCTTCGATCAGAGATGCGCCCAGTAACTTCACTAGGGATTTACTGCCTAGCGTCTTCTTCACTTTCTCTAGGTACTTCCTTACCCTTGCAAATCGTCTGTTGAAGAGACTCGTTATTTTCATTGTTTAGTCTTGGTATTATCATCCTAAAAAGTTTTTAAGGTATTTCAAATTGACGTCATTTTCAGGAAACTACTATACTAGAATTAGTAAAGAAAGGTAAGTAGGGTATAACATCGCTATGACTAAAATAACTCCAGTAATAGCACCTAGATTACAACTTGTCTTTTAAGTTGGCTAGAGCATAAACCATTCACATTTCAAATCCTCAAAACTATAGATATAAGGCTGAAAGAATGAGACAAATGATATATCTTCCTCAAGTACACTACATTACTTGCTAAATATTCAATCAACTAGGATTATGCTTTGAGATGAATGAGCAAATGTTGTCAACTTGACAGTAATGGGTAGAAATTCCAGATACGAGTATACTTGGCTAGACTAATTGCCTCTTCTTAAAAACCGACTATTAGGAAAAACTAGAGCTACCATTAGGAAGTAAAATATAGCACTACTTTTAGGAAAATCCTATCCCTACAGCGATCCGTAAAACCACTTCTAGAAGAAAAGGATTTTTAGCTTGTATAAATATTCATTATTAATGAGTTGGAAATTAAAGGACCTTAAAGGGTTATCAGCTCCTACTAATGTTAAAACTTGTACAGTAGATGATGCAGTAAGGCAATTGAAAGATAAATATAAGATTGACGTAGATACCTTGACTAAAATAGCTACTGACGTCCTAGTTAAACACCTTACGGAAAAGAAGATGACAATAGAGGACATAAAAAAGAATTACAGTAACGTTGAAAACATTGAGAATATTATAGAGGATATCCTAAGATTGTCTGGCAAGTTGTAATTTTTCACCTATACTTTTTAGAATCTCCTCACTTTCTGGGAACCTTTTTTCTATATATCTAGAAAACACTAATTCATCATTAACGTATATATCCATAATTCCTTTATCACCTTGGACTAATTCTACATTAGCCTCTTCAAAGTAGGATAAAATATCCCTCGCTAGATTTAACGCTCTATCCATATACTTACAAGGTCTGCAGTAAACTATCTTAACATTAATTTTCTTATTCAGATCGGCTGGAGAGACATATTTTGTAGGATCTTTCTTAAACTCTTCTAAACACCCCTTAGAACAGAAGTAATACGTTATACCTTTATAGTTTATCCTGTATGGTGTAGTGTTCTCAACTTCCATCTTACAAACGGGATCTTGCATATAGTAAGGAAGGATCGTTAAATAATAAAACTTTCCCAAAATACTTTCACCATCTTGCAATAATAATGCTTGCGAGCTTTTTATAGAGGAGAAAATAGGTATCTAAATTGCTTTTACTGAACTATTGAATGTTTTTCCACTAACCCACTAAAGAGTAGGAATTTTCGGAATAATATTATCTTCCTTATCAATTTATCTCAAAATGTACAATTTAGGTTTATAATGTCTCTTATCTCTTTATAAAAATTCAACAGATTCACTAAGGAACTCTAAATTTAAGGTTTATATTATCCTTTACGAATTCATTATTATGACCGAAAAATCTTGTCAATACTTAATAATTGGGAGTGGGATTGCGGGATACAACGCATTAAAGGAACTACTAGAACTAAAACCGGACTCAAAGATAATCATGGTAACATCAGACAGATACTACCCATACGATAGACCACCACTATCAAAATACTACCTCAGAGGAGAAATGCCACGGGAGAAATTATTCTTTGAGTCTGATGATTTTTATAGGAGGGATAATTTGGAGGTGATATTGGGTAAGAGTGTTGAAAGGATTGATGTTAACTCAAAGGAGGCAATATTAAATGATGGTAGTGTAATATCGTTTGTTAAGGCATTAATAACTACTGGTGGTAGGCCGAGAAGGCTTAACATTCCGGGAAGTGATAACGCGTTGTATTTGAGAACGTTAGATGACGCTGATAAGATAAGGGAATCTGCGAGTAAGAGTAGGAGTGCTTTGATAATTGGTGCTGGTTTCATAGGTGTTGAAGTTGCCTCTAGTCTAACTACACTTGGCGTAAAGACTACAGTCGTGGAAGTAATGCCATACATATGGAACACGTTCGTGGATGAGAAAGTATCAAGGGTTATACAAAAATACTTGGAGAGTAAGGGAATAAACTTCATATTAAACGATTCAGTGAGGGAGATTCAAGGGAAGAACGCTATAACATCAAGTGGTAAAAAAATTGAGGCGGATATGCTCTTGATCGCGGTGGGAATTTCACCAAACGTTGAACTGGCACAAAGGAGTGGTATACAAGTCGATAATGGTATAGTCGTAAACGAGTACTTGGAAACTAGCGCTAAGGACATTTACGCAGCTGGGGACGTTGCGAACATATTCGATCCAAGGGAGGGTAGGAGGAAGAGGATAGAGCATTGGAATAATGCTGAGTATACTGGAAAGTTGGCAGCTAGAAATATGGCTGGAAGTAAGGAGGCTTACAATTTCATATCGTCAATATGGTCAGACATATTCGATTTACATATAGAATCAGCTGGAGAGACGAGAAATTACGATGAGTACGTAATAAGAGGAAAGTTTAATTCTGATAATCCTAACTTCAATGTGATATATTTGAAAGGTGGTGTAGTTAAGGGGTATGTCGCTATAAATAGGGATTACAGTGAATTGGAGGTTCTAAATAAGCTAATTGAAGGAGGTATGGATGTTTCAAATAAGAAGAACTCTTTGGCGGATGAAGGATTTGATCTTAAGGAATTACTAAAGTAATTTTTCCGTGTTTTGCGAAGTTGTTTAATAGTTAACAGTAAACTTTTTTACTTACTCATGTAATCTTACATTATGTCGTCCAGTACCACGTATCTCTTTATAAAGTGGATGATTCCAGTGGCAATAGTTTGGGGCCTTTCGTATCCTCTAACTAAACTGATTACATATTATTCATCACCAATGATAGTGAGCGTTGTTAGAGTTGCAATAGCAAGTATGTTCTTCATTATATTAGGCAGAGGTCTTTCAATAGGTGTGAAGCAATTTATTAATGGTTTGTTCAATTTCGTGGGATTGTTAACCTTTTTAAATTTAGGCGTTTATTTTTCATCAAATCCTGGCCTAGTTGCAGTTATGATATATACTCAACCTCTATTTATCCTTTTAATAGAGATGTTCATGGGAACTAGAGTTAAGATTAAAGGAATAATTGGAATAATTTTAGGTGTAATAGGAGTAACAGCATCAGCTTTCCTATCATTTGACTTAGGATTATTATTCGGTATATTAGGAGGTATAGTATGGGCGATTGGTACAGTATATTATAGGAGGAATTTAGTGAAAGAAAATTTGGGGAAATTGAACGCATTTATGAGTATTGCATCATTGCCGATTCTATTACTCCTAACGCCCTTAGGGTATCATTTCTCGCTTAGCGTAATAAACATAGGATTACTGATAGCGTTAGGCTTAATTGCCCAAGTTGGGGGATTTTATTTCTGGTTTAACGCGGTCAAATACTTGGGAAGTGTCAAGGCTAGCTCAGGTTCGTTGTTGGTTCCAATTATGGCTTATGTATTGTCTTTTGCTTTCTTCAGAGAAATTCCAACACTGATTCAAATTATTGGTTCTGCAATAACGCTAATAGGAGTATACTTAACAATGACTAGCTAAAATAAAGAGAGTAGAATCTCCTTTATTATTTTCAAATATAGTGCGATTAAATTTAAATAGTCTTATTTTTATATTAACTTATAATGATCTATGAAGAAAAGAGTAGTAGTTACTTTGGTCATTCTTATAAGTTTATAAATAGAGTTAGGGATTTGATTGAAAACGATGAGGAGTTTGCAATAGTTGAAGTAATAAAAACAGAAGGTCCTAGTTCATTAAAGCCCGGTAATAAATTAATAGTTAAGAGTGATGGAAGCTTTGAGGGATGGATAGGAGGATTCTGTACTAAGGATGAGATAATAAGGTACTCGTTAGAGGCCATGGAAAATGGCCAAAGCATATATGTGAATTTAAATACTTGCCATGGAGGAATTGTCTATCTATATATAGAACCAGTAATATCTAAGAAAAAGCTTATTTTGGTAGGAAATAATCCCATCACGTATTATATTCAGAAATTAGGTGAGATGCTTGGTTTCACTATAATAAAGTTAGAAAGTACAAATGAACTAGTAAAGGTAAAAATAACCAGAAATACCTTTGCTGTAGTAGCTACTATGGGTGAGAAAGATCATGAATTTGCGGAAAGTCTTCTAAATACCGGGATAAGGTATATTGGAGTTGTAGCTGGAAAGAGAAGGGGAGAGGATTTACTTTCGTATTTACGTCATAAGGGCTATAAAGAAGAGTTTCTTACCAGAATTAAAGTTCCTGCAGGAATAGATATACGCGCTATTTCACCTGAAGAAATAGCGTTAAGTGTATTAGCTGAAATAGTTAAGATTTCAAATACTAAAGATACGACTAGTAAGAAAGAGGAAACTGAGGAAGTTGTTGATCCTGTATGTGGGATGACTATCTCTAAGTCAGTTCCTTATTATTCAATTTTTAGAGATAAAACATACTATTTCTGTAGTAAATATTGTAAGGATAAATTTGATAACAATCCTGAAATATATGTTAAATAATGAAATATGTATTATTAGATATAATTACCTTTTTATGCTGATACACTGATTATTAAACAGTGAGATAAGTGTATCCTGCGCCGTTTGACTATTATGCTCCGAGTGAACTTAAGGAAGCATTAGAACTTCTTTCTAAGTATAGTGAAGAGGCTAAGGTATTAGCTGGGGGGCAGAGCTTGATAATAGCAATGAAATTGAGAATAGTCTCTCCTAAGTACATAATTGATGTGAATAATATTCCTAATCTCTCGTATATTAATGAATCTGATGGGTATTTAAAAATAGGTGCTCTTACTAGGTATTCCGATTTAGAGTTTTCAGATTTGATAAAATCTAAGTATCCATTACTTCACGAAGCTGTTAAGCATATAGCTGATCCAATAGTTAGGAATTGGGGAACAGTTGGAGGAAATGTGTGCTATAATCACCCAGGAAATAATTTACCCGCCGTAATGCTAGCATACAACGCTGAGTTTGTAGCTACTAGTCTGTCTGGGAATAGGGTTATTAAAGCGAAGGATTTCTTTTTAGGCCCCTTCCAAACTGCACTAAGACCAGATGAGATTTTGACTGAGGTAAGAATCCCAATTCCTCAACCTAGAAACGGAGGTCATTATATAAAATTAGAGAGAAGAGTTGGAGATTTCGCTATAGTCTCTACTGCAGTTAACTTATCCTTGGACTATGATGGTACCGTTAAGGAGGCTGGGATCGCAATAGGAGGAGCTGCTAATAACCCAGTTAAGGTAACTAAGGCTGAGGAGTTGCTTAAGGGAAATAAGATAAATGATAGTCTGATTAAGGATGTTGGAAAAGTAGTTACTGAAGAGATTACACCAGTCGAAGAACCATTTGGTCCACCCGGAGAATACAAGAAGGCAATGGCTGGAGTACTAACAGTAAGGGCAATTAAATATAGTCTGAGAAGGGCATTGGGAGGTGCTTAAAATGGTTCAAAAGGTTCACGTGAAAATAATAATTAATGGAAAGCCATATGAGGCTGATGTAGAACCTAGGTTACTATTAGTACATTTTATTAGAGAGATTGCGGGACTAACTGGAACTCATATAGGATGTGACACAACGAATTGTGGTGCTTGTACGGTAATTCTTAATGGTAAAGCTGTAAAATCATGTACTATGTTCGCAGTTCAAGCTAATGGAAAAGAAGTACTAACTGTAGAGGGTTTAGCTAAAGATGGCAAATTACACCCAATACAAGAAGGATTTTGGGTTAAGCATGGATTGCAATGTGGTTATTGTACTCCCGGGATGATAATGGCTGCTTATCAATTACTTAAAAGGAATCCAAATCCTACGGAGGAAGAAATAAGATGGGGTATTTCTGGAAATTTATGCAGATGTACTGGTTATCAAAATATAGTTGAAGCCATAAAGTACGCAGCTGAGAAAATGAGAGAGGTGGATTAGGATGGAAGAAACTTTACCACCAACAGGAGTTCACGGTATGGGACATAAGATAAGACGTAAAGAGGATATCAGATTTTTAATGGGTAAAGGGACATACGTTGACGATATAAAACTACCTAATATGACGTATCTAGTTTTCGTAAGAAGTCCTTACGCCCACGCTAAAATAAAGAAAATAAATGTCGAGAAGGCTAAGTCTATACCGGGAGTTATCGATATAATTACCGGAGAAGAGCTAGATAAGGCAGGACTATCATGGATCCCAACACTAATGGGAGATAAGATGATGGTACTGCCAACAGATAAAGTAGTATTTCAAGGGCAAGAAGTAGTAGCTATAATAGCAGAGGATAGATATGTGGCAATGGATGCGGCAAATCAAGTAGAAATAGAATATGAACCGTTAGATCCAGTAGTCGATCCTAAAAAAGCATTAGAGCCTAATTCTCCTATTGTTAGGCCAGATAAGAAATCTAATTTAGTATTTAGATGGGAAGCTGGTGACAAAGAAGCAACTGATAAGGTATTTAAAGAAGCGGATGTTGTAGTAAGTCAAGACTTCTACTATCAGCGTTTACATGTAGCCTATATGGAACCAGTTGGTTCAATAGCACATTATGATCCGGTTTCTGGAAAGTTAACCCTATGGATGACCACTCAAGCTCCTCATGTGGTTAGAACGGTATTTTCACTAGTGACTAAAATTCCCGAAAATAAAATAAGGATAATATCACCAGATATAGGAGGAGGTTTTGGTGGCAAAGTCTACGTTTATCCTGGATATGTAGTATCTGCTTATGCATCAATAAAATTAGGAAGACCAGTTAAGTGGATAAATACTAGGTCCGAGGATATGAGAAGTACCGCATTTGCAAGAGACTTTCACATTCATGGTGAGTTGGCTGCTAAAAAGGATGGTACTATCTTGGGACTTAGAATTAAGGTAATAAGTGATCATGGAGCATTTTATGGTGATGCGAATCCAAGTAAATTCCCAGCAGGCTTATTTAGTATTTGTACTGGGGCATATGATATAAAGACTGCATATGTTGAGGTTACTGGAGCTTACACTAACAAACCAGCAGGTGGTATAGCATATAGATGCTCATTCAGGGTAACAGAAGCCTCCTATACCATAGAAAGATTAGTTGATATCCTAGCCCACGAGCTAGGTATGGATCCTGCAGAGTTGAGATTAAAGAACTTCATCCCTCCAGAGAAGTTTCCATATAAATCAGCACTTGGCTGGACTTACGATAGTGGAAACTACGCTTCAGCGTTAAAGAAAGCAATGGAGAAGATAGGATATTATGAGTTAAGAAAGGAGCAAGAGGAGAAGAAAAAGAAGGGAGAGCTCATGGGCATAGGAATTAGCACTTTTGTGGAAATAGTAGGAGCTGGTCCAGCTGATCTGTTTGATATAGTGGGGATTAAGATGTTTGATAGTGCTGAAATTAGAATACATCCAACCGGAAAAGTCATAGCAAGATTTGGAACACGAGCACAAGGTCAAGGGCATGAAACAACATATGCTCAAATTATCTCTGAAATACTAGGTATTCCAGTTGAAGACATAATAGTAGAAGAGGGTGATACTGATACTTGTCCCTATGGTTTAGGTACCTACGCAAGTCGTAGTACACCTACAGCAGGTGCTGCCGCAGCTGTGGCTTCTAGAAAGATATTAGATAAGGCTAAAAAAATAGCAGCTCATCTACTTGAAGCTAGAGAAGAAGATATAGTATTTGAAAAGGGTAAGTTTTACGTTAAGGGATATCCAGATAAATACAAAACTATCCAAGATGTTGCACTTGCTGCGTATACTAACCCACCTCCTAACATTGAAGCTGGACTTGAGGCAGTAACATACTATAACCCACCGAACATGACATTCCCATTTGGAGCTTATATTTGTGTAGTGGATATAGATAAGGGAACCGGACAAGTTAAGGTAAGGAAATTTGTAGCTGTTGACGACTGTGGTAATATAATAAATCCAGTGATTGTCGATGGGCAAATAATGGGAGCGCTGACAATGGGTTTTGGTACAGCTTTCATGGAGGAGATACGTTATGATGAGAACGGAAATATTTACGGTGGAAGTTTCGCTGAATACCTAATACCTACTGCAGTTGAAACACCTAAGTGGGAATTAGATAAGACTATAACGCCATCTCCCCACCATCCTTTAGGTGCTAAAGGTGTTGGAGAATCCGCTACTGTAGGATCTCCAGCGGCGTTTGTGAATGCAGTGGTTGATGCTTTATGGTATTTAGGTGTTAAACATATTGATATGCCAATATGGCCATGGAAAGTCTGGAAAGTTCTTAAAGAGAAGGGATTTGCGTCTGATGAATAATAATAGGAAAATATATTAATTAATACTTCATTCCTTTATTTTTATTAAGGTGTCATACATTATGCTTAACAGTATAGACGATTTAATCAGACTGTTAGCTGAAAACGACTATATAATTGATAGAAAGTCAGCCGTAGCAGTATATCTAGCTTTAAAATTGGAGAAGCCTCTGTTAATTGAAGGACCACCAGGTAGTGGAAAAACGGAGTTAGCTAAAGTTATAGCTAAAATATTAAACCTAGACTTAATCAGATTGCAATGCTATGAAGGCCTAGACTACTCTCACGCTCTTTATGAGTGGAATTACCCGAAACAACTATTAGAAATTAAAATGATGATGCAAGTTGATGAGAATGAAGCAAAGAAGAGAATATATAGTGAGGAATTTCTAATAGAGAGACCCCTATTAAAAGCAATAAAAAGTGATAGGAGAGTAGTTTTATTGATTGATGAAATAGATAGAGCTGATCCTGAATTTGAGGGATTTCTACTAGAATTCTTAGGAGAATTTCAAGTAACTATACCAGAGTTAGGCACCATAAGAGCTAAGCATAAACCGTTTGTGTTTATAACATCTAACAAGACTAGAGACCTTTCAGATGCACTTAAAAGAAGATGTCTTTACCTTTATCTTAATTATCCAAATGAAGAAAGAGAGTTAGAGATAGTGAGTAGAAAAGTTAGAGGAATAGATATTGAGAAAGCTAGAAAAGCCATTAAAATAGTGAACAGTCTTAGGCAAGATGGAGAAATACTGCATAAACCTGGAATAGCTGAGACTATAGATCTAGCTAATGCAATCAACTTACTTGACGTGGAATCTGAAGAGGATTTGAGGAGTTTGGTGGTAAATGTTTTACTTAAAGATGAGGAAGACATAAAGCACTTTGAGGGGATTGAAAATAGAAGAAGAGAAAACAATAATAAAGATAGCTAATATCCTCAGACGATTAGGGAGGAAAGTTGGAGTAGATGAGGTCATAGACGCAATAAATGCGCTAAAATTAATAGAAGATAGAGATTTTGAGACCATCAAAGCAATACTAAGAGCAACAATGATAAAGGATTTTGTGCCAAATGAAGATAAACAAGAAAAAAGAAGTCAAGAGATTGAAAATAGGTATTCTGTTCTGGGTAAAGTAACTGATAGTCCGTATTTAGCAAATGAGTTCTACATCTATAGTCCAGCTAAATCAAAAATTAAGACAGTTACATTCCAAATAGAAAATAACGATATAATAAAATGGAGTAAAATAGCAAAGAGACTTAAGGAGATTACGCTAAATTATGAAGGACATAGATTCAAGGTAAAGAAGAATGGAGAACTCGATATGAGAAGGACAATAAAAGACGAGATAAAATATTCGTTAGAATCACCATACCTTATTAAACACAGACGAAAAATAAATAAGTCAGATATAGTCTTATTATGCGATATATCAGGTTCAATGAAAGATTATATTAAGGAAATATTACTTCTCTCTTTCTTTATTAAAAGAGTTGCTAACAAATCTGAAATATTCTATTTTAGCACTGACGTAAAGAGAGTTACAAACTTCTTTCAAGTAGGTGGCATAAATGAAATAGATATAAAAAAAGTAATCTCTATTGTATCTTACGGAAGCGGAACGCGAATAGGAGAAGCGTTATACAATTTAAGGAAAAACCACGGCGAATTATTATTTAGAAAATGCAGTGTTATAATATTTAGCGATGGGTGGGATTTAGGTGAATTAGAGTTACTAGAAAGAGAGTTAAGAAATATAAAACATAGATGTAAATCTATAATCTGGATTAATCCTTTAATGGATAAACCTTCATATACACCGGATACGAAAAGTATCAAAATTGCTTTAAAATACGCTGATCTAATGATTTCTCCTACCATACTCCTTAAAAGAATAAAATTGGGAAAAAAAGAAAAAGTAATTTCACTTAGCTATTAGTAATACGTACTTGTTTCCCTCTTGTGATTCTTGAACGATCTTCAAACCCCTCTTCTTACTCCACAGAGTGATATCTTTCTTAGTTGCCTCATCACCCAAAATAACCTTAACAGCCTCACCATCTCTTAACTCATCAACAACACTAGACAACTCACCAATAGGTCCAGCACAAGAAGAACTCGTTAAATCAAGCTCCTTATATATCTTAAGACTACTCATCTTTTACACTCACCAATATACAATTTGCCTAGAAGTTAATAAATTCTTTATTATATTTTACAAAAACTTAAATTAATAACATTTAAAAAGTAATGTACTGTCCAATATACAAAAATCTTAGGTTGCGTAAATGTTGGTTACAAGATTGTAACTTTGTGATTCGGTGTATGACACAAAGAAGAATAGAGTTTACCAAATCATCTTCTTTTTGATAGTAGTACTTTATTTACCTCGAACATGCTTTACCTTAAACACTTTCATAAAGACGTCCTATAAGAATGATACAACTACTATAGATACATATCGTTATATCGAAACACTTTGTGTATTAGATCGTAAAAAATATGAACAGTTAATATTATGAGTTTAGAAGATAACTGCTATACATAAATATTTAATAAAGATATAAAGCTATTTAAAGTAAATTTATCTAAAACAGAGTTTAGATTACTAAATTCATTTTTAAATGGAGATTTTAGCTCTATCGTTAAAGAATGAGAGAAGTCAGAATGAGCAAAATTTCCTTCGTTTATATATCAAAATTAAATTTTTATGTATCTTTCACTATTATAGTAGACAATAAGTGATTCGAAAATGATGAATAATAGTCCTATCATTATCCCAACTAAAATGAAATACATCATAATGTTTAGGCTAGGATAGTAATTCAATATAACAAATACTGCAATAGTATCAAGTAAAATAAGTATAGCAGCAACTCTGACTAATGTAGATTTTCTCTCCATATCTTTTGCTAAGCTGTCAATTTTATTAGCTATGCTTATTAACATCAATAAATCCTCTAATTCTTTTTCTATCTTGGGAGATCTAGAGTAAAAATCCTTAATTAAATTATTCTTATTAATCTTACTAATATTCATTATAATAGAAAGTTCATTCATCAGCTCAGCGAACTCGCTCGAGGAAAGGAAGTCAACACTCTTCTGTAGAAACCTTAATGGGAACTCCACCTTTAATTTCTCTCTCAACAGTTTCACTCTTTTTCTCATAGAATTCGATATCATGAAAAGAAAATCGAAATAGCCTACTGCGAAAACACCCACTAGTATTAATTGTAAGAATTGACTCATTTCGCAAACTTAATAATACTTTTATTTTGTAGATAAAAAATATTTTCTTAAAACTTTTACGTTAACTCATATATATAGATTAAATTCTCATTATCTACCCACAATTTATTTTCTTTTGCTAAAATAGGTTTAGCTAAAATCTGTGATAATTTGAGCAGATCACCGAAATTGTTAACCCTAATTATCTTCTTTTCATGAGGTGATGGATCATTAACGCTTACTATTAGCTTCCTATATTTCTTCATAATAATATCTAAGGGTGTCTTAGAAATACTTTGTGAAAATAATAATAGGTAAACTAATATTGCCGAAGGCAGTATAATGTACATTAAGTTAAGGTAGTTTATGGGATCGTCAATCGTCTTATAGACTGGAGAGATTATGGAATTGTTAGATGCTTGAACTTGAATCATACCGTTATTATCTACTATCTCAATAAAAGGTCTGAAGGTAAAGTTAGGATATCTCGCTGTAAAATTTAAGTAGATTATAGGTGTAGTAGGAGTTAAATTGTAAGTATATGTAAAATTCTTAGCTATAGAATAGAGTTGTGAAATATTTAATGGAATGTAATTCTGAGAACTACCTTTTTCTACAGTGAAGTTAAAATTGTCAACACTTAGTAATATTGAATAGTTTTCAGATAGAGGATTAGGGTAGAAGTTTGGATAGATGTAAAGGACCATAAGTTGAGACATGGGATACTCTTCTAGGCTAATCAACTTACCATAGGATGGTTTCTCCACAACACTCGTTATAGTATTCTTAATAAAATCAACAGAAATGACATCTCCATTTATGTTTAAACTAACAACCGCTGAACCGTTGATAATTACGTTGATAGTGGGTTCTACATACACTTCTGTCTCGTTCTCCAAAATACGATATAGATTATAAATCGAGGTTATATTTATCGGTATTATCCCGTAATGCGTTAAATTCTGAGTAATCAGCTTACTATAATAAGGTGTTGTTATATATATCTTGTAATTTAGATTGGAAACGTTAAACTTTAGAAACATTATTTTCGTTAACTTTAGGAAATAGTATGTTTGGTTGTAAACCACGCTAGCGTTATTATACAAGATAGAATTTATGACATAAGCGTAGGTAGAAAGACCTAAGTAAGCAAGAGGTTTAGAGACGTTGGTATAACCTATAAATTTACTCTCACCAACAGGATAAATCTTTAATAAACCTTGAGATGTGAAAGTCATCTCACTTTTGAGTTGATAGCCAGCTAAAACAATATGAGGAACAGTACTTTCGTAATCGAAATAAGATGCTATCGCAATGAAAAGTATTAGGAGAGAAATAAGTCCAATTCTTAAATTTTTATTAATCTTTACCTTAATCACATTAGTTCACCTCAATTACCTTAACTACCTCCTCAAAACTATTTGCCTTTAAAATAACACTACTACCTTGTTGATAGGGAAAACTTACTAATTCACCTGGATATAGGACTGCAGTATAGTTTCCATAATAAACAGTTACAGTAAAGTTATAGACGTTCCTTATAATGGTGTAATTTCCATCAACAGTGATAAAAGAGTCAATTACATTAGCATTAACTGAAAAGCTTTCACTTAGTGAAAGATTCATAGAATATATAGCGAAAAGCGGAGCTAGAGTCGAAACAATGATGATAGCTACGATATAATACCACTTCATATATACAACATACTTTATATAGACATTTTAATCTAACCCTATAATTAACGTAAATTACATATAAAATGTAAGGTCTTTTTCCATATAATAATGTCAAATTTAACATTTAATCTTTTAAAATCATATTGTTAAAATAGCTGAATTAGGAGAAATATTTAAAAATGTCCATTCCTTACATAGATTTAGAACTACAATGCAACACACAACTAAAGCCCTAATAATAGGCATAGTAGCAGGAATACTACTAATATCAATGGTAGCTTCACTAACATTCCAATATACAGCTGCGAGAGATGTAAATGCAACCGTCGTAGCGGATCCATCTGCAAATATAAACTTAGTTGCAAACGATACAGCACACGGTTGGTCTTCGACAGGTATACCATTCGTAAACTATAATAGTTCTGGAGATCTACAAATAAACTTTGGTGACGTAGCAACATACGCTAACGAAACATTATTGTACGCATTTGATGTATCTAACGATTTGAACACTACTGCAACCATAACAATAACAGTGATGCCGGTTAGCGTACCATCCGGAACAAATCTATACATACTAACACCATCTGGACCATCAACTAGCTACATGTTCACTTTAGCTGCGGGACACTCACAATCAATCAGCTTAAGGCTAGCAACTGGTGGAACTCAAGGACACGCTAAGTTCCTTATAATAGTTACTGCTACTTCATAATAGCACAAAAAAGTAGGTGAGTAATATAAAGGTAATTTATTTTTTAATTCTATATTTTTATAAAATAAATTTTAAAGTAAAATAATATGCTAATAACGTGATGACCCGTGATCAAACTAATAGCAATATTTTTAGTTTCTCTCTTTCTTGTTAGTATAATATTTTCTGTAATTTCGCAAATGATATATCATCTACCATATGGTTGGAATATTGAGGCAACAAATTCTATGTATCCTTTACTGAAGCCTGGAGATCTAGTTTTTGTTTTTCCCATTATGGGAAAGCTTTCTCCTGGTGAGATAATAGCATATAAACCGCCTTTCTTAAACTATTACGTAGTTCATGAAATCATTAACGTAACCAGTAATGGATACATCGTCAAGGGAATAAATAACCCTACTTCAGATCCTTGGATCGTAAAATCCTCATGGATTAAGGGATTTGTGCCAGAAATATTTGGACAGCCCATAATTATTCCTTACGTGGGCAATTTAATAGGTCTAATAAGGGGAACAACGGGCTATATAGTAGCCATGATAGTAATTTTTGTCATATATGGTATCAGTGAAGTATATGATAGAAATCAAGTAGTTCTAACAGTTAGAAGGAGAAATAGGAGGAAAGTAGCGGATCCTAAAACTTTTGCAATAGCGTTTATAGTCCTCTCTTTCATAACATTCATGATTCTCTTTTCCCCTCATGTTATATTTACGGAGATAATGTGGAACTCAGTACCAAATGCTCCATTAATACCTAGGCAATTCAGTAATAATTTGGGAGCTGTACCTCCATATTCAACAATCCCGATAACTCTTAACGTGAATTATCATCCTTTCTTATTAAAAATACCCTTGATAATTCTACATTCACCTAGCCTCAAATTACAAAATGTATCTCTCAATCTAATCTTTCTCCTTTACACTTTCTCTCCAGGTTTACACTCTGAGGTAGTAAGTATTGAAATATTGCTTGAACTCTTACCTCCTCAAATACTTAACTTTTTATTCATACTAAATCCAATATTACCCTTAATTGCTGAAAGTGTTGAAATGAGCATAGTAGTGGGTGCGGTAGTATATATTATTATAAATAAACTTAGCTGAACTTCTCTATGAAAAGGTATTTAAGCGTGAATCGTTAATTTTTCGCATAAGCGGAAAAGTTGGTCATTACACGAATTGGTTCAGAAGGAGACTAAACTTAAGGGTTTTCCTCCAATAAAAGTGGTAGTCTTTCTGCTACATTGAAATATTCAAATTTAACAAGATGGAAAAAAGGTATTATCCCAACAAGTATATAGATAAAATTTTACGTAACTTGTATATCTAATAAGAGCATATTCGAGGAAATCCTTATATAAATACAAGCATAAATAGGTTTATGGCTCTTAAGTTTAACAAGAGAAAGAGAACACAATTTGAAATCATTTACGATATATTAAACGCGGTAGTTCATGAGCGAGTATTGAAGACTAGGCTAATCTATAAAGCCAACATAAGCTACAATATTGCAGAAAAATATTTGCCACTTGTAGAGAAATTAGGATTAATCAGAAAAGATGATAAGTTCTATTATATTACAAGTAAAGGCCTTGAATTCCATAAAATATTAGAGGAGTATAGTAAAAAGGCCGATGAGCTTAAGAAATTATTGGAAGTTTTAGAAAAGGAAATACATTAAGGATAATAAATTAATGTTATGTGCGTATATTCACATAATATGTACTAACTTGCTACATTGCGAAGATAATTTGCGTTAAGTGTTTTTGGATTTGTTGAAGTCATAGATAAACCTGTTCATTCTTCTTAATCTTCCTCTTGAAAAATGTTTTCATTCTTCAAGCTTTTGGTGCACTGTTTTGTTTTTATTTACTCCCTATGTTTCATTTCTAAACACATTCCTTTATAACTTACTAGGAGCTTATGATAAACTAACGTAAACCTTACGACTTTCTATCTAACGACTTAGCTTGATAAGAGATTCTTAACCTTTTTATTCTCTTAATAAAATAACCATAAGCAAGATGGATTAGGTTTTTATTAAAGGCATACAAAATATAATTTATGATAAGAGGAATAGATGGTGTAATTAAAGGAAGAAATACGATGGATGGTGCAGGGGTTAAACTTTACAGAGTGTTTGGTGGACCAGATACTGTGGATTTAACGGATCCCTTCCTTTTACTGGACTTCTTCGGTTCAAATAAGGTTGAGGAGTATATTAATGGATTTCCTTGGCATCCGCATAGGGGAATTGAGACAGTGACATTACTATTTGAAGGAAAGGTGGAACACCAGGATAGTTTAGGTAATAAGGGAACAATTTATCCTGGTCAAGTTCAGTGGATGACAGCAGGGAGTGGAATATTTCACCAAGAAATGCCAAAGCCCTTAGAGGGTATAGAAATCCCTAAGTACAATCAAGATCCCTTCCTAGTAAGAGGATTACAGTTATGGATAAACTTACCATCTTACAAAAAGATGACACAGCCCGTATATAGGGATGTAAAAAGTGTTCCTAAGGAGAAGTTTGACTTTGGAGAAGTATCAGTTCTTGCGGGAGAATTCGCTGGAATTGAGGGACCAGTTAAAGTGAAGAGCGATGTTGATCCATCATACATTCACGTGAAATTAAATGGAGATATGAAATTAAAGGTAAAAGAAGGATATACTGTACTCGCCTATGTGGTTGATGGTAGTGCTAGGTTCGCTCCTAATTCTCCAGAAATAGGAAAGGGAAATCTAGTGATCTTCACTAGAGAAGGAGATGAGATTAAAATTAGCGGAAACGCTAGCTTTATTGTATTATCCGGAAGGCCTCTAAATGAGCCAGTAGCTTGGTATGGACCAATAGTTATGAATACTGAAGATCAAATAGTTGAAGCATTTGAAGATTTAAGGAAGGGTACTTTCATAAGACATAGAGAGGTACTATTTGAGTAATAATATATGTAGTGTGTAATTTAATTTTATGATTTTTCTAATAATAGTTTCCTAAAAACGACGTATAATATATAACGCTTAATTTTTTCTAATGTAAGTGTAAGATTTAAGGTGCATTTATACTACACACGCTTGAAGTATTTACGATTACTTAAATCTTCTTGAAGAGAATCTATATTAGTGTTTAAGGTTTAAGGGATTTGAGGTAAATTTACGTAAAGTACTATGTATGTTCTAATTTCGTGTTTACCTAAAAGTCAAGATGAGTAATTATAAAAATTTCTAATCTGATATATTTTTACAATAATATATCGAATAAGATGACTGCATGAGAACACTCCCGGATTAACTTTCTCCAACAATTTCTTAACGAGAAGTATAAGTGCCGTGGATTTTCCAACTTGTCTAGGACCTAAAATGAAATTTAGAGAGTAAGGAAAAAGAGAGACTTTGTCAATTACATCTGGAATCCACTTTACATCTGATTCCTCGAATTTTCTATATATATCCAAGTCGTTAATCCTATCCTTTGATATCCACCAAGGGTTATAATCTTCAATCATTGTGTATTTAGACTCCACGAAGCCTTAAAAATATTGTTTACTCGAATTCCACAAAGCCTTAAAAATATAAGACGTTTTTAACTATTGAGCGTGGTCAACAATTTCGTGCATTTGAAATATTTACATTTATAATTACTACTCCCTATCCACTAAATACACTTGAGTGTAAAGAATGTTGTAGATTAGGAAGAAGGTAGAGAGCCGACTTGTGAACCTATTGAAATTCCAGGAGAAGTATAAGTTCATAGAGGAGAGCCTATGCTTCAATGTCCTTGTTCAGCGTAATCCCTCCTACCAAACCCTCTTGTGCTTAACATTAAACCAGTCAAAGGCACTATAAGCTGGTAAACCATCATGCAAGTAAATCACTCGATCAACCCTCCTAACTAGTAATCTCCTCACGTTAGCAATCAACATATGAAAAACACCCCTCAACACAACATCCCTAACAATCAAAACGTAATAATAATTACCCCTAACGCAAAAGCCTCGTCAATAGCGTTTCAAGGATACGACGTACTTAACACTACCAAGCCTCTTATAATAGTAGAGCAAGATGGAGTGTGGTAACGTAGTCCTCCAGGAGGATAAGCCAGCTAGATAACTCGCTAAGCCTAATGTTATCTCCTCCCTAACGTGAAACCTAGGCTTAAGGTTAATATGCTCTAAGCGTTAAAATAACCTGGATTAGGACGGGAATACTCCACTTGTTCATTATGTTCTCACCAATAAAAATCCCGTGCTCACCCAAAAAGGTATTACGCTAAATAAAAACAATTTACTTCTATAATAAAAGCAACTTATACAATTGATTACAAATTAATTAAATTGTTGTCCACACTCAGCAAAAATATATATCGAATCCTCCTTTAAGATAACGAAGATTAAGTATTTATCATTATATACCATGAATATAAATTATATCCTAGGTTAGCGACGCCATTAGTATCATTAAACTCCATTCCAACTTGTATCGCATCCAAATAATATGTGTTGGGGTTATATATCGAAACTCCAGCCTTTTCTAGATAGGATCCCATATTCTTCAAAACATACGCTATTGGTATTCCTATTTGGCCTTCTAGATGTCTGGGAGATAGGAAGTAAATTGATGTCCAACCATTTGCTGATCCAGTTCTAGGCAAAACATAAACTGACCACGTCAAATTCTCTATTGTACCATTTACTAATGTAGGAATTTGTAATGAGCCTACACTGACTATGTAAGGATCTCCCTTAGTTATATTCTCTTGCCAATTCATCCATATCATCACTTCGAAATCTCCATACTGTAAATATGTTATATTCGGGTTTTGAGAAAGCCAAATGTCATATGAAAAATCATCAATAGTTCCTACGTTATCATACACAGTGAAATTGAGAATGGACATGAAATTTGGCAAGTTTGAGACTATCATTGGAAGAGATAAATAAGGACTTACATTAGTTTTCCCTGCAAATGGAAACCATAACTCTTGACCATACATTAAACCTGGGTATCCATCAACAGATATGGATGGAGTTATCTTCTTTATGTTAGACATGTTAACATGAACGTTGAGATAGGGATTGAAAGTCATTGCAACTTGGCCTTGAGCAGATTTAATATTCCATAAAAATGGTGAAGCATATAAGCTAGTTCCATTACTATTTAGCAAGGCCATCCCATATCTGCTCTGACTTAAGTAGCTTCCAATCAACGTGAACCCAGATGCTAAAGTGGGAAATAGGTTAACTAAAGGGCTTTGAGTAGAAGTTGATGAAGTTTGCGGAGAAGAAGAGATTAATGTAGAAGTTTGAGAAGTAGAGAATGAAGATGAGCACAAAGTAGAAGACGTCAAACTTTGGGTAACTGATGTAGAAGTTTGCGGAATTTTCTCAAAATAGATGAACGAAGAAGCTATTATAATTAGTATACTTATCATTATAGGTATAACAAATGTTTTTTTATCCATGATATATTTTCTTGAGGAACATATTTAAAGCTATCAGTAACTATCGTCAGAATAAACATCTTAAGATTCAAAGCTGTATCTAACTCTTTATCGCCTATAAGATTGAACTTTCCCCTAATTTTTAAATGAAAGTTGTTAAAGAAAATACGACTATAAGATTCTTAGGGTTTATTTTACTATGCAGTTTAAAGAAATCTCTTACTCCAAGGCATAACTGGAGGGATAAACTTATCCTCAGGCTCAACAATAACCTCAACTAAAGAAGGAGTATTCTTTATAGCCCTCTTTAACGTATCAGATATCTCGTCATCATTGGTTATCCTATACGCAGATAATCCATACCCTTCAGCAATCTTAACGTAATCTGGACTTGAAAAATCAGTTCCAACAATGTCCTTACCCCTAGCCCTCATCTCAGCTCTTATCCAACCGTAACCCCCATTATTAAAGAGAATTATAGCCACGTTAGCATTGACTCTCCTTATAGTTTCTAGCTCACCAACAGAAAAGCCGAAACTCCCATCTCCAGATAGAGAAATAATTAAAGAGTTAGGCTTTGCAAAATAAGCACCTACAGATGCTGGAATTGAGTAGCCAAGACCACCTAAGCCATAGTTAAAAATGAAATACCTACCAGCCCTCTTGGCCTTATAGAAGGCTGCAGCGTAAATTGCTCCAACGCCGGGATCTGCTATTATTATAGCGTCTTCTGGTGATAGATTCCAAAGTTCCTTTATGAAACGTAACGGGTTTACTACTTCTCTTTTCTCCTCACTAAGCCTACCTTCGAATACACTTCTATCTAAAGTAATGTTTTTCTTGCTAATCCCTTTCTCACTCCCCTTTATTTCACTAATAATTTCCCTTAGTGTCGCTTTAGCATCGCCTATAAGGTTTATACTATCGTAATTATTCCCTGCTTCTGTCTCGCTTATGTCAATGTGAATTATGGTTTTGTCTCTTGATGGTATTGTCCAGTTATAAGTATTTGCTGAGTCCGTATTACTCCCTATGAGAATTACAAGATCTGATTTCTCTACAACACTATTCGAAAAACTCATACCTCCTCTACCGCCAACTACGCCTATTGATAATGGATGCGTTTCTGGAATACAACCCTTTCCCGTTATTGTAGTTCCTACTGGAATTCCTAGTAACTCAGCGAATTCAATTACCTCATCCCACGCCATCGAATATAATGTACCTTGACCGCAAATTATTACTGGACTTTCACTCTTCAAAATCAAATCTACAGCTTTCTTGATCATTTCACGATCCGCTAAAGGTCTTTGAGACGGATATCTTGAGAACTCCTTTTGTGCTTTAAGTTCAACGTTATCTTCTAACGTCCCTTCTAAAACGTCTCCGGGTATTCTAACGTGGACTGGTCCAGGTTTTCCGCTAGTACTTAATCTATATGCTCTTCTTATAGCGTGAGGTAATTCCTCAATTTTATATACTGTTATAGTGTCCTTAGTTATTGGTCTAAATAGAGAAGTTTGATCTAATGCGGTTAAATAATTCTCCTTCTCTCCATATAATGGTGTATCGGTAGTCAGTATAATTAGTGGTGTAGATGACTTATACGCTTCAGCAACTCCAGGAAGCATATATACTGAACCTACACTTGGGCCTTCAACCACTCCAGGTTTATAAGTTAGCTTTGCGTATGCATCGGCCATATATACTGCATTCCTTTCATCTCTAGTAAGTATGTGCTGTATATCACCTTCTTTAAGTTGATCATATAATGATATTGATGATTCACCCGGTAAACCAAATATATGCTTAACATCATACTCCTTTAAAAGGGAAAAGAGAAGACTTGAACCATTCATGAATATTAAATCGTTCTAATCGTTTAAAAATATTTAATACTTAACGCTCCATACAAAGAACATTTCATTAGGAGATTAAAGTTAAAAAGGTTCGATTTTAGATAGAATTAGACGTGAATATCTTATGTTTTTCGTACCATTCCTTAAATTTTTTATATCTCTCATCCACTGCTTTTCTCATATACTCACGTGGATCGAAATTCTCCAATCTGACTTTATTGACCGACACTAACTCTTCTATTTTTGCCTTATTAACTAATAATTCCACTGCATCCTTCCCATATATTTCCTCTAACATTAGCCTTCCTGAATCTGTCGCATACCCTATATTCCATTCTTCGTTGAAATCACTCTTTACCTCCACGTTATAGTCTGGAAATACTTTCATTAGTTTATACTTAACCTGTACCGCTACAAGATCAGCTAACGTACATCCCTTGTTTGCAGTGAAAATTAGTCTAACAAAAATTTTTTTACCTTCAATTTTTATCTCTCTTACTAACCCTAAGTCATATATATTTATTGGAATCTCTGGATCGTAAATTTGTCTTAGAATTTCCACAATTCTATCCTTCATAATCCTATTCCTCCAAGATATTCACTATGAGCCTTCTTGATTTGTTTTATAACATTGTCATATTCTCCTTTGAACACATCTCTAAATCCCTCCGTAGCCATAAATGCCTTCTCTTGCCAATCTTTCAACCAAGGTTTGATAACGTCCTTTAAGCTTGGTTCCTTACTGAATGCGTATTTGAACAGTTCTTGAGCTTGATGTCTATGCCTTAACGTATCATTATAGAACGACATATGAATGTGTCTTATCATCTCATCACCCATTTTACTGAATTGTTGAGTTAGATGTTGGAGTATTAGTTCATCTAATACGAATTTGACTGCTAAGTTAAACGCTACTAAGCCTTCTCCTACATCATATGTAGCTAACATTTTCTCCAATACTTCTCTTGCCGGCTGAAATATTGGACTCTCCTCAAATGTTTTTCTTGTTTCCTTTCCGAATCCTAAGCTTGGATATACGATATCGAGCATCTTTACTCTTTGCGAAATTCTTTGGACTCTCCTCATGTGGTCCATTCCCATGAAAATGAAAACGTTAGCTATAGAACTCGTAGGAGCCATGCTTCCTAGATACATTGATTCCATTTGTATAATATGGAATACATACCTTAATGGATCATAGACATTCTTATACAATTCTAGGACTTCCTCACTTAGGTTCCAGTCGTATTTAGTACTTACAATCTCCTCATATATCTTATCTAAATAGGTTTCATTATCATCCGCCATTGAGTTATATGTCCAATATGTCAGCTTGTATGGATCTTCGTAATCGTGCCATTCACTTCTCTCGAATAATGGTTTAATGAATGGAGAGTTGTCTCTAAAGTGTTTATACCATTTTTGGGTTATGTGATCTGTCCCTAGTTCAAATGGCCCTTTATCGTAGATGTAAGTAGGGGATCTTGGATCAGCCCAGTACGATAATGCATATGTAACTATTTGATATTCTGAGGGCTTTTTCCTTCCTAGCTTTCTTTCCAGCATCGGCCACGTTGACCAAACCTTCTTGTATCCTCTATACTCGTAATCTCTGAAAAATGGATCCCCTTCCGGACCACTCTTAAATGCCCCGAACATTTGTTTATACCTTTTATACCATTCCAAATCCTCTAATCTAGTCATAACTTTTCACCTCACAACTCTAAATACCATTTTATGTAATCCCCTCTAACAGTTATCTTTCCTGCAAACGCACTCATCCTTACCTCAACCTCTCCAGGAAATCTAACCTCTCTACCCAGCACTTCCTCTAGCGTACTCTTGTTTAAAATAAGTTCCCTTTCACCTACTATTCTTATATACGAACCCCTATCAACAACACCTTTAAAAGTATTTGGATTATCAAGCGCTAAAGCCTCAACTACACCATAGCTGAATTCGTCTTTCATCAACACAGGGCCTACCATATTCTGCGGTAATTTACTTAAATCTTTTATTTGATATTTATCTAAGATTGCTTCAAGAGTTAACTCCAAACTCATTTATCACACCCCTTTGCCTATACATACCAAACCATTTAACCTTGAATTCGGATATGGGAACAGATGGAACTTTAACAAAAATATCATTACCTTCAACTCTCACATCTAATGGAAAGAGGGAACTACCAACTGGGTTTATACTTTCACCCGTCCTCGCGTTATACTCCCATAGATGTACTGGGCATATTATTTTCTCCTCACCATCGAAAGAGTTTGGCTCTATTAAACCTAATGCATGGGCACATCTCGCATAATATGCCTTAATTTCTCCCTTTATATTTACTACTAGAATTTCATATCTATTAACCTCTACTAGCTTAGCCTCTCCTTCATAAATGTCGTCTAGTGTTAGTAATTTACGGAATTCTCCTGGATAACTCATAATTTCACGCTCTCAATTTACCCTCCCTTTCCAATCTTCTAATGATACTATATTTTTCAATCTCATCTTCAAATAGTACTGAAGGAGATCTCGGGGCTGACTTTATTGCCTCTTCAGTCTCCTTTATAATCCTAAAAATTTCATCGTTCTGATTCTCTGGCTTCCAGAACTCTTCTTTAGGAGGCCACCAAACTAACCAGAAGACATCATATGGCTTTATCACATCTCCAACTTTGGCATTAAGATCTAAGATATTACCATTAAAGTAATTTACTAACCTTAATTCTTTTCCCTTCTTTTCCCACACTAACACGTTTACTGTTAGGCTCCTTAACATTTCAACAGCCTCTTTTACTGTAATGTTTGTTGGAAGTACAGCGGGTAACCACACCGTGCCCTCTTCCGGGACAAATATAATTGGTACTGCTTCCATACTCATTTTCTTACCCCTCCGTATACTTCTTTATCCTATTAAAGAAATCTGGATCTTTCTCTTTGTACAATAGTGCATATGCACCATCGGTAGGATCAAGCCCAGCTTCACCTTCCTCTGTCTGTCCCATATTCCATATTACCTCATCCAGTAATCTTTTTGGATCCTTGTATGCCTCTTCAGTAAACTGTATCATTCCCTCAAGTACTCTCTGCGTGTAGGTCCTTCTTCCAGCATATCTTTCCGGTTCTTGTTCAAAAATCCATAAGCAAGCTGGGCTATCAAATGTATATATCTTTCCCTTATACTCTTTTAAGTAGATTCTCAAGTACTTTCCAATGGTTGGAGCTTGTATTGGTACTTGACAAACTGAACATAGATGTACTGCTGTTAATGGTAATGGTATTTGCCCATCAATTATCTTCTTTATGTATAAGTCCCAAACCCTTCCGAAAAACTTCTCCCAGGTTGGATATTTCTCATTTAACCATTTTCTTTCATCCGGTGTTGGTCCTCTAAACGCAATATTTAAGGTCCTTCTCCACGTGTATAGTCCTATAATAAAGTCATGATGCCAATAGTCTAACTCTAACTCAAACCATTTCCAATACCAAGGTAATTTTACCCCATAATCTTCTAGTAATCTCTTTAATTGTGCACCTACCCATTCTGTCATAAATTCCTTGAACGACATTATTCTAGCGTCTAGTGGAGTGAGGTAATCCATCGAAACTCCAGTTAAAGCTCCTATTAACCTATATGCTAGCCAGAATCCTTTCGCTACTAAATATTCCCCTGCTTCCTTATATGCTGGGCCTTTTTCTCTCATTCTAGCAGCAAATTCAACAGTATTTCTATAATTTTTCATTAGCCCCTCTGAAATGTTTGATAAGGCTTGCTTAACTTCTCCTTTAGTTTGGCCTAAACTTCCTTCCCTACTCATCATCATTTAATCCTTTTTATACTTTTTAAGAATTGTTCTAACAAGTTTGATAGATGCATTTATCAGCTTATAGATTTTGTATCCTTACTAAAAAGAATAAAGTATAAATAAAAAATTTTAACAAAAAAATTAAATTTTCTTTTCCATTTCTTCATTTAATTTTGTTATATCAACAAAAGTCTTTAGAACTGGGTGCCCTATTTGCGCATGCCTAGCCTCATCAGTCTGTATACTTTGAGTTGCTGAGGAGAACACGAAGTCATTAGTTTTATTTGCCATAGCAGCATATGCTACAAATTGTAAATTAGTAAATCCAGTCTCAAATGCAAAGGTCGTTAATAAAGCAAATTCTATTGCATTTGTACCAGTTATAGTATCATCAAAGAACGACCTAGCTGCTATTGGTAACCACCCGTCAACCCAGAACATCTTATGCGCAAAAGCGAACTTAGGATTAGTTTGTATATTATCATGAGACAGTAAGATTTGTACTTGTGCGTGCCTTACCTCATCCATAGAACCGAATGTGGACAAGTTCCTCCATTCACCAGCTTTCCCAAATCTTGCCATTCTTGCTTCGGCTATAGCCGCAGTATATTCTGGTATAGGAACTGCAGTAATGTGGAAACAGAAGGAGCCTTGATGGTAAGTCTTATCTAATTTCTTTACTAACTCTGCCCTTAATCCAGCCTCTCTCACAGAGAAAAGTCTTTGATCCTTCTCCTTTTGATTCTTTACATACTCTCTATATGTCACCTTGTATGGGGCATCATATAGTTCGACCCATACGTCTATTGGTAAATTCGGTACTCCACTCATATCTACTGGAAATAACTCTTCTTCTTCTACGTATTTTGGTGTCCACTCTAACCTGTTCGCTAAATCATAATACTCGTCTCTTGATGGTAGTCTAGGTTCTGCAGGAACTGGTTTCATAAGTAACTGTGCATCATTGCATTTAAAAATACTTCTTAAACATGTTCGAAAAAAGAAGTAACTTTATCCAACTTATACTAATAACCTCTGAAGATCAAAACTTTCATCTACCAACTTGTCTTTTTTGCTTGAGATCTCTATTTGCTTTTGTATTAATTTATTAAGGGCTACTATTTCTTTAACGTTCCTATTTATTGTTAGGTAACCCTTTATAGTACCTCCTTTTAAGTATATTACACTGAATCTTGGTTTTTGCGACTCAAACTTTCCTCTTATTACGTACTCATCGTAATTTCTCGTCTCTCCAGCTGATTCTATATGTAAATCGAATATGTCTGACCATATTGACGATATGAAATTGTAAGCCTCCTTACTTCCAGCCATATTTCTAGCTGCCAACTTTCCAGTATACTCAGCATTATTCCAATGCTCTATCCTCTTCCTCCTACCCTCCCTTGGATCGAATATGTTCGCAACGTCCCCAGCTGCGTAAATGTCCTTAGCGCTAGTTTCCAAGTACTCGTTTACGACTATACCATTATCGACTTGTATACCACTCCTTTGTGCCAGTTCAACGTTTGGTGAAATTCCCACCGCGATCAAGAGCATATCCGCCTCAATTTTTTTACCACTTGATGTTATAGCGTTCTTCCCTTGAATCTCCCTCACTGAATCGTTTAATATGAAGTTTATTCCCTTACTCTCCAAGTATTTTTGTATAACCCTTGATACTTTCTCATCCACGAACGTGTTCCATATGTATGGCATTACTTCCACGACTGTAGTCTTTACGCCAAGTGTAGTTAGACTAGAGGCAACTTCAACACCTATGAAACCAGCACCAATTATCAAAGCACTCCTACTCTTACTCGCAGATTCCCTTATCTTATCAGCGTCATCTAACGTTCTCAAATACAACGCGTTATCACTTCCCGGAATGTTAAGCCTTCTCGGCCTACCACCAGTAGTTATTAATGCCTTAACAAACGATATTACACTACCATCATTTAATATTGCCTCCTTTGAGTTAACATCAATCCTTTCAACACTCTTACCCAATATCACCTCCAAATTATCCCTCTTATAAAAATCATCAGACTCAAAAAACAACATATCTTTTTCCAATTTTCCTTTAAGATAATCCTTTGATAGTGGTGGTCTATCGTATGGGTAGTATCTGTCTGATGTTACCATGATTATCTTTGAGTCCGGTTTTATTTGGAGTAGTTCCTTTAATGCGTTGTATCCCGCGATCCCACTCCCAATTATCAAGTACTCACATTTCATCTTCCATCTAGATTCAACCAAAGTCGAAAGTAATATTAAGCTTGGTCTAACAAGTTTGATGTGTTGAGATTTTGAACTTAAAAGTAAGTATAAGTAATAATTTCATCCATTTGAAACTTAGTTTAAATTCCTCTGACAACTCTCTCGTCAAATACTTTAGTTGTGTAGTAAAACTTTTGGAAAAAGATTAAAAATTGCTCTATCTTCTCCTTATCAAAATCTAAAGCACACATTGAATTGAAAATAAATGAATACTTCTTAAGATGATTTATACTAAATTAACAAAATTGTTGTTGACACTCTTAGAAGCCCACAATTATTTAAAAAATTGAAGATGAAGTTTAAACCATCCTTATTCATTTTTATATCTTTGCTGAATAGTTTGAGTAATATTTAACAAAATTATGACTCTACTTTTTTAAGTGCGCTCCTGGCAATTTCCATATCTTGTTCAGCAGACCCACCAGATACTCCTATTCCTCCTATTACTTGCCCTTTATAGATTATAGGAAATCCTCCACCAAAGATTATTAACCTAGGTATTTTAGGAAATCCCATCGCCAGTGGGGGATTATCTTTAAGCATATTATACCACTCATGTGTTGGTATACCAAAACTTACAGCAGTCCACGCTTTATCTATGGCTATTTGTATGGTTAAGATTGGTGCACCGTCCATCCTCTTAAAAGCTTTCAACTCTCCTCCTTCATCTACTATTGCTATTGAAACGTTTACTCCTAACTCTTTAGCCTTCTTTACTGCCTCACTTATCAATATATCTGCCAATTCGTCCGATATACCTAACTTATTTAGCAAATTCATGAGTAATATTTAAGTATAGTATTGAATTAAGCTTTACATAAAACTTGTTTGAGTAGATTTTTTAATATCGCAGAAAAAGAAGGAACATAAGGTGAATGTGAAAAATGGTAAATAAGTTACTTTCTCAGCTAGCTAGCGTAGAAATTCTAACGCCTAAAATCAATGATACATTATGGTTTTTCAAGGACATTTTGGGATTGCACGAAGTAGGAAGGAAAGATAGGTCAGTGTACTTAAGAGGATGGCAAGATTGGTACACGTATAGTTTGAAGGTTACTGAATCTGATACCGCTGGAGTTAGGGAGATCGTATGGAGGACTTATAGTGAAAAAGATCTAATTGATGCTATAAATATAGTAAACTCTAATGGATTAGGATTGGGATGGGATCAAGGAGAGCCAGATATGGGAATAGGGAAAGGTTACAAATTTGTCTTACCCAGTGGTCAAATTGGTAAGCTCGTATGGGAAATGAAAGTATGGCGAGAGTCAGGTGAACTTAGATCTGGCTATAAAGCTAGGCCTATGAAAAAACCTACAAAAGGAGTTCAGGCTAAGGATTTGTCTCACATATTTATTTTCGCTTATAGTGACGAAGCTCTTTCTAAGACTGTAGAATTATTAAAGAAGCTTACATTTAAAGTAAATGAAATATTGAAGGAAGGTGATAAAAAGGTTGCATATTGGATGGCAGTTAATGGAACAGCACATGACTTAGCGGTTGGTCTAGATCCTTCTGGAGTTCCAGCAAGATTAAACCATGTTACATTTAATGTGGATTATGCAGACGACATACTTAGAGCTGCGGATTTTTACACTGATTACGGATTGGAAATTGTAGGAGGTCCTTTAAGGCATGGTATAACTGATAGCCACTCTCTCTATGTAAAGGAGCCGGGCGGAAACGTAATTGAATTATTACATGGTGGCTATCTTAATGTTGTACCAGATTGGGAGCCCGTAGTGTGGGATACTAAGGAGGATGAAAACAGATGGTTATATTATTGGGGACATGTTAAAGAAGCGTTCTGGCATGGTAGCCCTATACCTGCAAATAAAGTTAGTGACGAGTTAAAAGAGATAGTTAGGCAGAAATTGGGTGCAAAAATCTAAGTAAAGATTATTATATTTTTAAAATTATTTTTATTAAAAATTATATATCTTTTATTTACTTTAGTTTATTTATTTTAGTGAGATTGTTTCTTCAATTTTCTTACTTATTAGTTGAGTAGTAGTTACTTTGAAATATAGCGTATAATAATAACCTCCAATCGTTTTCTCGATTTCGAGCAAGTTAACTTCATCATTAACGTATCCGCCTAGCTCTACATTAGCTTTTCCCTTCCATATTTCTCCGTATTTGCTCTCATCCCTAACTCTACTTACTATTTCGTAAAGGTCAACTTCGTCCTCACCCCTACTCGGGAACCTCCTTATATTTAAGAATGGTCCGAAGCTCTTAAGAGGCAGAGAGTCTGTTCTCTCTTCTAATTCTACTTGCATTCTAAACATTACACCTCCTCCCCTTACTACGTATCCTCCTAACTTTAGTCCACCTTCTGGTTTATTGTACTTTGGAAGTAAGGGATGTAATTTGGTCATTGCTATCTTTGCTATTTTCTTTGGATAACCATCTAACCAACCTCTTACTAATGCCCAATCCTTATCTACCCACATAAATGGAAAATATAAGTAATTAGCTCCCTTAAAGCTGACCTTTAACCCAATAGCTCCCTCCATGTACTGTACTAAATCTGGATCTTGATACATGTATTCCCAATTGTCTTCTGAGGTAGAAATAAATTCAGCTATATAAACCCAACCTTCGCCGTCAGTCGATAGAAAACTTGGGAGGAGTTTTTCTGCAGATTCCTTAGAGAACTTTACATGAGCCCCAATGTAGGTAACCCCATAGTACCATGGTGGTGGGAATACAATTTGGGATTTACCATTTTTTGTTGGGGGTAACGTGAAATCGGAGTTATTTTTTGCCATGAAAGGTATTAATCTAACCCATTAAATAAGCATTCCATTAAACATGTTTAATATTTTCGTATTTCACTTAAAAATACAGCTTTGAGCAATTATCCAATATTTTTAGCAAGGATTTTTGTGCCTAATTGCTTAAATGACCAATTGAAGTAATATCCTCTCTCAATCTTGTTTATCTTCAAAGTTTCCAATTCCTCATTTACTGAGCCATTTAATATCAACTCTCCTTCACCTCTCCATACTTCGCCGACTCTAAAATCTGAAGAGATTACTTGTCCTAATTCATAAACATCTGTACCATCTTGGACAGCTGGGAATCTCCTAAATTGTACTATAGGACCAAAGGGTATTGGAGGTTGTGATACTTTTTCTTTTAGCGTTATTTTCATTCTTATTATCTCCTTACCATTCCTTAAAGCATACCCTCCCATCTTTACGCCACTGTTAGGACCATTATAACCATCTAGAAGTTTATGAAATTCCGAAATTGATATGTGAGCTAATTTTTTAGGATAGCCCAACAGCCATCCACGAATCATCGGTAGATCTTTATCAACCCACATAAATGGAAAATATGTGTAAATTTTACCATTATATCTGACCTTAAAGGCTATTGCAGCCTCCATATACTTAGTCTCTTCAGGATCTTCGTACAACATCTCCCATATATTTCCACTTACCGTCCAGATCTTAGCAACATATACAAACCCTTCTCCGTCCTCTACTTCTAATGGAGGAGGGATTACATCAAGAACTTTATTGGGATCGAAATATGCTTTTACCCCTATCATTTCTATTGCATATATCCATGGCGGAGGTGGAACGATTTGTGACTTACCAGACTTAGTTATTGGCAAACTGAACGTATTATAATACGACTCACGTACATCTTCCATAGGATTTATTCTTGCCCTACCATAATAAACCTTTATGAAACAAGTTTTATAACGAGAAAGAGGTGAAAAAGTTCAGCTAAACTTATTAATTATAATTCTCCCTGCATTTTTGTACTCGCTCATTTCCTTGTAGGCGTCATTGATCTCATCCACACTTATAGTCTTGTATATAACTGGATCTAGGTTAATCCTCCCTTCTTTCATTAAATTAAATATTGCGTCGAATTTCTGAGCTGGTAACATCAATACACCTTGTATTCTGATTTCTCTCGCAACTACTAAATCCGCCGGCAATGGGAAAACTTCTTTTCCTTTCATCATTAATCCAGCTAGTAGTAATGTCCCTTGTGGTCTAATAAGAGACAAAAATGGAGTAATTGCTTCTGGAATTCCGGTAGTATCATATACTACATCTACTGAACCGTACTTCTTCATAATATCCTCAGCTATCTTATTCAATTCCTCGGATTTGCCAGAGTATCTATAAGTCTCAATACTCCCTAACATCTTTGCTTTCTCTAAAGATCGCTCATTAATATCTACAGCTATCACTTTAGCTCCAAGAGCGTTAGCTATTGATATACCGCTTAATCCCATTCCTCCGGCTCCGATTATGACTACCGTCTCCCCGGGCTTTAAATTAGACTTCACTGTAAACGCGTTCCATGAAGTTGCAAAACCGCATGAAGTCAGTGCAGCCCATTCTGCCTTTATCCCGTCTGGTACTTTAACTAAGTCAACTACAGATCTTTCTGGAACTAACATATATTCTGCAAAACATCCATCGATTCCGTAGCCAGCTATTACTAAGTGTTCGCAAACGTTTGAATTTCCTTCCATGCAGTACTTACATGTCCTATTATCTCCAGTAGATGATGCGGGCATGACTACCCTATCTCCTTTTTTTAATCTACTCACACTCTCTCCAACCTCTACAACTTCTCCATAAACCTCATGACCTTGAGTTATTGGTAACTTACCACCACTCCACTGCATGTATGCTACCAAAGCAGGATCTCCACGCCACAAATGCCAATCTGATCTGCAAATCCCACAGCTTATCACTTTCAGAAGTACGTCTCCTTTTCCCACTTTAGGAACATCTAGATCCTCTACTTTCAGAGGCTTTTGAAACTCTACTAACCTAGCCGCCTTCATCAATAAATATTTTATCATACTATTAAAATGGATTTCTCTAACATGTTTGATATAGTCAATAAAGTAAACTAGGTTAATAAATTAATTATTGAAATCTCAACGAGTTAGGATTAATGTTTTTAGATAGCGACTTAATTTACTATGAACAATTTTGTTTGATTCCGTGATTTAAGATGAGGAGAATTGTCATAAAGTTTATAAATTTTAATTCAGAGATAGAATTGACATGAGTGATAGACTATTGGAAATTACGTTCTCTGTGGAACATGAAAATTGTTGGACTAATTTAGTTGGTAAATACGTTGTGAAAACTATGAGATTCTCTGTGGATACTGAGAGGGACTTTATTAGGTCCCTAATCGTGATTGATAAAAAATATAAGGATTTAATAAATAAGATAAAGAGAAATAATAGTTTCATAGGATACTCATCAATTAATCTCACATCTGACAACAAGAAAATACTGTTTGATTTCAGAAAGAGATATAAATATAGTGTAATGGATAATATAAGCTCCGTAGATGGTATAATCTTAGATGGATTTAAATATGATGGAAAGGAATATTGGCGAGTTTTATTATATGAAAGTTACATAAATGAATTGAGGGAGAAGCTTAGGTCAAAAGGCAATGTGGAGTTTATTAGCTTTCAAGAGTTAAATATTACAGATGATGAACTTACTCCATATGAGCTCAGAACTTTAATTTTGGCTTATAAAAATGGATATTTTGATTTTCCTAGAAGAATTAAGTCTGATAAAATATCTAAATTGATAAATATAAGTAAATCTACATTCACCTATCATTTAAGATCGGCTGAATCGAGAATAATTAAACGATATATTAATGATCTAAAATTCTACAATGTAGTTAATAGTGGCTTGCAGCAAGAAGGGGAGAAAAAGGATAGTTAAAAATTAATTTTACCATCTGGTTATTACTACCTTCTTATCTGTGAAGAAGTCTACGCTATCTATTTGCCCATGCAACACTCCAAAGAAGGATTCTTTCCTACCTCCAAATGGGAAGAACGCCATTGGAGCAGCAACTCCTATATTAATACCTATGTTTCCGGCATTGACTTCACGCCTAAACTTTCTAGCATAATAACCACTTGTAGTAAATATTGATGATGCATTACCGTAATTGCTCCGGTTTATAATATCTATTGCCTCATCTAAACTTCTTACGTGAATTATTGATGCTACTGGTCCAAATATCTCCTCCTTTGCTATCGTCATCTCAGGTGTCACCTCGTCAAATATTGTTGGACCCAGAAAATACCCATTGGGGTATTCAGGTACTTTAACATCTCTTCCATCCAACAACAGTTTAGCGCCTTCTTCTATACCTTTCTCTATGTATCCTATTATCCTCTTTTTAGCATCTTTTGTAACTACTGGACCCATATCTACACTTTCATCTAGACCGTAACCTATCTTTAATTGTTTTGAAGCCTCTATGAACTTTCTCTTAACCTCATCGTAAATATTACCTACTGCTACTAAATTAGCAGCAGCTAAACATCTTTGCCCAGCGTTACCGAAGAACGCTGAGACAATAGAGGGTATTGCCTTATTTAAATCAGCATCTGGCATTACTACAACAAAGTTCTTAGCTCCAGCTTGAACAATGGCCTTCTTACCGTTCTTCCCAGCATTCTCATAAATGTACTTTCCCACTCTAGTCGAACCTACAAAAGTTACACCTTGAATTAATTTATTGGTAAGAAACTCGTCAACTACATCCTTAGCACCGTGAACAACGTTTACAACGCCTCTAGGCAATTTGATTTCATCAAAAATTCTAGTAATAAAATCCATTGGTACTGGAGTTATCTCAGAAGGCTTAACGACTACCGTATTGCCTAAAACTATTGCAAATGGTAAGAACCAAAAAGGAACCATTGTTGGGAAATTAAATGGAGTTATAATTCCAAAAACTCCTAAAGGCTCTCTAATAACGGTCTCATCAACCTCCTGAGATACTTGGTCTAGATGTTCACCCTTATATAAAGTGTAAGCAACAGCAATTGCAGCCTCAACGTTTTCTATAGTTCTCCTCATATCTCCTCTAGCCTCTTGGATAGTCTTTCCGTGGTTTTGAACAATTATCTTAGATATTGTTTCTGAATAATCCTCTAACTTACTCTTAAGTGCGAAGAGGTATTGTATTCTAGTCGTTATCGGAACTTCTCTCCACTTCTGAAATGCATCTTGTGCTGATTGTACAGCCTCTTTAACTTCATCCTTAGTTGAGAATGGGACTTCAGCGATAACATCATCTTTAGCTGGATTATATGCATTACCTACTGTATTAGTTTTAGAATCTATAAGCTCACCGTTTATGTATAGCTTCAGTCTCCCATAATACTTCTTGACCTCTTCTAATACCCTACCCATAGGTAATTTAAAGCGATGAGTCGTTAATATATCTCTTTCAAACATGTTTCAAACAAGTCATGAAAAGATTATGCCTACTATCATCTTTTTAAGCAAAAATAAAAGCTAATTCTAAGTCCTTGACTTTGTTATGTATTTCCTTTCAAGCTCTTGAACTTCTGGTAAACCAATGAAATCCAAGAAATCCTTGAATGGATATAGTCTGTTCATTACGTTAATTGGAGTCCCATCCTTATTTATTTCCTCTAAAACTTCCTTAATAGCTTTAGTAGCTGCTAGTAACGTAGAGATGGGGAAGATGACTATTTTGTAACCCAGTTTCCTCAAGACCTCTAGAGTAACTGGCGGAGTTCTACCTCCTTCGGCCCAATTGAATAATAATGGAATACCCTTTAATTCTTTAGATATAATTTCTATCTGCTCTCTACTTTCCGGAGCTTCTACAAAAATCACATCAGCACCAGCTCTATAATACTCCTTTGCCCTTTCTAATGCGGAATCTAATCCTTCCACCGCTATGGCATCTGTCCTCGCTATTAATACGAAATCTTTAGATAGTTTAGCATCCTTAGCTGCACTTACTTTCTCTACCATCTCTTCTAGGGGAATTACTTGTTTCCCAGTAATATGCCCACACTTCTTAGGGAATACCTGATCCTCAATGTGTATACCTGCTACTCCCACTCTTTCATATTCTTGGACCGTCCTAATTACATTAATCGGATTTCCATAACCGGTATCAGCGTCAGCAATAACTGGAATATTAACGGCATCAACGATTCTTTTCGCATTATCTACCATTTCATGCATGGTAATCAATCCTACATCTGGGTATCCTAGCATACTCGCTGCAGTTCCAAATCCGGTCATATATACTACATCAAACCCAGTCAGTTCTATTAATCTCGCACTTAATGCGTCGTAAGCTCCAGGAGCTAATATGAGGTCCTTTGAATTCATGAGTTCCCTTAATCTCCTAGGCCCATTTATTTTCTGTCTGATCAGTCTATTCACAATAGTAGATAATATTATATAATATATTTATGATTTATCATCAATTTGTTGCAAAATAACCGATTCTTGTTTCTTTTACTCTCTATGAAAATGATTCCAATAATCTTTATAAGATATACTGTAATAAAATTCACGTAGTTAAAATGTCCTTGAGATAGTTAAGAGTGCTAAAAAATCTATCTTCTATAAATTCTTAGCGATAATTAAAGTTTACACAAATAATATTCAGAGATTTTTATTAACTATTTATAATATTAAAATCATATTTATGGGTTAAACATTTAAGCTAGGAAGGAGATTCAAACGTAGCTTTCCGTTTATCAACAGTTATTCTCCATAAGAAGAATTAGGACTCTTAGCAATATATACGACAGGCTACAATTAAGAACTTTTTAGAGTATTTATCAAATTCAGTAACCTAGGTAAATGGAGTATTTTTAACTTTATGGGGGTTAAGGGGGCGAAAGTCCCCTTCCGTGAGGGATAGCCCCCTTATAGAAAGATTTTTATAGTTTTTGAAAAATACATGTAACTATGCGGAAAAGATTGAACAGAAATGCACATTCAGTTTACGTGCTTTACTACCACTATGTTCAGGTAGTGAAGTACCGCAGGAAAGTGTTCGACAATGAGGAGATCATAAATTTCTTGAAAGAAACAATTCTTGAAATAAGCAAAACATTCGAAGTTATAGACATTAGCGTTGACAAGGATCACTTCCACATGTTATTCAAGGCTAAACCAACCCTTAACATACCAAGGTACATAAATACGATAAAGACAATAACCTCAAGGGAGATACAGAGAAAATTTCCACAAGTTATGGAAGGGGCATCTATGGTCCCCATCCTACTTCTTGGCAACTAGCGGACAAGTTACGTTAGAGGAGAACTATGTGGAGAGCCAAGGGAAAAAATAACGTAGTACAACTATCCTTCAAGTACAAGATTTACCCGTCGAGAGAAGTAGAGGAAAAACTCCTCAGAGTAATGCAAATTGAAGCAAAAGTTTACAACACGTTGTTAGACGTTATTACGAAAGCGAGAAGAGAGGGAAAGAAGATAACCCCAAGTGACACCCAAGCAATGATCAAGGACTTGAAAGTTGAGGGAAAGGAACTGGTATACTCAAAGGCCCTCCAAATGGTAAACAATGTATTATGGTATAATATTAGAGCACTTCACGAACTCAAGAAGAAAGGAAAGAAAGTTGGTAGGCTTAGATATAAGAAGATCCTCAAGTTCATAAACTATAATCAATCTGGTTTCAAGGTTGAGGGAGATAAGCTAATTCTCTCAAAGATAGGTTTCGTAAAGGTATTCTTTCACAGACCCTTAGAAGGGAGAGTAAAGGGAGTGCTTATAGTGAAAAATGCTACAGGCTGGTATGCCATATTCCAGATTGAGGTTGAAAAGAAACCATTACCAAGTAACGGTAGGAGAGTAGGTGTTGACGTTGGTGTTGAGAAACTAGTTACAACATCAGATGGTATTGTTATAGAAAATCCAAAAGTGTTCGACAAGATCGAGAAGAAAATACGTCTTGTCCAACGAATATTATCTAGGAAAAAGAAAGGTTCTAAGAACTATGAAAAGACTAGGGTTAAGCTCGCAAAACTTCACGAACACGCCAAGAACGTTATGAACGATTACATACACAAGATAACCACATGGCTAGTGGAACAATATGACGAGATTTACGTTGAAGATCTGGAAACCAAACAAATGGTAGAGAGACCAAAAAGCAAGACCCTTAGGAAGCATATTCTTCACTCAAACTTCTCCCTCTTCCTTCATCACCTCTCCTACAAGGCTGAAAGAGCTGGTAGGAGGGTGGTGAAGGTAGACCCAAGAAACACGTCAAGGATGTGTGCGAGATGTGGTTATGTGAGAAACGACCTTACTCTTGCTGACAGAACATTTGTTTGCCCCAACTGTGGTTGGGTGGCAGATCGTGATTATAATGCTTCTCTAAATATTCTTTGTGCGGGGTCGGGACTGCCCTTAGTGCCTGTGGACGGGAAACCTCTACTATACATTCCCTTCTCAGAGGGAGTGTATAGCAAGTTTCCCGGAAGAAGCAGGAAATCCTCATCGTGAGGTGGGGATGCTCCGTCCGCAAGGGCGGAGTAGTTCACTTGAATGCCCAAGGTTTAAGGAGTGGATATATGAAAATTCAATAAAATCCCATCTTACGAGAGATTTAAAAAACAAGCTAATGAGGTCATTATATCAATCTACTTTAAGACTATTAGAGGCTAAGTAGTTATAGGCTAACTCCACATACTTATTTGGATTCATTATATCATCTGGATCTATTAGCTTCTTTATACGATACATTAAGTCTAACACCCTAATACCATTGTGTTTGACTATTTGTTCAGCCATTAATTTAGCCTTCTGCACGCCTATACCATGTTCCCCACTAACAGAACCTCCAAGTTCTATTGCCATTCTAGCTATCTCCTCAAATGCCTTTTCCCTTGCTACCTCATCTTCAATAATTATGTTTGGATGAAGATTACCGTCACCTATGTGTGATATTACGTAGAATTTAGTATTGTATTTCTCACCTATTTCTCTAAGTCTTCTTATAGCCTCTGGTAGTTTAGAAACTGGTACAACTATATCCTCAGCGTAAAATACCTTGTTTGATTCAGCTTTTACTGCTATTGCAGCTTGGGATCTCAATGAATACAATTTCTCCGCCTCTTCTCCTTCCGCAATCTTAACATCTACCGCTTTCCCTTCCAGAACCTTCAATACATCATTAACACTATCTTCCTCTATGGATATCAACAGCATCCCTCCCTCTGTTTCTTTAAGGTTGGCGTTCAAGTGTTTGTTTAACGCTTTAACTACATCAGCATCAATGTACTCTGACAATTCCGGCAGTATCTTACTCTTCCTTAAGCCTACTATCACTTCTCCAGCAGATTCAAAATCCTTTAGCATTGCAGATATCATAACCATCTTTCTCTTTGGAATTGGTATTATTCTTAACCAGATTTCCGTTATAATTCCTAAAGTTCCCTCACTTCCCACGAATAAATGAACTAAATCATATCCAGCCCTATTCTTCCTTAACGGTTCTCCAACCTTAATTACCTCACCATTTGGCAATACTACACGTAAAGATAATACCCACTCTCTAAATGAACCATGTCTTACACCCCTCATTCCTCCGGAGGATTCAGCCACTGCACCACCAACTGAACATAGGAAGAAACTTGCTGGATCTGGAGGTAACATAAAACCTTTTTTCTCTAGTTCCTCAAAGAGATCTATTAATTTTATCCCAGGTTGAACTCTTACATACCAATCAATATCGTTTATCTCCAAAATTTTATTCATTTTTGATAGGTCTACTAGTATACAGTTTTTATCACACGAAACTGCTCCAGTTAAACTCGTTCCTTGACCCCAAGGTATTATGGGTAATCTATTTTTCTTGGCAAATTTAACGATCCTAACAACTTCATCCTCATCCTTAGGGAAAAACACAGTTAATGGTCTTACCTTCGCTCCTGAAAAATCCTCCCTCTCCTCTACTTTTTGCTCAATATCACTTAATTCGTTGAAGTCCATAATAAATAGTTATATGTAAGTTAATAAAAGGATTTTAGGGTCAATGGAGTCCTTTATCCCTTATATAGTTTTCAAATAACAGGAGAAAAATTAAAAAGTTTTTATGGAAAAGTTAGATTTTCCTCTTTATTCTTTCAAGCCTTATTAACTCACTTGCCTTATTCTTGAAATCGTTTATTCTAGACCTGATAAGTCTAGTATTTAAAAAACCAAGCGGAATATTAAACTCAATATCCATGACTACTTTACCTTTCTCTAGCTGGATTTTTATTTTTCCTCCTTTATCTGGTCCATACCCTGCTACGTTAATTACATATGCTACAGAATTGGGCGATATAAAAATTTTACCGTATATTACTATTGTAGCCTTGCCAAGTAGTGTCGATAGAGGAATTTCAGCAGAGAAATCGCTTCCTTTAACTTCAATATTCAAAGCTCCAACCAAGTTTGGCAGTAAAAATTTTGGATCAGCAAATATTATAGAAAGCTTCTCATCGTAATCATTACCATATAGTTCTATTTTCTCTTCCACAAAAGTGAATTATATCTATTCTATATAAGTATTTTGTCTCACAATTTAGATAAAGGGCAATACAAAATAAAGAAAGACGCTTACTTTTCCATCACATAAATGTGTTTGGCTTCCCACCTAACCTTTGAGACTCATTTAAATATACGTCTCTAGGGTCTGCTAGATTTAACGCTATCTTATATGCTGTACTATTTTCGCCAAACTTATCTCTCACAATTTCTAAATCTATCCTTCTCACCTCCCTCTCATCTGCAATTCCAATGATATGTAGATATTCGTGCAGTAGTATGACATATAGATACTCGTATTCATATCCCATTCTCTTGGCTCTCATATACTGTTCGTAGTTGACGTATATTGTGTAATCGTTGGCTCTCACATATGCTAATACTTGAGGAGGGAGGTAGTTAACAAACTCAACTGTTACACTGGGAATTTCTTTTCCTAACTTTTTCCTTAGTTCTTCCTTAAGCTCCTCAATTACAATATCTGTTATAATGCCAAACGATGGCATCAATTAAACTTTCTCCTCGCATACCAATTTAAACTCTTTCATTCTCACAACGAAAGGGGAATTAATGGTTAATATGAGGAGTGCAAAAAATAAATATAAATCCTCTACACTTTTTAATTATTATGGTTGAAGAGTGGATCAAGAAACTCACCAATGCGTTAGATAAGTTTATAGCTGGTGAGCAATTGCCAGAAGATGAGAGAATAATGGTAGCCTCTCTAATTTATGCAACATTAAAACACCTTAAAGATTTTAATGAGTGTAACGAGAAACTTAAAGAAGTTGAAGAAAAATGTACCAAAAACCTTGATGAGTTAAAAAATAAATTAGACGAATTGCAAAAGGAATTGGAAAAGGAGAAGGAAGTGGAAGAGAAGTTGAGAACCTTGGACAACTTGATAAAAATAATGGAAGCAAATCCTAGATTATTGCCTAAAAACTGAATTTAAGCAAAATTAGTTTATAAGTGTATCATCTATCTAATGCACTATAAGGATGCTTACTTCACATAAGTATAAAATAATAGTTATGGAAATAGTAATAGAAAATATTATAAAAATATATTATATTCGTAGTAAAGCTTGTCTCTTAATTACGTACAAGTGTAAAATTAGTAGAGTTTTAGATAAGGTTATATTTAACCTTGTTTGATCTTTTAGGGTTTCTAACAATTCTCTTCATAAGAATCAAACAAGTAAGACTTACTCTACCCTAGATCGTTCGTGATTAGTAGTTTCCTAAAAATGACGTATAGTATATAACGTTTAGTTTTTCCAATGTAGAATTTAAGGCTTATTTATACTATACACGCGTAAAGCATTTACGATTATTTAAATCTTCTTGAAGAGAATCTATGTTAGTATTTAAGGTTCAAGGTAAATTTACACAAAGTATTATGTGATGTATAACTTTAGTTGAGTGCTAAACTTTTCCTTAGATTTATTAATTATTAGTTTTTATATTTCAACATTTTCCTCTCACATCACTTTTAGCTACTACTAGGAAATTTCGTCATTAGCTCCGAGTTGGAAATCGTCAGTTAACGGCATTATACTCAGTTAAGGTAAACCCTATATACCTCTCATTTGTGGTACATACCATCATCGCATAGCAGAGTATAAGGTGTCTTTAACTACATAAAAAAAAGCAAAAATAACTATTCATATTTTTAATGATTATTCAATCACGGCATTCTGATTAAATAATATTAAAGTCTTCTTTATACATTTATAAAATTCATAAAGAACGACCTATATTGGAAACTTATGAAAAGATACATCTTAAGCGATTGAGGAAGATATTAACCAAGGATCTATTGGAGTTCTATCAAACTTCCTTTTAGTAGCTTTCTCTACTGCTATAAAAACAGCCGGTAAAGCACCAGTAGTACCAGCCTCACCAACTCCCCTGCTTTTAGACAAGAGCTGAGATGGGTATTCCACATACTCAGTATTTACCTTTAAAGGAGCTTCTAAAGCAGTTGGGACTCCACAATCCGCAATTGAAGAGCATAATGGAATTCCTCTCTCATCATATCTCATTGCTTCGATCATAACTTGCGACATTCCTTGCAACACTCCACCAACTATTTGCCCCTCTATCTCTTCCTTATTCATAACTCTACCAACGTCATCAACTGCATAGTACTCCAAAACTTTAATAAATCCAGTCTCCTTATCCACATCAACTACAGCTACATGAGCACCTGGGGCAAATATATCATCAACCTTATAGAACACTTCAGCCTCTACGCCCTCATACTTGACTAAGTCAACTTCACTTAAAGAATTAGCATTTATCTTCTTAAGCAACTCTGTTGCCGCAGCTACTACTGCTGAACCTCCAATAGTGCCAGCTCTAGAACCGAAGCTACCTATACCCTCTTTGACGATCTCAGAACTACCAGTAATTATTTCTATTTTATCTTCACTTATACCTAATACTTCTGATGCAAGCTTCCTAAATGTACTACCGTAAGCTTGTCCATGTGGACCCAGTCCTAAGTAGAAGCGTACTTTACCGTTCTCTATCTTAACTCTAGCACCTTCTCCGGGTGAAGTTCGAACTATCTCAGCAAACGTAACTATTGAAACCCCTTTGTCCTTATAAACCTCCTTAGCCTTCCTATAATACTTCTCAGCTATATCTAGAACCTCATTATAGCCAGCAGGATCAATTCTAACACCAAGAGGTGTGACATAGCCATTATCACCGATCAAATTCTTCCTTCTAATCTCTACAGAGTCCATACCCAATTCTTCAGCCAAATCCTCAACAAGAGTCTCATGAATCAGTGCTGCTTCCGGTCTACCAGCGCCTCTGTAAAATCCCATTGGAGGAGTGTTAGTGAACACTCCTAAAGCCCTAATGGAGGCGAACTTCATCTTATAAGGACCATTAGATAATCTAGCTATAAATAGAGGAGCAATAAAACCGATTCCATAATCGAAAGCACCAATGTTAGCTATTATAGTACCTTCTATTCCTAAAATCTCGCCATCTTTAGTAGCGTAAAGTTTCATATCCGATACTTCTCCTCTACCTAAGGATTGAGTGTTAACTAACATCTCATTTCTAGTTTCTATCCATTTAACTGGTCTCCCCAGTTTTAGGGAAGCAATTGCAGCTAATACATACTCGGGATATCCACCACTTTTATTTCCGAATCCTCCTCCTACATTAGGTGCTGAATAGACCTTTATTTTTTCTGGAGAAATGCCTAAAACTTCCCTTAAATCGTTCTTCACTCCAAATGGTGCTTGTGTAGATACATAAACGTTTAGCACATCGTTTTCCCACCAACAAATGAAACCTTTTGGTTCCATTGGATTTGAAACAATTCTGTGTTGTTTAATTTTCCTCCTTACAATAACATCAGCCTTGTTTTTAACGATAAATTTCCCCCTTCTAAATACTGATCTATAGAAACGTTACTTTTCAATCCGGGATGAATAGGCTCCTTATTTAACGATTCCTCAGGGTCGACTATTGGCGTTAACTCATCATAATCAATTGAAACTTCCTCTGCAACGTCCTCAGTCTTGTACCTATCTTCAACTACAAATGCTAAAATTGGTTGACCTACGAAGTTGATCCTACCATCAGCCAATACTGGCATTTTAGCGACTTGTGCAGTTTTAGCTAGGTCTGGAAATAGTCTCGCCGGCATGTATAATTTCACATCTTCCCATGTTAACGATAAGAGTACGCTTTCTGGTTTGGATACACTCTTTATTATACCCCTAGCTATTGGAGATCTAATTACGTGAAGGTAAACGACGTTCTTTGGATTAATATCGTCGATATAACTACCTTTGCCAGTTATAAGAGGTAAATGCTCTTGTATCATGAAAGTTATTACGTAAACTAACTAATTAAATCTTTCCGCGTATTTCGTACTATCATAATATCATGTTTTAATCAGAATATAAAAATTATTTGACTAAATGCTGTTAAATATCTTTATCATATTTCATTTTAGGACAACTTTTTTTCCTATGAATTGGAATATTATAATTGTGACAAAATGACTCTTCTTGAATTAGCATTAAGAGGAAGAGGTGGGCAAGGGATAGTTACCGCTGGAGAACTTATAACGAAGGCGATGGTTTTAGAGGATAAGTACGCCCAATCTATTCCCTTTTTCGGCGGAGAAAGGAGGGGAGCACCAGTTGTTTCATTTGTAAGACTATCAGATAAGCCAATACTCTTGCATAGAGAAGTTTACAATCCAGATGGTGTAGCAATATTTGATGTATCGCTAATCCAACTAATTAACGTTACGGAGGGTCTTAAGGAAAACGGGTTCTTACTATTGAACACAAACACACCTAAAAGAATTTGGAAGAATGAGTATGTAGTTGACGCTACCAATATTGCTAAAGAATTAGGACTAATAGTAGCTGGATGGGCTGTTGTTAATACAGCGATAATAGGGGCTTTAGCAAGAATCTTGGGTCAACCTTCCTTACACTCATTGGAAGAGGCTGTAAAGGAGGAGTTTCCCGGAAAAATCGGTGAACTAAATGCGGAGGCAGTTGAAATAGGATATAAGGAGGTGAAAAGGGTTGATTAAAGTTCCAATAGGAGTTCCAGTGGCAAGGCCAAAGATAGGTTCAGCTGGAAAAACTGGATTATGGAGAGTAGAGAAACCGGTGATTAGTTACGATAAGTGTACTAAATGCAGACTTTGCGTAATTTATTGTCCAGAAAATACCATTGATCTCCTAGAGAACCTATATCCTCAAATTGATTATGACTACTGTAAAGGTTGTGGCGTTTGTGCACAAGTCTGTCCACCTAAGGCAATAGATATGGTTAGGGAGGTGAAATAAATAATGCAGGTTTTAAAAAGGAAAGTTCTAGCTTTAGTCGGTAATCATGCAGTTGCTTATGCTGTTAAGCAAGCTAAACCTCAGGTTTTGGCAGTGTTTCCAATAACTCCTCAAACTACAATGTTGGAGAAACTTTCTGAGTATATTGCTTCAGAGGAATTAAAAGCAGAGTTAATAAAGGTTGAAAGCGAACATTCAGCCTTGGCTTCAATTTATGGTGCAGCATTAGCTGGTGCTAGAGTGTTCACTGCTACTTCTTCTCAAGGACTGCTATATATGACTGAAATGATTTATTGGGCTGGTGGTCAAAGAGTTCCTATTGTAGCTGCAGTTGCAACTAGAGCGATTGCGGAACCTTGGAGTATTTGGGATGATCATCAAGATTTCGTAAGTAAGAGGGATGCCATATGGATTCAAATGATGGCAGAAAACGTACAAGAAGCTTACGATATGACAATACAAGCTTTTAGAATTTCAGAGGATGAGAGGGTAATCTTACCAGTTATGATGGGCTTTGATGGCTTTATATTAACTCATACAATGGAAAGAATTGAGGTACTGGAGAATGATGAAGTTGACAGCTTCTTACCACCTAGACATTTTAACCTAATTGATTTCTCTGATCCTATTGGTATTGGGCCAGTTGCTACTCCAGAGGACTATATGGAGTATAGGTATGAAGCTATGAAGGCCATGGAAAGAGCGAAAAAAGTTATTGGGGAAGTAATGAATGAATATGAGAGAATAAGTGGAAGGAAACAATACGGTTTAGTTGAGTGTTATAAGTGCGAAAATGCCAAGTACGTTTTAGTTACCATGGGAGCATGGAGTGGTGACGGTAAGGTTGCTGTGGATAGACTAAGGGATGCTGGGATTGAAGCTGGATTGCTTAAGATCAGAGTATTCAGGCCATTCCCAAAGGAGATAATTGAGGAATATTTAAGGTCGATGAAAGGTGTAATAGTTTTCGATAGAGCTTACTCCTATGGTTCAGGTGGGATTTTAGCAAATGAGATAAAGGCTACACTTTATGGTTATAGAGTGCCAGTCTATAGCGTAATAGCTGGTATAGGTGGGAAGGATGTCAGACCACGTCACTTCGAAAAAGTAATTGAAGATCTGATTAACGATAATTTGGAAGAGGAGAGGTGGTTGTTATGAGTAGTTTAGTTATACCTAAGAGAATACCTAAGTTCTATAAGGGGAATGCTGCATGTCCAGGTTGTCCAATACCTAAAGAGTTGGATGTACTCCTAGAGGTTTTAGGAAATAAAACAGTCCTAGTCGTTCCAGCTTCATGTACTACGATAATAATGGGTGATAAAAATGGAATGCCTTCCACTGTTCCGGTGGTACATAGCGCGTTTGGAGCTCCTGCTGCTATAGCTTCCGGTATTGTAAGGGCCTTAAGGGCTAGGGGTGATAAGGATGCAATAGTGGCCGTTTGGGCTGGTGATGGTTCAACTGGCGATATAGGATTTGCATCGTTAAGCGGTGCAGCGGAGAGAAATGAGGATATCCTTTACGTATGTTATGATAATGAAGCGTATATGAATACTGGGATTCAGCGTTCAAGTTTGACGCCAAAAGGTGCTTGGACCACAACAACCCCAGAGGGCAAGAGGGAATTCAAAAAGCCCTTACCATTTATTATTGCAGAACACAAAGTACCATATGTCGCTACTGCTTCAATTGCTTACATATACGATTATGAAGCCAAGGTGAGGAAAGCTAAGCAGATTCATGGATTTAGGTATTTACACTTATTATCACCATGTCCACCCGGTTGGCGTTTTGACTCTAGACTAACTATCGATATTGCTAAACTTGCAGTTGAAACTGGTGTTTGGCCTCTATTTGAAATAGAAAATGGCGAATTTAGATTGACTAGTGTGAGTAAGACGTTAGTTGAGAAGAAGAATAGGAAACCATTAGCAGAGTATTTAAAATTACAAGGAAGATTTAAACAGCTCACTGAAGAACAAATAAAGGTCATACAAGAGGAAATTGACGAGATGTGGGAGGAAATTAAAAGACTAATTAAGAAGTAATTTTTCTTTGTTTTTTTAACACTTATTGAAGTTTATCTCCTTTAACATCGGATCAACAATCTTATACTCATCATCGACTTTTGAAACGAAGTTAAAGTTAACTAAATTTTGTAACGCGTTACTGAAAACTTTATCATCTACCTTACCCATTCTGATCTCGACACCATTTTTAATATCTTTCCACTTACTAGCTAGTTTAAGCACGTTCATTATATTGCAGTATAACTGCTTATTTTCCTTATTTGAAAGGAAATGATTAAATTCCTCCAGCATTATTTTCTTGCCCTCACCAATAGTCTCACGTAATGCAATTTCAAAATCTAATTTTCTCACAACGTGAAAATTACCGAAGAGCGTCAACCATCCTACAATACCATCTAATTTTTCAATAACCTCGTCATGCCTATTGAATCTGATTCCTAGCTCCTGCATTCCTTTCTCTAAAAAGTAAATTGACTTTTCCTTATCAAATGGCTTTAGTCTAATCTCAGTAGGTGGTCTTCCGTGTAGCGGAGAGTCTGATGGAGGTGATAATAAAGCTTTAACAAGACCCACATAAGAACCGGATAATATTATGTGAACTTTAGGGTTAGTTGCGTAAACGTTCCCCAAGACGTCCAAAAACTGCTTAGACGCAAAGGACAACTCTTGCACCTCATCGAATGCAATTACTATGTCATCTGAAGAGTTTAGAAGTTCTATCAAACTATTCACTACCCTTCCTTTACTACCTCCTCTTATTTCAATTCCCGCTGAAGTTATTAGGAAGTTAATATTAACTTTAAACCTCCATGAGATTTTCTCCTTGTTAATTTCTGAAACTAACATAAAAAGAAGTGAATTTAAACTTCTTACTCCCCTTAAATTAATATAAATACCGGGTATTTGCTCCCTTTTCTTTATCTCGTTTATAACAACTTTCATTAATGAAGTTTTTCCAATCTCTCTTTGACCTCCAATTATTATCCAATTTTTAGAAAGAATCTACGAAATACAATATTCAACCTCCTTCTTTCTACCTACAAGTTCCTCAATTGTTTCCTTTGGATGAAGATCAAATATCAACTGTACCCACACCAGTAACTGGTGATACTACAGTTAAATATCTTCATGAAGACTAAAGTTTTTAACATTTTACTCGAACACGCTTTATTGATTCGTTGAATTTCCACAAATATTCAAGAGACATTACAAACCTAAATTGTACACTTGAGATTATTGAAAGGAAGATAATAATAGCTCAGTATGAAAAAATGTCCAACAGATCAACAAAACAGTCTGAACTTCCTCCACGATCTAATAGCTCTTCGTCCACCTTATTGCTTCCTAACGTTAGCTTTTACTTAACTATTTCCCTTCTTTTTATTTAGATTTTTGAAACAGCACCTTGAATAATATTGTTGCCATCAAGAAATTCTTCCGACTTTTATAAGAAGAAATGATTCGCTTTAATAATAATTATGATAACTCAACTAGTGAATCAATTTCTTATCATTAACAGTGAAAGACCTTTTTATTTAGCTCTAACCTAGAAATTGTTATAACTGCACATATGGAAAGAATTATTAAATTTTTAAAATAACTGTACAATTATATGACTATGTTATAAAAATGCTTAAATATTCTGAAACGATATTATAGATATGATAACTTTAATCTTGGTGAGGCATGGGGACGCTGAACCTCAAGTTGATGGTAAAGAGGACAAGGACAGAAAACTAGTAAAAAAAGGAGTGAAACAAATGAGAAGAGTGGCTAATTTCTTGGAAGAATTAGGATTTAGCGTAGATAGAATAATTTCCAGTCCGTACTTGAGAGCCTATCAATCTGCCGAAGTTATATTAGAGGAACTCTTCGATGACAATAGTGAGAAAAAAGTTGAAACTTTTGACGATTTGACTCCAGATAAGGAACCTTCTCTATTTTTGGAAAAACTTAAGGATTTTGTTGATAACTCAACAATTCTCTTAGTTGGCCATGAACCGTATTTATCCAGTTTCGTAAAGACGATAAGTGGAGCTAACGTTGAGATTAAGAAAGGTGGAGTTGTAGTTTTAGATTATGATCTGAAGGAAGGAAGAGGGACCTTGAAAATCCTACTCAGCCAGAAAGTTCTTAAGCTGATTTAGATGATATCGGCAGTTATAGATTGTGGCTATAATTCGTTTCGAATGATAGTTTACCAAGTTTTTCGTAACGGAACGTTCAGAGCGCTTGGTTCTTCTAAATCATTCGTTAGAATAGGAGAAGGATTAAAGGAAGGAGACACTATTCCAGAGGAAAAAGTCGAAAAAGCAGAAAGGACTTTTATTATTTTTAAAAGAATATTAAATGGCATAAACGTAGATGAAGTCAAAATAGTTGCTACTAGCGCATTTCGATATGCGGCTAACGGTAACGAGGCTAGGTTAAGGCTAAGTAAAATAATAGAAAATGAAGTTAGAGTAATTTCTGGAGAGGAAGAAGGTAGTTATGCAGCTTTGGGTATGTTAAACACTCTCCCAATTTCTGACGGAATATTTTTCGAATTAGGTGGGGGATCATTGGAAATAGCCGAAGTTACCTCTGGTAATATAATTAGAGTTCATCAATTGCCAATTGGAGCATTGAAACTAGTTAACCTTCCGGAAAGGGAAATTAGGAAAAAGGTATACGATGAGCTCTCAACCATAAATATTAAGAAAGCTAGTACCATAGTTGGCTCAGGAGGGAACGTTAGGGCATTAGCTAAGCTCGATCTCAAGCTTTCTTCTTTTCCGACAAAGTCAATACACGGTTATTTACTATCTTCGAAACAAATTAGTAAATATGCCTCTCTTTTACCTTCACTAGATGATGATAGTAGAAAATCCCTCCCTGGGATAAGTAAGGAAAGGGCTTTAACTATACACTCAGCTTCGGTAATTATTGATGAACTTGTAAAATATCTCAATGGAAGTGATATAGTTGTCTCCCTTTTCGGTATGAGAGAAGGAGTACTAACTGAAGGTAAGAAGTTAGATAAGATGAATTGGCTGGAGGAAATATCATATTCTAATGCAATTGATCCTCCTCTTGGAATTTTTAAAGAGGTAATGAGTGAGGTTGATAGTAAATACTCCTTCTATGTCGCTTCCTCCGCTTTCTTATCCTTAATCTTTAAGATGATTGGGTATTTTAACCCATGTAGGGCTTGCTATAGATTTATCAAGGAATCAGTTTTACCAGGTTTTACTCTAGATGAGGCATTATTAATTGGTTTAATTTGTGAGGCTGCCAATGGGAAAGTTAAGAAAAAACATGTGAAACTTTTAAAGGACGATATTACAAAAAAAGAATTATTAAGTTTTGGAAATATAGTAAAGAATAGTATTGATAAATACGTCGTTGGTGTAAGAGTATGAAGGGTTTATTAATAGCCCTTGAAGGTATAGATGGTTCTGGTAAGTCTAGCCAAGCTGTACTACTTAAAGATTGGATTGAAATGAAAAGGGACGTTTACCTAACTGAGTGGAATTCATCTGACTGGATTCACGATATAATAAAGGAGGCAAAAAAGAAAAATATCCTTACGCCGACCACATTTAGCCTTATTCATGCCACTGATTTTTCAGATAGGTATGAAAGGTTCATCTTACCGATGCTTAAAAGTGGATTTGTCGTTATATGTGATCGATACGTATATACTGCTTACGCCAGAGATGTAGCTAGAAATGTGGATTTTAATTGGGTGAAGAAGTTATACTCTTTTGCGATAAAGCCTAACTTTACGTTCTATATAAGGGTTACACCAGAAGTTGCTTTAGATAGAATTAAAAAATCAAAGAGGAAGATAAAGCCTCAAGAAGCTGGAGTTGATATATTAGGTGAGGTTCCTTTGGAAGAGGGCTTTTTAAAATATCAAGGTATGATTGTAGAAATTTACGATAAAATAGCTAAAGAGGAAAACAACTTCATAGCGATAGATGGAAATAGACCATTAAAGGATGTTCAGATGGATATAAGAAAGATCATGGGTGAATACATTAATGATAATAGCCTTTGAAGGAATTGAAGGGTCTGGTAAAACATCCCATCTAGAGGCTACGAAAAGGTATTTGGAAAAAGGAGGATATGGAGTAATTACATTTGGACTTCAGAAGTCTAAACTAATAGGAGAAAGGATAGCACAAGTTAAAAGAAACATAATATTTGAGAGGAGGACACTATTTTTGGCCTATGTCACAGACTTAGCTGATCAAATTGAAAACTACGTTAAGCCATCAATAGATTCTGGATTTATAGCCCTAGCTGACGGTTATACACTAACGTTGACCTCATGGGGTTTAACTAGGGGATTGGAGAAAGAATGGATAGACGACGTCCTCTCAATACTTCCAAAACCTTCAATCTCCTTACCATTAGTATCAACACCTGATGAAATAGTAAGAAGAATAATAAAGAAAAGAGGCTATTTAGATCCACTAGAAACTGGAATAGACATCTACATAAAGGAGGACATATTCGAAGCCTATAGAGACTATGTTAACAAGTTTCAAGAAGTTTTAATATCAATCTCCCCCAAGGAAAACATAATATACACTGACAAGGAGTTCGATGAAGTACAAAAGGAGATAGTGAAGAGAATTGACAATATCACGGGTTGAGGATTACCTTAATCTACAGTTGAAAAAAGCGTTACAAATAAATGGTATTAGCATTGAGGAAATTCATGATATTAGAGTAGCAGTAAGAAAGTATTTCGATGTACTATATACTATTCATCCAGTATACGAAAACGTTGAGTGCCTATTCTTAGCAAAAGAGGTAATTAGTAAATTAGGAAAGGTAAGAGATATGGATATCTGCGAAATAATAAATGAAGAAAGAGATAAACTAGCCATCAGAGCTACAAAGGAAGTTAGAGGACTCAAAGTTTGTTTTATCAACAATAAGATATATGGGGCTAGACTTGTTATATATAATAGAATTCTCTCTTCTCTACGTCAAATTCAAGATATAACAGACTTCCATGAATTAAGGAAAAACGTAAGGGTGACCAGAAATCTAATTGAGGCTCTAGGCTATGATAACACCGAAATTAAAGCTCTAGCCAAGAAAATGGGAGATATAAGAGATGAGATGCTAAAGATGAGGTGTAGAGGAGTAACTCCTCCAGATATAAACATAAATCAGTTTAAGGAAGAGGCTAAGGGGATAATACTAAAGATAATAGCATCTCAAGACGAGTTCCATCATTTCAAAATCAAAGATAGATATTAATAATAGAAAGGAAATATACCTATCTTGATGATAAAAGTCATTGATGCCCATGTTCATTATCACATATACGCTAGAAAAATTCCTGAACACTGTAAGGAATTCTTAGAGAATGTTGAGGGAACTAAAATGACTTTAAAGAATGATTACGTGGAAATTGAAAAAATCCTTCTTGTTCCCTCGCATCCATGTCATAGTGATGAGTGTTATGATGGTTTTTATATCGATTACGAGGAGAGGAAGAGAAACCCAGATCTTTATCTGCAATGGGGAGAAGTAAATCCGTGGAAATGTGATGTTAGGAGAGAGTTGGATAAACAGTATTCGTTGGGCATTATAGGAATTAAGCTACACCCAATACATCATGCGTTTAAACCTAATGCGTATAGAGAGGAGGAAGGAGGACTAAAACAACTACTTTACATCTATGAATTCGCTGAAGATCATGACTTACCTATCCTAATTCACACTGGGACCAGTATAGGGGTACAAAGTAGAAACAAATATGCTGATCCAATTTACACTGATGACGTTGCAAAGGATTTTCCGAAGCTTAGGATAATCTTAGCACATGCCGGGAGACCATTATGGTATAACACTGCATTTCACATGGCTCGGTTTATACAAAATGTGTTTCTAGAGATCTCATCTATACCCCCTAAGAATATATTGAAAGTATTGCCTAGGTTACACGAGATTTCAGATAAGGTAATTTACGGAAGCGATTTTCCAGCATTTAAAGGACAAGATTTAGCTGAATACGCTTACCAAGTATATAATGTTTTAAAGGATGAGAAGATAATGAGAGATAACGCAAAGAGAATATTGAAAATTGTGTGATATCCTTTTATTATTTATAATGTAAATTATTTTCTACAATTTCTGCACATATAGTGAGTTTATGTTTAATAGTATTTTCCCTATCTATTATGTGTACTACCTCATCTCCCTTAGCTAAAAACCAGTCAGAAATTATCTTTCTATGGCAATTCCAAGGAGACTTCTCAGCACACATTATCACCTTTATTTTATTAATTCTCCTAATCTCCTCTAATGTCTCAATAGCCTTTTCATTAGTTAAAATATAGATTGCATAAGCTCTAAAACCCTCACTCTTAAAGCACTTTCCAATATCTATATTTTCAACATCTTTTCCGATTTTCCTATACCCTCCTAACTGTTCCTTCCATAAATATTTTATTCCATTTTCTTCCAAAGATGTTTTGAGATTTTCCTTGTTAAAGTGTGGATACCTAGAACTTTTAGGCCATCTCCTCACATCTATTAGTATCTCGACATTAAATTTCTTTAATATTTCAATAAACTCATCTAGGCTCCTATTTGAATGACCTATAGTTAACAACATTATTCGATACCTAAATCACTTATAATTTTCATTGCAGCGTTTCTTCCAGGTATTCCAGTGACTTGTCCACCTGGATAAGTTCCAGAACCAGTGACGTATAAGTTTTTGACTGGAGTAGTGTATCCCCAACCTTTAACTGGTCTACCATCAAATAAGTATTCAGTATACATCGGCATGTGATTCATATCTCCGAAGGGAACATTGTATTCACTCTCGAGTTTATAAGCGTCTAATTCATCAACATATATCACCTCCTTTTCCAGACCCGGGAAGAACTCTTTAGCTTCTTCATAACTGCCCATTATTGTCATCACATGACCTCCTAGGCTGTTATCAACAGCTGAAGGAATAGTAACTTCACCAAATGGTAACGTAAATAAGGTATCTAAATGACTTCTCATGTAATCCGGTAGGCCTGGTAGTTTTCTTAACACTAGAGTATATCTCTTCCAACCGGGCCTAAACTCTGGATGATGAACCTTGAGCAATCCGTTAGTTAACTTGTTTAGCAAGACTGGGCTTGCAGCATTAATCACTATTTTACTCTCAATAATTTTATCATCATTAGTTCTTACTCCAGTCGCCACGTTATCCTTTATAATAATCTCATCCACCCTTGTATTGAATATGAAGTTAACGCCCAACTGCTTAGCTCTATTCATTAATATTTCTCCTACTTTTCCCATTCCTCCCTTCACTATCTTCCAATCAAGGCTAAAATAATATGCTACAACATATGCTGGTAAATCGTACATAAAGCCATATGAGAAATATGGTTGGAATTCTTCATCCAAATATTCGTTCAAGAACTTTCTAGCTGGTTGAGTGAATATTTCAAGCTCAGTTCCTTCTACCGCTTTTACAAAATCCTCAAAGGAGGGTGGCTTAGTAACGTATTGCATTTCGTTTTCAATCTTCTCCTTAATCTTGAACAGTAATTCCTCCATTTTAGGGTATTTGGTTTGACCTAGTCGCTTAAACTCCTCAAGCCTTTTCTCTTTATTTCTCCATATATTCACAATCTTTCCCTCTTCAGTAACAAAAACATCAGCAACATCTGAATCAACCACAGGGAAAACTACTCCTAATTCCTGTTGAATTCTTTTAGGAAATAGACCTAACACATATGAGGCTCTACTATATTTTACTCCTTTATATTCTGCAGTATCACTCATTCCACCGGGTCTGTTTCTGGCCTCGATGACTAGTACCTTAAGTCCCTTTTGAGCTAAATATATTGAGGAAACTAGACCATTATGGCCGGCACCGATAATTACTACATCATATTTCATAACATACTTATATTGTTGAGGAACAAATTAAAGTTACGTCAGAGATCTGGCATTCTTCCCTATTCACTTTAAATAATTAGTTTTCAATCACTTACTTTCTCGGATTTGAGTTCACCTCATGGAATAAGAAACATCTCTCAAAGCGTACCAGACATACATAAATCGTTTTAGCGTAAGAATTACGTCTATGACTTAAAAAGTTTTAAGTAATCTTCACTCTCTAAAACTTTTTGTCCTATTTCATTATAACTTAACTAGATATTGTTAAGGAGTTAGTAGTAAATACATAGATTCGCCCCGATAACTTAGCCTCTATCCGTTTGTTTCTTATCACCTATAAAAAGTGATTATCTCATAAGGAGATACTAATGAAAAGTATCATATTTAATCATACAATTAAAATATCGTACCTATCATTGGTCAAATTGCAAATGAATGTGAGTATGGACGTGCTTTACCCCCAAAAACATTTTAATCCCATGTTAAAGGTTAAAATGGAGTGGTATAATGATATTCGAGGAAGAAGAGGACTTATGGGAAGAAGAGGAAGATTGGGACGAGGAAGAAGAGGACTTATGGGAAGAAGAGGAAGAAGAGTGGTAAAGCAAGAAGGAAAAAGTTTTTTTACCAAAATATTAGTTAGAGATTATTGAAACTGAAAAAAGAGTAATAAGCTTTCTTAACATATAGATAAGATGTGAAGAAACCGAAAGTCATATTAGGCCTTATAAAGAGCTTATTGGAAAATAACGGGCATCTTACATCCCGAGAACTCCCCAGATCTAAGAAGGTTTCTACGAACCAATTATACAAGGCTATATTAACACTGAGCAAGTTAGGACTAATTCAAATTGACGGAGAATTGAGTAATAATAGATTTGAGCTTCACTTGGTTCGAGAGCCCCAGTTCCTCAATCTTGAACAGAAAGTTAAAGTTATCTTTTATGAAGATAAGAGTAAAACTAAAAGCTTTAAATTTCATACTGTTGCATTAAAGAATAGCATAGCTTCTATTGAAGATAGTAGTTACTGGTCAATTGATGATAAGGTTAAAACTAAACTAAAAGTCTATAAGCCTAAAAGGGAGTTTGGTAAAATAGTTGTGGAGAAGATCGAACTAGGAGTTCAAAAAGCATACATTAAATTAACATTAAATCCTCCGACGAGAGCAGGAGAGAAAATAATCCACGGATTTAAAGTAATCCAGTCAAATTACTTCACATTTACTCAAAAGGAAACCATAGAAAGATATGGAGACCCCGAAATGATGGACGGTTTATCAGTGATGCAACCAACTTTGCTTGCTACATTAGAAATTAGGTTCCCTGAGAGTTATAGATTTATAGATGTAAAAGCCGAAAAGTACGATTTAGTAATAATTGATGGTCCTCAAATACCTTCTCCCATAAGAGATCATCGCTTGATTATTGAGAGAAATAGGATTATTCTAAAACTAGTTTACCCAAGTTTTGGCTATTATTTTATTTCTTGGAAAGCTGCTCAATAATTATACAAATTTAGAAACATTTTAATAGTGATACGATTGTATATAAAGTGATGAACTATAGTGAAATAGAATATAAAGGCCTGAGCTATTTGAGGAGGAGCAATATTGAAATAATTATCATAATATTAATTGAGTTGCTCGCAGTATTATTCACCTACGTCATGGAATATCTAGGTTTACCCACTCCACTACAAGACTTTTTAGTATTACTACCTTCCTCAGCAATATCGACATTATTGATAATCCTAACATATCTCGATATCCAGCGAGGTTTTTATACATTAAGAAAGGCAGAGGTAAATATTGGGTTAGGGAATGTACTCTCATCCTTATTCCTAATATTATCAATATTAGCTATTATTGGAGTTGTCATATACGCATTGTCTTTAGTGTTGAATGGCACAACAAGTTCAATACTTAGCCCAATACAGACATTATTGGAGTTATTTGCATTTATAACGTTTATAATGTTGGGATTTTCGTATAGGTTAGTCGGAGATCACTATAGAAATAATCACTTATCAATAGGAGGAATTATTTTAATTTTAGGGGTAATTATATTCATCTTTAAACTAGAATATGGTGGACTTTTGGCGTTTATAGGCTTAATTATTACGTATATAGGACTTGGTAACTTATCAGCCGTGAAAAAGCCCGTTACTGCTACACCTTCAACTCAGGCCTCTTCTACTTCTTCTACTAATATTTCAGATGCAACACAACCATCAGCTCAACCACCAGTTACACCTTCTACTAATGTTTCAAGCAGTTCTCCTATGCCTAATATTACTGTGCATAGCGGAATATTGAGAAGTAATGGAGAAGCGTTTATTGAGGTCTCCTCTGATATTGAAGATCAAATTCTTAGTTCTACTATTCTAAATACAGATTACTTTACAAATGAGATCATGCCAAAAACAATATCTAAAGGTTATAATTTCATAAAAATAAAGTTTAATATTAATTTACAACAATTTATAGCTGGTAACACTTACGTAATTAGACTAGTTCTAGCAAGTGGAGCAAATGTAGATATCAACGTTGTTTTCAAAGCTTAATTACTTCTCCCACAATTCAATAATCTCTTTATTTGATAATACAAGCATCAGTTTTTGCATATTTAATAATGATCTCTCATGTGCTTCCTTATCAGCTGATGATACAGCTTCCTTAGCAATAACTGGTATAAAACCTAAAGCTTGTGCATGTCTTGCTGAGGTTTCTACTCCAATATCTGTAGCTATTCCAGTAAAGACTATTGAAGAAATACCAGCATTCCTTAACATTAGCTCGAAATTTGTTCCCACAAATATACTTGGAGTGTTTTTCCTTAAGATTACATCTCCTTCTTTCGGATAAACTTCCTTGTAAATGTCACCGGGATTAAAGGAACGTCTGATTTTAGGCTGGAATCTCTCGGGAAAAGGTGTAATCATTGTATAAACTATTGGCACGTTATACTTTCTCGCAGATTCTATCAATTCCTTTAATTTCGAAATAAATTCGGTCTTGTTGAAGATTGAATTTACTAATGCTTCTTGAACATCCCATACTACTAATACAGAATTGTTCCTGTTTATTAACTTCTTTATTTCGTCCGCGTTGAAGAAAGACATATAATAAAATTTCATTAATACACTAAAAGTTTAACTACTTACAAACGAGATAGAAAGCTAATGAAGAGCTTGAAACTTTTAATTAGCAATAAAATCGAGCTAGAGCTTCGTCACCTAATCTAAAAGGAAATCTTACACCGTTAAGATTATCTTTATTGAGAGAGTGTCTAACTCTCTATTAATATTGTACTCTTCTCGTAAAATATTTAACGCTTAACTACAAAGATTTAATAATGATAGATTTTCATTTTCATGCTCCTGTTAAAGAGTTTCTAGATTTTTTAGGAGAATACGCAGATCCTGCTATTAAGTACTTTAATGCAAAAGTGGAAATCAAGGGATTAAAGGAAACCTTAGACTATTACGAGTCTTTAGGGATAAAAAGATTTGTCGTATTACCAATAGATTCAACAACGTTTTTAGGCAGAAGAATTCCAAATCATGTGGTTAATCTAGATGATAGGATTGTGAAATTTATTTCCATCGATCCATTAAAGCCAAACGCTGTTGAGGAACTAAAAAAAGCAATAAAGGAATTTGAGCCAATAGGTATTAAACTTCATCCTCAGTTGCAAAATTTCCATCCGTTGGACGAGAGAGCATTAAAACTTTACGAGATAATTGATAGTCACGGACTAGTAGTTGTTTTTCACACTGGTACATCTGGTATTGGGGCCGGAGTAAAATCGAGTATTAGATTAGATTATGGTAGACCAATTTATTTTGATGAAATAGCAGTGAGATATCAGCAAATGAAAATCGTATTAGCACATTTTGGTTGGCCGTGGACTGAAGAGGCAATTGCAATCGCATTGCATAAACCTAACATTTATTTAGATCTTTCCGGTTGGGCTCCAAGATATATTCCGCAGACAATTTGGAACAATGCGAAAAGGCTTAGCGATAAATTATTGTTTGGCTCAGATTTCCCTCTAATAAGGCCTGAACGTTGGATAGATGAGTTCAAGAGTGTAAATTTAAGTCAAGATATCAAGGATAAAATACTGAAGTATAACGCTGAGAAGCTAATCAATAAGAATTAGTTTTTTATCTTCTTAAAAAATATTTACAATACGATTAATATTAAAAAATAATAATAGTTTAACCTATTTCTTCTGCTCTTATATTACTCACTGGTCTCCAACCTATTCCGTAAGCTATTGCAGTACCAATTATTCCGATAGCTAAGTTAATGAGAGTTGATAATACTCCTATATACATTGGTCCTAGTGGCGTTAAGAAAGACGAGGTTTTAAGTGGTCCAAAATGATTGGCCAATAATGTTAAATATATACCGCTAAACATTCCTCCTACCCAACCTCCTACTAACGCATAACCGTTTAGCTTGTTAGTGTAAAGACCTAAGAACACTGAAGGTAAAGTTTGTAAAATAATTATACCACCTAATAATTGTAGCTGTATGGCGTACGTTGAAGGCGTAGCGAATACTAGAGCTAAGGCTAAAAATTTAAATGCAGTGGATATCCATTTGGCTAAGGCTGATTCTGTACCAGGAGTCATATTAGGTTTAAACTCCTTTATGATGTTCCTAGTAAGCAGATTAGCTGCTCCAATTGCCATTATAGCTGCGGGAACTAGACCTCCTATGAAAATTCCCAACAACGCTATTCCAACAAACCAATCTGGCATTGAATATCCTATCAGAGCTGGAACCGCTACCGCACCAGAATGCGTTTTAGCGATAAAGTTAATTACATTAGGGTTAGCGTAGACCAGAATTCCAAATAAGGCTATAATTGCTAGTATGATAGAATAAAAAGGTTGTAATGATAGTGATAATTTAAGGGATTTTTTAGAATCTGAACTCACGCTTGCATTTACGGCATGAGGATATAGATAAAGGGCAAATGCACTCCCAATAGCTAAGGAAATATAAGCAGTTTGTGCAGCCAAGGTATTAGGTAAATAGTTATAGAAAATTGGTTTATGAACGTTATTTAATGCTAAGTTAATCTGTGAGCTCAATGTTTGAGCATTATGAAAGGCAGTTGAGAATCCTCCAAAGGCTAATGGGACGTAAATTACAATACTTATTACTGTTCCTAAAATTATGATATCCTTATATACCGCAGTTAACGCTGCACCTCTAAGACCACTGGTAAATACGAATGCTGCCAAAATTATAAATGCTACTAAAAGGCTTAAGTCACTTGCTAATGAAACGTTACTGACTCCCATACCTAGCAATAATATAAGTAATGCTACTTGCATACCCACTATTTGTAATGCTATATAAGGTAATTCAGCCACTACTCCAGTTATAGCAACAAGGCCAGCCAGAATCTTATTGTTAAATCTATCCTTAACGAAATCAGCTGCTGTAATATATCCTCGGTTTCTAGCAATTGTCCATAGTCTAGGCATGAAGAGGAGGGCTATGAATGGTGTGACCGCAGAATAGAAGGCAGCAAAAAATCCGACTGGACCACTGGCTAAGACTAGAGATGGGACTGCAATGAACGTATACGCTGTATATAAGTCTGCAGTGAGGAGAAACCACATTAAATATGGTCCTAATCTTCTTCCTGCTAATGCCCATTCATGAAGCTTTGATAAGTCTCCTCTTCTCCATCTACTTCCATAAAAGCCTAAATATACAAAAATTACAAATAAAATTATAAACAGTGCTACTGAAATGATTGAAACGTGTAGCCCGTCCATGCTCTCAATCCCTTATAACCATTACGATTGCGGTGAATACAAGGGCCCCTATTGGCATTAATATAATTTGATACCAGTAAAATAGTGGTAATCCTAGAAGCGTTGGATCGTTTTTTGAATAAAGTGGCAGTAGAGAGTATAATGTTATGAAGATTAGGGCTAAAATCCCAACTATGACATAAAACTTTCCTGCCATTTATGTAATAATGTAAAAATCTTCTTTTTAAGCTTTACTTTTTTAAATAGTACAATTGTTGATTTTAAACTTATAATGTAATATCTAAGACATAAGTGAGCAATCCATAAAATAAATAACTAGGATTTAAGAGATATTACCGATCAGTCTAAGGTACTCCTTCACTGTCTCTCTTCCTTTATCAGTAATTTTCACAAATGTCCTTACACCATTTACTGTAAAACCCTTTTTAATTATTGCTAGACCCTCTTCTTCTAAGATTTGCAAATGCATTAATAAGGAGCTTTTAGGAATTTGGGAGTACTCCAGTAATTCAGAGAACGTCATTTGACCAAAAGTATGCAAGGCTATTAGAATAGCTAGTCTAACCGAATTATTTAAGGCTCTGTTATTCAAGAATTGAATTAGCTCTTTGATTCTCTCCTCTTCACTATTCAATAGCAGACACCTCTAATAAAGAATTGATAGAAGCGTAGAACCAAGCTATTTCGAAAGCTATAAACAGCGGATAAAGTGTTTGAGATACGACCCCTAAAGGAACTAATAAAAGTGCGAAAATTGCTATAAGGTCATAATATTTAGGATCTACTAGTTTATATTTTGAATAGAGGAAACGATATAATAAATATACAATAAAGATCACATATATATAATATGATAACACAAAATATGCTATATCTAGATTAAATCTTGAGACTAAAAGAAATGATATAAATAGCATTATTATAAGTAGAATCATTATTACGTAACCAATCCTTGCCATTCCATAGTCTTTTCCACCAATAAGTTTTACATAGTCAACATTAATACTTCCAAAGATCTTAACGGTAAAATAAGCAAAAGGAATTACTAAAATAATGGGAATAAGTCCATATAGAAGAGCAATGTTAATATTTAGAGAATCTAAAATCGCATAGATAAAGCTCAGAATCAGACTATAAAATCCCCAGACTGCATAATATATACCTAATACTTTTCTGGACTTTTTCTTGATTAAGATTCTAGCAAAGTTATTAGCATCCTTAACTAAGTCCTTATAGCTCATTCAAACTACACCATAAATTCGATCTATACTGCCTAAATTAGTTAATTTAGCCCCCATCTGGGTACTTTTAACAAATGATATCTTTCTCCCGTCATGAAGCTGTATGGTTAGTATAGAGTTTTCTACATCACCTTCAACTACGTTAGCCTCAATCAGATCAGCAACTGAAATTGGACCGTAAATCCTTCCATTGATTAGAATATAGGAGTCCCAATCCTTAAATTCCTTTAATTGATCCAACTCATGCGTTGTTACAATACCTTCTTCAAAATACTCCTTTAGCCATTTGGCTATAACCACTCTTCTAGCGGGATCTAAATTTTCAAATGGCTCGTCTATTAATGCAATCTTTGGGTTTGTAGATAAGGCTAAGGCTAATCTAACTATTGACGATTGCCCAGCTGAGAGCTTATATAAAGGCTTATTTATAACTTGCTCAAACAGTCTAACCTCCTTTAGTAGTCTGCTAAACATATTAACATCCAAATTCTTAATCTCCTCAAATATATATACAATATCCTTAACCTTTATACCTATACTATACACTTCCACAAGATTCGTTGAAAGATTTGAATAATTCCTTATTTTCCTCACTTCATTACCATCAACGTAAATGTAACCCTCATAAGATAGTAATCCACATGTTGCCTTTATGATGCTAGTTTTACCTGAACCATTTGGTCCCAGCATAATACTTCTATTATCGATTCTCAAATTAACTCCTTGAAATAATACGCTATCAAAGATTATTCCAAAATCTTTATACTCTAGCATATGAACCTATCTTTACCTCTAGACATAAAAATTAACAATATAGTTCAAAACTTGAACTATCATTGGCACTTATAATTCTTTTTACTAATCGATTAATTATGAGAAGATTATTTACATACGTAGTAAAACGAAACCTTACAAATCCTAACTTGATAGGTTGGGGAATACTCTTTATACTATTCTGGGGGATAATAGGAGCCTATCTCATGGCACCGGGCTTTATAAAACAAATTCCTAGCATTTACACTAAAATAATATATCAAAGTTACGTTGCGGTGTGGTATTCCGATTTAGTAATATTATCACTTAGCTCACTAGCTGTATCAATAGCTTTTACACTTTTTTATCAAAGTGGACCTTGCCATACTTGCTAAGATACAGCAAACTAAAAGCAAGCACATATATATTTTCCTTCTATCTAGGATTTTTAGTAATTGGACTAATAATTGAACTGCTAATGACAATTGTGATTCCATATATGTTTTCAAATAATGGTATAGGAATAACTACGCTTCCTTCACAAATTCCCATTCTGATTCCAATAATAATTCTCGGAAGCTTATTCTTTATATCATTCTCAACACTTCTAGTGTTAATTACAATCAAATTTAAGGGAATGAGAATCCAAAACCTAATTAGCTTTATACCTCTAATACTAGGCTTTATCTTCTATTCTCTATTAACATTTTCAGAATATCCAAGCAGTTTGGACTATATATCTCCATACTTGTCAATAATGCTTCTCCTATATTACGGATATACTGGAAATATACCACCAATAAACTTTCAAAATACACAAGAAAGTGTATCTCTTGAGACTATTATTTTATCCTCTATATTGTGGACTCTCGTGATAACTATCATAGATGTCATTATAATAAGAAGGATATACTACACCAATATAGAAGAGAGTAGACAACTCTAGAGAGTATCCCAAATACAAATAATTTAATAGAGATTTTTCTATTATAATATAGAATTAATCTTCTGCTAGTATAAAAATATTATTATATTTGATCTCTATCTTTCTTTCTATAATATTATATTTCCCTTTAGTAGACCAATCATGGGGAAAACAGAATTTTAACTACACTCTATACTACCCTTGTTTCCTAGCGTAGTCTCGGCAATTGTAGCGCTTTATTCATTGTTTCAAAAATAATGGTATTATGTTTTCTCGATTTCTGGTCAGTTATTACTTAACTTTTCGATTCGAGGGAAAATTTCTCAACAATTTATCTTACTTTTTCCGAATACTTGTCTATAAACATTCATATAGATTCATTAAATTAATTGTGTTTAGAACACTTTATAACACAAGTCCTTCAAACCTCTTCTTTACCTTTCTGGTAAGTAGTCTATCCTTCTGATGTTGTCAATTTTCTTCAGCATCCACTGAACTTTTATTGTCTAATCTAGATACTATCATCCTAAAAAGTTTTTAAGATACTTGTAGTTAGCGTTTACTTTTAAGAGTTTTGACATTATCCAACTAAAAAGATAATCCGATGTCTCTAGCTAAATCCTTTAGCCTCTTAGCTTCTTTTTTCATCTGTTCAACGAAAAGAGATTTAGGCTCTTTCCATTCATCGGGTGTAAATGCAAACAATTCTATGCGGGCCCTTAAATGCTTTCCAAGTTTTTCAAGCCTATCAATATACCTTAAGCCTTCAAAGTCCCGTGATATTATGACTAAATCTATGTCACTTGTTTCTAAGTAATCTCCTCTGGCCCTAGAACCTACTACGTATACATCTTCAATTTTAATTTCATTACTTATACGATTAATAAATTCCATTGCAACTTTTACCAATTCAACTTGACTTTTTAATGCAGATTTCGCTTTACCCATTCTATCACCTTTTCCGCTTTTTTCACTAATTCCTCAGCATCCTCTTTCATATATAACGAGTAAGGTAAAGTATTTGCTGCATCAGGATATCTAGAGATAGTGTAATGTAAAGTGAGTTTGCTTACTTCGCTCCTTATCTCCTCTACCGGCAATCCTATCTCCTCCTTTATTATATCTAGTAACTGGTTTAAATCATGCGTCCTCTCAATCTTTCCATTCTCGATTAAGAGTGCTTTTAGAGCTTTTTCAGCAGCTTGTTCCGCCCAAAAGGCTGAAGCGTAGTAATGACCAGTAGCAATAGTGTCTTTTGCAGTTGCCAAATCCTCTAAGGCTTGTCTAAACCATTTCTCTGCTTCCTCTCTCATCAGCTTAGATTAGCATCTAAACCTTTTAATCATAACTATTCTAACAAGAAGTGGGAGACGATGATTGAATACTATATCATATCAACAGAACACTCTTGCTATCATTTATTGACGCATAAATGTGGAAAGGTACAGAGGTTTAAGGAGGCTTGCTAAATTAATAGAAATCTCTTATTCCACCTTATCTAACATTGATTAGAGTAATTACGACTTGGGTGACAAATATTAAGTACTACATAAACTTGATGGTTTATCTCAAACTGTTAACCATGATTTTATCTCTTATTCTCGAAGAGAATAGTCAACTCTAGCGACAATATTCCTCATGATGATGCCCATCATGCGTTGATTACGTAGTTTCAATCAATTTATTATTAATCAGCTTCTCCAATGCAGTCTTACTTCAAGGCTCGTTCCGATATATGTTTTCACGTTATACCTCTGTAAAATCCTAAACCCTAGGGGACATAGTTCTCTCAACAACTACGGCATTAACACCTTTTATTAGTGACAGATTTTAACATATGAATACCTCTAGCCGAAGTAGCATTTAATGCTGATTCTCATACTCTTTTATTATTTTGTATTCCTTTCCATTTTATTTCATAAATTTAAGCAACATATCCTTCACTGGTCTTGAAACATAGCCATTCGTAGTTGGTATTGCAACTTTCGTATATACAATTTTCTTCTTTTATAGCATATAAAGCTAATATATAGCATGTTCACTTTCACCTTTTAGATGATTTGTTGGACGGTTGACATACTTATATAGAAAACATCTAATAAAGACGTAAAACCTGATATCTTAACTCTAAATTTTACCATTATCGCTACTTAGTTAGTTTCTTAAATATTTCTCCCCAGAACTGTTATTATTTTCATTTCAATAAATGATTAGACGCACAATTTCTGCTTGTGATATCTCTTAACTCTTAGTAGCCGAGTCCACAAACTACATTATCGCTCTCCATAATTATGTAGCCCCATAACGAAAGTCAGTATGGTAAATTTAGAACGACTTTAATTTAAAAGTTACATTTTAATGAAAATGAGTTAATTTTAAATAGGAGCTATTCCAAATTATGTATAGTGAGAAAATGAGTGAAGGAAGAATTCCACTAATAGGAGAGAAATTCCCTGAGATGGAAGTAATAACAACCTATGGTAAGATAAAATTACCAGACGATTTCAAAGGTAAATGGTTCGTCTTATTCAGTCACCCTGGTGACTTTACACCAGTATGCACTACAGAGTTCTATTCGTTTGCTAAAAAATACGAGGAATTCAAGAAGTTAAACACAGAGCTAATAGGACTTTCAGTAGATAGTAATATCTCTCATATTGAATGGGTAATGTGGATAGAGAAGAACCTAAAGGTTGAAGTTCCATTTCCAATAATTGCGGATCCAATGGGTAATGTAGCTAAGAGGCTAGGAATGATTCACGCAGAATCCTCTACAGCTACGGTTAGAGCGGTATTCATAGTTGACGATAAAGGAACTATTAGATTAATACTATACTATCCTATGGAGATTGGAAGGAATATCGATGAAATTTTAAGAGCTATCAGAGCATTACAATTGGTTGATAAAGCTGGAGTTGTTACGCCAGCAAACTGGCCTAATAATGAACTAATAGGAGATAAAGTAATAAATCCAGCACCTAGAACAATTAAAGATGCTAAAATGAGATTAGGTCAGCCCTTTGATTGGTGGTTTACTTATAAGGAAGTTAAAACAGCATAACGAGAATATATACATATTTTGCCTTAAAAATCATATTCTATTTTTACCCATTCTTTCAAACACGTTAGCAATTTTAAGTATCGTGTCCTCTTCAAAATACCTTCCTATTATCATTAGCCCAACTGGTAAACCATTTGAATATCCTACTGGTACATTCATGGCGGGATGACCGGTTACGTCAAAAGGTGCTGTATTATTTATCATTCCTAATGCCATCATGAAATACTCATCAAAGCTCGGTTCACTCCTATATCTCATTGCTTTCATTGGAGTCGTTGGCATTATCAAAGCGTCATATTTCCTTAACGCTTCATCATAGGCATCCCTTAACATTATTGATAAATTTCTAGCCTTGGCATAGTACCTATTATTATATCTCTTTATTAAGAAATAACCTAGCATTAATACGCCCTTTACGGTATTAGGAAGATCCCTGGATCTAGACTTCAAGGAGTTCCCAAAGAATTCTGCAATTTGTGTCTCAAAGAATCCCTTCCTACCCCACCCTACTCCGCTTCCCAATATCATAGTGGCTGTAGCACCCTCAATCGCAATTGGAGTCCATATATCCAATCCTAATCTATGGAAAGGTACCGAGATCTCTTCTACCTTAATCCCGTAATCTTCCAACTTCTTTGTAGAATCCAATACTAACTCATCAACATCCTTTTCTGAATTTGGCCAACTAAACCCTTCCTTAACTACGCCTACCCTCATACCCTTTACACTGCCATCAATAAGGTTCGAATAAGATTTAACCGGAGGTTGAGGTAAAGTGTCTGGCTGTCTAGGATCTAACCCGTCTCTTCCAGCTATTACCTCTAAAAGTAAAGCTACATCCTTTACTGTATTAGCCATAGGTCCTAAGTGATCTAATGTGGGCTCAATAGAGAAAGCACCAGTATATGGAACTAGCCCATAAGTTGGTTTGAGTCCATATATCCCAACCCACGAACTGGGAATTCTAATTGAACCACCTTGATCTCCTCCAATAGCCATGTCACAATATCCGGAGGCTACTGCTACAGCACTACCACTTGACGATCCTCCTGCCATATATTCTGGGTTTCTCGGATTTAGTACAGGCCAAGGATATGAAGTATGACTACCTCCTGAGAAACATAAATCCTCACATGTGGTCTTTGCTACGATTTCTCCACCCTCCTCCAAAATCCTTGAAACTACGGTAGCGTCCATATTTGGAACGAAACCTTCCAACAATCTAGATCCATTAAGCATTGGTAAACCAGCTACCATTATATTATCCTTAATGCAGATCCTCTTTCCCTTTAACTTACCCTCTTCCTTTCCTTTTATTGAAGTAATCCATACTAAAGCACCGTATGGGTTTTCTTCTTTCGTAGGTGGTCGACCAAATGTTCTCTGATACTTAACGTTTGGAACATAATCAAGCAATGAGTCTAACCTTTCATAGGATTCTAACTGAAGCTTTGCTAATGACAAAAAGGATTTTAATTCCTCATCATCTAAATCCAAACTAAATTGCTTAGATATTTCTCTTAATTCCTCTAAGGTAGGTAACTTAATTCCCATAAAATAATTTAGTAAAGCTACCTTATAAACAAAAGAGCAACTTGTTAAGCGGTTTGTGGTTATTAGGTTCAAAAGAACAGAAATTGAAGTATAAGTTTTCCCTTCCTTAGGTTTATTAATTACCTTCAGTGTTAATCTTTAAATATCTACTTAAAATGAGAGTAGTTTTTCATCAGCATTTGTATATATCATCTCTACCTCAGAGAAATTCTAAATTCTTGAAGTACTTTACGTAAATTTACTTCAAATCCCTTAAACCTTAATAATAACGTAAATTCTCACCGAAGAGATTTAAGTAATCGTAAATACTTCAAGCATGCATAATATAAATACACTCTTATATTGGAAAAATTAAAACGTTACATACTATACGTCATTTTCAAGAAACTACTATCCTTTCAATCCCAATTCTCTAACAATCTCTATTTGTATCGTTTCTACGTTACTTCAACCGACTGATTCTATGCATCATTTCTCCAAACGCTTTAGCTTTAATTTCTCCAGAAACACCAAAGACTTTTCTGTACTCACTATTCCGGATAGAATACCAAACATTAAACTACGTCCTTTGTTAGTGAAATAGCTTCATCTTCAAGTGTGAATACATTATAACTAACGCTAACCAGAAGTCTCCTCTTGAGCTATGTTGAAAATTTATTATTGACATTCGAAAAAACTACAGGTTTTTACAAGTATCCCTTTTCCAGTCAAGTTCCTATTGCTTTCTTGATCCCTATGGGAAGTTCATATCCTTCCCTAACACTAATCTCTACATAGCCGAGAACTCTATTTGCTTAAGATTTGGATACTATTAGAGCCTTAGTAGTTTCTTATAGTCTAAGATCCATTAACTTCTATACATTCTCTATAATCAAATTCTCTACTTATTGCTCTAAATTTTCCTTCTGCTACTAACCTAATCTGGGCACCATAATATCACTTGGCATTCCTACTCATTCCGTACATTAGCCCTTTAATCGTTAGGTTAAATCTGCATCACCAAAGATTTTCATAGGTTTTCTTTAACTATATTAATCAAACTTAACTTCCTCTCTATTTTTAATTGACTTTACCTTAGTTATATAAATTATGGTTTTAAGTTAATGTTTAAGAATTATCTGTATCTTCTTGTAGTTGCTTTAAAACTTCTATAAAATGAAACGATATGATGTTGCAAACCATATAATAATTTTTTTTAATCTTTTTGATAATCCATCAAAGATAAGCTTATAAAGTTAGAAATATATTCCCATTTAGAGAAGTATGTATATACAACCCTTAAACCCAACTGGTAACGTAGGTCTAACTATTCTAGCATCCTTAACGCCAATAATAGTACTACTGGTGTTGTTGGCTGGGCTAAGAATAACTGCGTGGTTAGCTACGCTAATAGGTTCAATAATAACTATTTTGGTTGCAACGTTTGTATGGGGGGCTCCTATAGTACAAGTAAGTTATGCATGGCTCATAGGAGCATTAGTAGGAACTTGGGCAATATCTTGGATAGTGTTTTGGGGGCTAACAATTTATAATACGTTAGTGTTAACTGGAAAATTCGATGCGTTTAGGGATTGGATAGTGAGAAACTCTACTAATGACGCTAGAGTTCAAGCTATCGTATTAGCATGGTCATTAGGAGCATTATTTGAGGGATTAGTAGGATTTGGATATCCTTGGGCATTTATTGCTCCATTATTAATATATTTAGGTTTTGATGATCTAAAAGCTCTTCAGGTTTCAGCATTAGCTAATAATGCACCAGTATCCTATGGTGCATTAGGAACACCAATTGTCATATTGGCATCAGTTACCGGTTTACCACTACTTTTTGTATCATCTTCAGTGGCAAAGATAGTAGCAATTTTAGCTCTATTACCACCTTGGATATTATTATACTTAGTTGATAAATGGAGAGGGATAAAGGAAGCATGGCCAATAGCCATACTCGGCTCATTGTCCTATATCTTAGGTCAATATCCAATAGCCAGTTTTGTTGGTCCTTATTTGCCTGACATTACGGGGTCATTAGTATCTTTTGTAATATTGCTTTTATTCTTAAGAGTGTGGAGACCTAAAAGAGTGCTAAGCTTAAGAAGTCTTCAGCCTAATGGTGGGAATAGTAAGAAATACTCGACAAAAGACGTTATCGAAGCGTTATCAGCTTTCATAATATTAATAATAGTTGTAACTCTATGGACGGGTCCATGGTCACCATTGACTAAATTTTCACTAGTCACCTTATCTCAGCCAGCTTACTCTTCACTTCTTCATAAGAACGTGGCAGTAAGATTTGCCTTTAATCCTTTCGTAGCAGGTACATCAATTATGGTATCATGGATAATCATTTCCCTAGTTTTAAGGGCCTCGCCAAAAATTATGGGAGAATCAATAAAGAGGTCTTTTCATCAATACTGGGGAGGGATACTAACTGGTGTTTTCGTAGTTGGACTCGCATATGTTTTTAATTTCAGCGGAATGGCTTACTCATTAGCCTGGAAAGCTAGTGATCTAGGAATAGCATTTATAATAGTATCACCCTTATTTGGATGGATTGGATGTGCACTGTCTGGAAGCAATACTTCGACTAACGCCCTTTTTGGAGCTTTCCAAGTAGCTACTGCACGTTTAGTGGGATTGCCAGTGGGATTACCGCCTGCTTTAAACTCTGTTGGTGCTGAGTTAGGTAAACCAGTCGCTCCGCAGACTGCAAGTGCAGGGGTATCAACAACAAAATATGTGCGAAAAGAGGGAATAGTAATTAGGAAAAACTTACCTTGGGCTATAGGTATATTGATATATCTAATACTTATAGGAGCGCTCTATGCTTTCTTGGCTCCATCTCTATTTGTACCTTAGTGCCTATAGAATATCTCCCTTTTTCTTTGCTATTAAGTTAACTTCTAATGTTTTTACATATCTAGAATTGTTTAACTCGTTAGTTCTGCCGAAGTTTCAAGCAAAAACTAAAAAGGTAAAATTCCCCTTAGCTTTTAAGGTATGCTTGGATATTATTCATAAGATTTTCGTTTATATACGAAAATTTAGTTATCTACACTATTAATCCACTGAACTATATATGATAATAACAACATATTTTTAAATTTAATTTCCATATATAGTGCAACTAGCTAGGCTAAAGAATTATATTTTTAACGTGATTACTTGCATTTTATGCAAGGAGATTTGATTATAGTTAGTTAAATTTCTAATAAATATAGGCTAATTTTAGAAACAAAAGTTAAAACCATTTTTTACGTATAGAATGAATGATGAGCAATAAGTGGTTTGAAAAAGGATGGTTTAGGTGGATGTTAGTAGTAGCAGCTACTATTTCGATGGCCCTTGTCAGTATATATGAATACTCATGGACATTATATACAGTACCATTAGGTAAAGTGTTTCATGTAGCTCCAGGGTCACCTGCACTAGGACTTACCTATACAATCTATATTATTGTCCAAGCTCTATCAATGTTTGTTGCAGGCAGGATAGCCGATAGGTATGGTCCTAGACTAATTTCCATGTTAGGTGGGATAATCACTGGCATTGGATACATTACCTCAGCTTTCGCTAATTCACTACCACTACTATATCTTACCTATGGTTTCGGGAGTATAGGATAGGTATAATATACGGCACTGCAGTTAGCACTGCTGTCAGATGGTTCCCAGATAAAAGAGGTCTAGCAACTGGTATTATAGAAATAGGTTTTGGTGGTGGTGCGTTTGCATTATCCCCTTTAATACAATATATTATCACCTCAATTAGTTACAATGCTGCATTTGTTTATATGGGAATTGTCCAATTAATAGTTATTACTCTGTTAGCGTTTTTCTTTGCCTATCCTCCTCCCCAATGGTTACCTAAGGGATTTAATGCAGAGGAATATGAGAGAAAACGTAAGATGATAAAGAGGAGTAAAAATGATTTTAGTGTATCACAAATGGTTAAAACGTGGCAATGGTGGGTAATTTACATGGCGTTTTTCCTTATTGCAGGATCTGGTTTATCGATAATTGGTCATCTAATACCTTACGGTAGATCTCTTGGATTTAGTATAGCCTCAGTAATTGCTGTGTTCTTATTTCCCTTCGCTAATGGTTTAGGAAGATTTGTGATGGGTACGGTATCTGATTACTTAGGTAGACCATATACTATGACGCTCTCTTTTGGAATTAGCGGTATTTCTATGCTTTCAGTAGCATTCATACCAAAAATTGCACCATTATATCTTGCCTTGATTTTCATCACTGCATTCACATGGGGTCCACTATTTTCCTTATTCCCTCCGCTAGTAGGTGATTATTATGGACCTAAGTACTCTGGATCTAATTACGGATTGACCTATACTGCAAAAGCATTAGCTGGTATATTTGCAGGATACGGTGCATCAATACTATTCACCTCATATGGCATAAAAGAGACATTAGTCATAACTGGTTTAATGGCCATAATAGCTGCAATCCTAGCCTTAACCCTACGACCGCCAAAGCTAACTACTGCACAGATTGCATCTGCTGAAAGTCAAAAACCAAATAATTTGTAGTGATAAACATTTTTTATTGTAATTTTTATTATTTTTTATTTTCTAAAAAATTTCTTAATAGTCAAGTCAAACTTTCTTCCCCAGAAGTTGCATATTTTACAAAACATAACAGAAACAACCTAATGTGTTGCAAAACCTTATATACGTAAATTAATATAGTTACAAATCAATCTATATATAATAGATTACGAAATATTCTCATATGGGAGTAAAGGATGAAGTGAAGTATGTAGAGATAGTATATAGAGGTATATTCCAGAAAAGATTAGCTAAGTATATTGCAGAGGGGATCGTGTACACTGCCAGGGAAATGGGTAGGCCAGCGTTATCTTTTGGAAGATATGGAGATTCCCCAGAAAGGAACGGAGTGCCGGCAAAATACTATGTTGGAATAGGTGATAACGTAAATGAGGAAGATCTAATAGGATACTCCACAAGAGTGGAACCAGATCTAGTAGATGCCATTATAGTACTTGACGATACCCTATTAAAGGGTGTCGAATCATGGGCATGGCAAGGAGTACAACCAATTAACCTTAAACTGAAAAGCAACGGAACAATGTTAGTAACTTCTACTAAGAGAATTAATGAGTTGTTAAAAATGATACCTAAAAAAGACTTCAATTGGACTCTAGGAGTAGTAAACACTCAACCATCATTTTCTGGATTATGGGCATTTAAGGACGACTTAACGATGGAGAAAGTCTGGGGAGGATTGGCAAAGTTAAGACCAGATATCATTGATTTAGATCATCTAATTAAATATGTAAGTAAAAAACAAGATGCTGACAAGAGAATATCTACGGTGAAAGAAGCGTATTCATCAGTAGATTATAGAACTGTGATGAAAGGTGAGGGAATTGATTTCGTGTATAATCCACCTAGATTATTAACATGGCAAGAGATGTTGGAAGGTACAGTAATACCAGCAGTTCCTAGAGGAAAGAGAAACGAACTCTTCAAGAGAGGAACCACTAAATTTGAAAGACCTACAGTAGATTTCGATATTTGTATCAAATGTAAGTTATGCTGGATATACTGCCCTGACGAATGTTTTGATGAAACGCCAGATGGATATTACGATATAGCGTATGATTACTGTGTTGGCTGTGGCATATGTGCAGATGTATGCCCCGTTAAGGATTGTATAGTAATGGTAGATGAATCGATGTTCACAGATTACAGAAGACCATATGAAATGTGGAAGGAGAACAAGATAAAGTACAAGGAATGGTTAAAGAGTGTAAGGCAAGCTAGAAAAGAAAGGGTTTACGTACCGGGGTTAGGGAGATGACAGAGGTCAAGAAATTAGTAGAAAAAGAGGTATTAATGAATGGAACACAAGCTGTTGCTTATGCTGCAATGTATGCGGATGTAGATGTAGTTGCAGCTTATCCAATTAGACCATATACTGAAGTTATGGATACGATCTCCAAATTAATAGCAGATGGTGAATTGGATGCAGAGTTCATAGTTGCTGAAGGAGAACACGGACAGTTTGAAACTGTGAAGCATGCCTCGTTAGTTGGAGCTAGGACTTTAGTGGGAAGTAGTGGAGTTGGATGGCTTTACGGAATGGAGGCAATAGTAGTTACGGCTACAGATCGTGCTCCAGTAGTGGCAATAATAGGGAATAGGGCTCTAGATGATCCTGGAGCTTATGGAGTTGAACACAATGATGCATTAATGGTAAGGGATGTGGGTTGGTTATTGGTATGGGTGGACACTGCTCAAGAGGCTTTCGATACTACGTTAATAGCTTATAGGGTAGCAGAGGATCAAAGAGTATTACTACCCTTAGGTATATCTATGGACGGTGGATTTCTAACACACTCAGAACAGATAGTGAGATTGCCTCCAAAGGAGCTAGTTAAGAACTTCTTACCACCATATAATAGAGGTAAATATTTGGTTCATCCTGACAATCCAATTACTGTAGCTCCTCAAGTCAACGAGGATTGGGTTATGGAAATCAGAAGGCAACATGAAGAGGCTATGGAAAGGGCTAGGAATGTAATAGTAGAAGCCTATGAGGAATTTAAAAAGGTGTTCGGGAGATATCCTGGTTCCACTAATGAAATAAAAATGCCGGAGAACCCATTTGTAGAACCGTATATGATTGATGATGCTGAGGTGGTGTTAATTGGAATGGGAACAGTTTCTAAACCAATGAAGGTCGCGATAAAGAATATGAGACGACAAGGCTATAAGGTGGGAATGTTAAGGATTAGATGGTTCAGGCCATTCCCAACACAAGATGTCATTAAGTATTTAGCAAATTCTAGAGTAGTGTGTGTTGTTGATAGGGATTACTCAATGGGATCGCCAAACAGAGGAGGAGTCATTTATCATGAAATTAGATCTTCACTATATGATGTAGATCAGAGACCTAAGGTCATAAGTTTTATAGGAGGATTGGGTGGGAGGGAAATAACTATTCAAGATGTGGAGAAGATAATTAAGATAGGTTATGAACATAGGGATACTCCCGTAACAAAACCAGTTTATTGGGTCGGGGTCAGAGGAGACCCCTGGTAAAATTGGAGGTGATCTCGTATGGTTGAAAAGGAAATAGAAGAAAAAGTGTATAAGTCAATAATTAAGACAATAAAAGATACACCATTAGAGGAGTTCTATACATCAGGCCATAGGACTTGCCAAGGATGTGAGTCCGCACTAGTTATGAGATTTTTAGCTAAAGCTGCTGGGCAAAGGACAATAGTTATAGGAGCCACGGGATGCATGTATGTAGCAAATACTACATATTATAGCACGTCATGGATAGTTCCCTGGGTTCACACACAATTGGGAGGATCTGGTGCAGCCGCATTAGGTACTGCTGCCGCATTAAGAGCGTTAATGAGAAAAGGAAAAATAAAGCAAGAACCTATAAATGTGATCGCCTTCTGTGGAGATCTAGGATGTGCAGATATGGGTTTGTCTGGTGTTTCAAACGCAATGACGTACGATTATAATTTACTCATAATACTATATGATAATGAATCTTCAGCTAACACTGATATACAAGAGACTAGCATGACACCTTTTGGAGCACAGACCTCATTTAGTAGGCCTGGTAAACAAAGAAGGATAATGAAGAAGAGATGGAAGAAGAGCGTAGTCCCAATGATAATAGCTGGACATAGGAATATTAGATACGCCGCTACTATGACACCGGCGTATCCTTTGGATTCCATAAATAAGATTAGAAAGGCATTAGCAATAGGTGGACCAACATTCATTCACTCCTTAGACCCATGCCCGAAAGGATGGGATTACGATCCAAGGTTCTCTCATGAACTGGGAGTATTAGCAGCCGAAACAGGGTTATGGCCCTTATATGAGTATATTGATGGTGAGATAGTTTACAATGAGCCTACAAAGAGTATAGTAGAGGGTAGAATGAAGAGAAAACCAGTAAAAGAATACTTAGAAAAGCAAGGAAGATTTTCACACTTTACGGAAGAAGACATAGAATATGTACAAAGGATGGTTGACGAGATGTATGAAGAATGGGAAATACCTGGGGTAATGCCGATAAAGTCTTTAAATGTTAAGATAAGCGATAGATAATAAAGAGAAAGAGAAAAGGGATATATCTTCTTTTTTTCCTTCCACTTCTTATTTTCTCATAGCAATACTGAAGGGTCTATTTTATATCTCTCAATTATTCTTGAAATGGAAACAGTCTTAATTCCCTTAATATTGTACAATTTATTTGCTATAAATTGATGTGCACTCGCATCGTCTTTAAAGATCATATGCACATGTAATCTAGGTCCATTATCTAAACCATATATTCTCACTACCTCCGGTATTTCACCTAATTCTTGAGCGACCTTTTTTATGGAATATGGTACTGTTTCTATTTCCATAACTAATGAGACGTTTAACCCTAGATTCACTCTGTCTATTATTGCTACATATCCCTTTATTATCTGGGCATCTTCCAATCTCTTAATCCTATACCTTACAGTACTTATAGGTATTCCCAGTTCGTCCGATAGCTCTTTTAAACTCTTTTTAGCATTATAACGTAAAATATCGAGTATTTTCTCATCAATATCATCAAGTCTTATTATATTAACTCCCATCAATATACATTATACATTATCAAACATATAAGGATTATTGTAAAAATTACAAAGTTATCCGCTGATTTATTGCATAAATCAAAGTTATATCTTCTTATAGTTAACAGTTTTGCAAATTCAAGAAAGTAGAGAATTATCAAAGTTTTAAATATTTATCACTTTTTAGTTGATAATTAAAAAACATTACAGCAGTTATGAGATTTTAACGTAGTTTAAAGATTTTCATTAGTCCCACTATCCCTCCTAAATGCCTTTCAACGAACCTCAACAATTCCTCAACGCTCCTTAAGTTAAGGGAGGCCAATAGCTCCCTAACAGCGTTAACGAGCATCACGAAGAGGAGGACATAACCTTGAAGCCTAACCCTCTTGAAGAAAGAGGTATCTTGAAGACCTAGAACCTTAATGTCCCTGTGAAACTTCTCGATCTCCCACCTTATCCTCCAAGTCTCCTCAACCTCTTCCTTGCTAAGGGATAGGTCAGTAGTATAGAGGTTCCTCCTGCCGTAATCTTTATATTCCTCGACGAACAACTTAACAGTAATAACTTTGTCCTTCAGGGTCAAGTCGACCAAATAACTTCCAGGGGGTAGATCGCCCACGTGAAGGTGACCCTCCACCTCATCATGGGTCCCCTGGATTGACTTGACTCTGAGGACTCTCCTATTGGACTTCAGTTCAGACACTACCTTGTCAGTTACGAGCTCACTCGACCAATACCAAGAGTCGAAGACGACTCTCATCACTTGAAACTTCTCTCTTAGCAGCTTCATTAATGCAGAGGCCATCTGGATCTTGGTTTGGAACTCCTTCACCATTCCCCTCTCGTACATTTCTCTAGTAGCGTAGGGGAAGGCTCCTATCATGTAAGCTTTCTTGGTGTTCAGATCGTAGATTGCGATTGTTAGTAATTGGACTCCGGATTCGAATCTCTTGTGTGCTTGACACCACATGATGTAGTTTCCTTGTCCGCTCGCTCTGTTTCTAGCTCTAGCGTATTCCTTGTGGTCGAACGTGTCGTCGATTATGATTACTACTGGTCCTTTGATTAGTTCTCTTAATTTGTCTAGGTAGTTCGTCCACGCTTTTCCACTTCCTCTAACGCTTTGAGTAGGTTGTAATCTAGGTTGAACGTTTCTGAGATGTTCTTCACGCTAGCTCTATCGCTTATGAATGCGATTAAGGCTAGTGCGATAGCGACCTTTTTTGTTAGTCCTTGCATCCTTAGTGTTCCTACTACGAAATTGATGGTGTTTACGAGTTCTGCCTTAGCTCTACCTACCAAGTCCTTGATCTCGTTTTTCATACCTTTTAATGAAATGACCTAGAATGTTAAAAACTTTCTAGGTAGTACCGTGGACTCGGTACTACTAAGGGAAAATATGATAACTGCTGAAACATTAGATTATAGAGAATAGTTTATAGAAATATAAGTTAAGAAATTTTTAATTTTTTAAGGTTGGTATACAACACTAACATTTAACGTTTGCCCATTTGATAAGGTTAGCTGTATAACGTAAATGTTACCTGCTACAAACATGAAAGAAGTTTTGAAATTAATTTTAATGACGTTATAGCCTAAAGAAAGCTGATTGGGTGTAATGTCACTCGTTAAATAATTAGCGCCTAATATTGTAGCACTTAGAATTCCTAGTTGATATTGAGAATATATAGTAACTTCTGCAATGCCATTACTGTAAAGCTTCCCAACCCCTACTTGCCCTATAGGTGTAGAAGGCAAGGATGGGTTAGGCTGTATAGCTTGTGATTTAGATATAGTATTTATTACACTTCCTAATCCAGAATATATCATATAGAATCCTATTAAAACTACTATCAAACCTATTAATGAAATAATTATAGATAAGATATAACCTATTAATGCGATCAGTCCACCGTTTTTTACGTTACTATTTCTGTAAATCTCTCCGGTTTTCATAAAAGCTATGAAAAGGAGTACATAACCAATTAGACCTATTATACCACCAATTATAAAGATAATGCTACCCCCTATGACTGATGAAGACGCTAATGAAGAGATCGAAGGTGTTGACGATATTAATAGTGAAAATATAAACGGTGCTATAAACATTAAATCTATCAATACTAATACAGTTCCGATCACTACTAGAATTATACCATTCACACCATCCCTTAAGTCCCTACCAATTGAAACTAAATCTTCAAATCCTTTCTTCATATTAGTGTATGTCAAGATCAAGAAAGGAATAGTAATTACTAGACCAGCTAATACAGTGATTATAATTGGTAAAAGACTTTCAGATACAAATATAACTACAAGAATTGCTATTGTAAGAGGAATACTAATTGCTTGTGATAATATTATATACCATACTCCTTTCCTTACCTTTTGCAACCCTAAAATCTCACTATCTTGATGAGACATATCATATACTCATTCCATTTGAATAAAAATATTTTTCTCATATGAACATATTATCTGAAATACCAGTTAAATGAGAAGTTAAAATTTGTGGATTTACGGTACCATATTTTACTCCTAACATCACTGTCATCCCTCCCTATAGCCCATTTCAAGTATTGCATTCCTTTAGTTCCATTTGTGGGATCAATAGGGAACCACACATCGTCAACTTTAACCTCTACCCATGCGTGAGCCTCTTTAGTAAATGGAATTATACCAACAACGTATCTTGCAGGAATTCCCAATGCCCTCAAAATTCCTAATGTAACATGACTATAGTTTACGCAAACTCCAGAACCCATAATTAGGGAGCCAAAAGCTGATTTAACACTATTGTTATTTTTGTCGTATTTAATACTACCCCTAACTAAATTTATGACCTTATTTAGGAGGTCATTAAGTGAGGAATATGATATGTTGAACCTCTTAAACTTATCAATATCAACATATTTGCTAGAAGAGAGAAATAAATTCTCCTCATTATTCTCGAATTTTGAGAGAGAATAAATTTCAACCTCATAATTAATATTAATTGAAAAGTCGTCAGAGGGATTACAGTTAAAGACTAAATACTGATTTCTAAATCTGTCTTGGTTTATACTTATCTTGCAAAATGATGGATAGTGAACATCAAAATAAAGGACCTTCTGTCCATTATCCTTATAAGGAATCATATAAAGCTTGCCCATCACTTCACTAGGCCTAGAAAAGGAAACTTCAGCAGACACCTTATATCTACTCATTACCTTGCTACTAGGAAAGGAAAAAAGAAAAACTTTACCACCATCTGTAATGATAAGGTCGATGATGGAAATGCCAGCTCATAGGATATGAAAGAGTAGCTCTACCGAAGTCAGTTATTTCTAAATATTCTGTATTTCCCTCAATAGTCCTTTTAGCTAAACCAGATGACAATAAAGCACTAATTACGAAATCAAAAGCACAACCGTATAGTGGTAAAGTCTTTTTGAGTTCGTCTATGCTCTTTTTGCCTTTTGACAGCTCACTTAACGCTTGGTATATCCAAGCTCTAAACACTTTATCACCGATATAGAATTCGATATCTGATATTTTAAACTTTACTCTCTACTAATCTAACGTTACCGTTTTCAATAACAACGTAGCCCCTATCGTTGTATAGATTGACTATATTGGACAAAGTACCCGAGTTTACGCAATTAATAGCCTTAAAATACCTTAATGCATGAGAGTGCCCTAATATTATTGTATCTTTGAAATTTCTGAGAAGAATTCTGAAAGATATACAGAAGAGAAAAGGTGGAATATCATCATTTATTTTCTTTAAGATTTTGGCTATACTATACTCATTCCTTTCATTAATGTATTGATGACCATGTAGTAGAATAAAACGCTTACCATTATTCTTAATCTTAATTAAATCATAATCTCCTTTGAGCTTGTCTTCATCACCTTTAATGTAAATTATATTCTTTCTAATTTTTAGATTATTGATAAAGTTTCTATAGTCTTCTCCCTTAGAGACAATTATATCTCCTAAGAGAACGGTGAGGGAAGGTTTCTCTGTTAGCATTATGTTATTTATCTCTTCAATATTACAATGAGGGTAGTGAATATCAGACAGAACTAATATCTTACCATTCCATTCAAAGGAAATTTCTCTCAAACTTTTTATCCCTATGGTATAATTTTAATCAGTGGTAAAAAATGAAGGTGTACTTTGAGGATATACAAGTCTCTACAACAAGGCAGTTTGAATTAATAGACATTACCGACCAGGTTGAGGAAATTGTAGAGAAGAGCGGTGTAAAGAATGGAATTTGTCTAATTTTTGTAGCACATTCCACTGCTGCGATAGTCGCCAATGAACACGAAAGAGGACTGATGGAAGACATTTTAACTAAGATAAAAGAGTTTACGGAACCTTCAAGAGGTTGGAAACATAATTTAATTGACGATAACGCACACGCGCATTTAGGGGCAACTTTCCTAGGAGCTGAGAGAGTGTTCCCAGTTAGGGATGGTAAATTAATTAGAGGAACATGGCAAAACATATTTTTGGTGGAATTAGATGGACCAAGAAGTGAGAGACGTATCACAGTTGAGATTTTAGGAGAGTAACCAAATTTGCCACGAATACAAGTAATAACCCATTATCGCAGTACCATGATTGTCGCTAAACTCCATACCAACCTGTATTGCATCTAGATAGTAAGTGTTAGGATTGTATATATTCACCCCAGCTTTTTCAATATATGGCCCCATGTTTTTTAATATATAAGCAATCGGAACTCCAAATTCTACCTTAGTTTCTCTTAAAGGTGATAAGAAGTAGACTCCAGTCCAACCATTTGCTGAGCCAGTTCTAGGTAATATGTACACTTCCCAACTCAAGTTCTGGATCTTACCATTTATAAGTGTTGGGATTGTCATGTTGCCGACATATACGAAATATGGAACATGTGACAAGTTTTCACTCCAATACATCCAAATCATAACTTCAAAATCTCCATATTGTAAAGAGGTTATGTTGGGATTTTCGGAAAGCCAAATATCATAGGAGAAATCATCAATACTTCCATTAACGAGATATACGGAGTAATTAAGAATTGAATAGAAGTTAGGTAAGTGTATAACAATCATAGGTAAGGATAGGGATTGAAGCTGTGTTGTTCTATACTCAAATGGCCACCACAATTCTTGACCATACATTAAACCTGGATAACCATCAACTACATTAGATGATATCTTGTTTATTTGAGATAGATTTACTGCTACGTGTAAATAATTATTAGTAAACGTCATATTAACATTTCCTAAAGCATATCCTATATTCCATAGAAAAGGCGAAGCCATCAAAGTGGCATTCGTGGATGAGTTTATTATTGCTAAAGTATCTGCATAATTACCGGAATAGTTCGCAACTATATTGAAAGGATGATTGTGACCGGGAAACAATACATAAGTATTAGTGACTTTAGTTAAGCTGGAATTTTGTTGGAACTTCCCATATTCTAGAGACACAACTATGCCAAGTATAACTATTACCACAACTAATATAGGGATTAACTTATTCATAGGTACTATTTACTTTTACAATTTTAAAAAATTAGTTAAGCATGTTATAACTCTTTGTTACATCTTCCTAGCCTTATATAAAGGATTATAAATTGGTTTATAAGTAAATTATATATGGTATCCGCTTTCGATAAATACGCAGAAGAATAAGATTCGTGGTTTATGAAAAATCGAAACGTACTATACTCTGAAGCTCTTTTGATAGAAGAGATGCTGAGAGATGAGAAAGGAAAGAAAATCTTGAGTATAGGTTGTGGGAGTGGTCTTTTTGAATACATTCTAAAAGAAAAGGGGATTAGAATTGAAGACTGTGTAGAACCTTCCGAAATGGGTAAGATAGCTGAGAAGAGGGGTCTAAAAGTAAAAAGGGGCTATGCTGAAAAATTACCAATCGAAAGTGAGAGTTATGATATTGTACTCCTGAACGGTGTTATACATTATTTAAAGGATCCAATTAAGGCGCTAAATGAAATAAGAAGAGTGTTAAAACCTAACGGGAATTTAGTATTGTGCTGGGTTACTGGTGAAGGATCTTATGGACTTCTTTATAGACTGGCCTCCATCTTAAAATGGGAGAAGATAAAAAATCTTGCCCCAGAATTTCCATATCCAGAGGAGTTCATTCGAGAAGCATTATGGCCAACCGTAGAAGAGGTTAGAAGTTTATTGAGAAATGTCGGATTTAAAGAGGTAAAAATCATGCAGACCTTGACTACACATCCCAAATACTCTAATAATGAAGTTGAGAGTCCTTCAATGGGATACGAAAAAGGGGATTATATTTGTATTAAGGCTACGAAGGTACAAAATGATAATAGTTGAAGTATAAGGCCATTTTATATAAAAAGATGGTTAGCTAGTAGATGCATAAAGATTGTTAACATACTTAGTGATTAGACATCGTAGTAGTACATTGTTTAATTTTATTTCGATCTTAAATTTTAGAGTCCTCCACAGTTACATTTTTGAAGTACTAACACTTAAGATATACCTTCCCAATATAATATTATGGCTAAAGTCCTTTCTGAAAGAAGGAATGACGTTTGCTGGATCATATTAAATAGACCAGAAAAGCTAAATGCGTTAGATAAGGAAAGCTGGAGTCTTTTAGCAAGGCACTTAAAGGATTGCAATGACGATCAATCGATTTCGGCAATAGTCTTAACTGGCAATGGAAGAGCTTTCTCTGCAGGGGACGATATCAATGCGATGTTAGAGCTGAAGGATCAAAGGGATGCTTTAGACTTCTTTAACACCTTATACAGCGCGATTGAAAACCTAGTGGATTTGAAAAAGCCTTTATTGTGTGCAGTTAATGGACTTGCATATGGCGGTGGTTGTGAGATACTCCTCTTCTGCGATGTAACAATTGCAGTTAAAGATGCCACTTTTTCAATTCCAGAAGGAAAGTTAGGATTAATTCCGCCTATGGCGATATCAGTGGGTTATTCAATATTAGGTAGGTCGATAGCTAGGCTAGCGTTAACTGGAGATTCTATAACTGCTGAGGAGGCTAAGATTATAGGATTAGTTGACATAGTAGTTCAAAAAGAAGACCTTCATGCAGAAGTTGAGAAACAATTAGAGAAAATTAAAAGTATTGATAAGAATTCCATTAGGACGATGAAGTACTGGTTGAAAAATGATAAGGAGAAAATAAGAAATGCAGTTGTAGAGTTAGCGTTGATGTCACTGAGCGATTCCGCAAAAAAGAGAATGGAGGAATTCGTAAATAGAAAACGAACCCGATAGAATTTTTTAGTAATTTCATCTATATAAATCCCGATATCATAATACACTATATAATTGTCAGTAATGCTATTACGTTAAATAACATTATAATATTTAATAACGCGTTAAACATATTTATATTTTGTGTGATAGAATGAGAGCAGTTAGATTGGTAGAAATAGGAAAACCCCTTAGTTTACAAGATATAAATGTGCCTAAACCTAAGGGAACACAGGTTTTGATAAAGGTAGAGGCTGCAGGAGTTTGCCACTCTGATGTTCACATGAGACAAGGGAGGTTTGGAAATTTAAGAATAGTAGAAGATTTAGGTGTAAAATTGCCAATAACTTTAGGTCATGAAATTGCAGGGAAAATTGAGGAAGTTGGAGATGAAGTTGTTGGATACTCTAAGGGGGATCTAGTTGCGGTTAATCCTTGGCAGGGAGAAGGAAGTTGTTATTATTGCAGAATAGGGGATGAGCATATGTGTGATTCTCCTAGATGGTTAGGAATTAATTACGATGGGGCTTATGCAGAGTACGTATTAGTACCTCATTATAAGTACATGTACAAACTGAAAAGACTTAATGCAGTAGAAGCCGCGCCGTTAACTTGTTCAGGGATAACCACATATAGAGCAGTTAGAAAGGCATCCTTAGATCCAACTAAGACATTACTAGTAGTGGGTGCTGGTGGAGGGTTAGGAACAATGGCAGTGCAGATAGCCAAAGCCGTTAGTGGAGCAACGATAATAGGTGTAGATGTAAGGGAGGAGGCTGTGGAGGCTGCAAAGAGAGCAGGAGCTGATTATGTAATAAATGCGTCCACCCAAGATACGCTGGTAGAGATAAGGAGGATAACTGAAGGTAAGGGTGTTGATGCTGTAATAGATCTAAACAACTCGGAGAAAACGCTTTCGGTTTATCCTAAGGCTTTAGCTAAACAAGGTAAATACGTCATGGTAGGATTATTTGGTGCTGATTTACACTTCCACGCACCGTTAATAACCTTGTCAGAAATACAGTTTATAGGTAGTTTAGTAGGGAATCAATCTGACTTTTTGGGAATAATGAGATTAGCAGAGGCTGGTAAAGTTAAACCAATGGTAACGAAGACCATGAAATTAGAAGAGGCAAATGAGGCAATTGATAACTTAGAGAATTTTAAGGCTGTAGGAAGGCAAGTATTAATACCATAAAAATCTTAACTTCCTTTATAAAAGAGTTCTTTTTTAATGATTTAAGCTTTTTCTAGTTTAAATGGAGATACTGAATCGCCATATTTGCTAATATAATCAATAATTCTCTTTCTTTGCATTTCTAATTCACCAATAACCTCAGAGGGAATATCGTCAAATTTAAGATAAATCCCAATTATGCGCTCTGTTTTCTCTAAGTATCTTCTCAACTTTATTGTAAATTGCTTCTCATACTGCTCTTTACTGTACTCCTTTCCTAAAATCGTTTTGAATAGAGTTTTTAGATCTTCATAAAATGGGATGAGACCAATGGGTGCATAGATCGCGTCTATAGTTTCCTCTACTCTCTTCACAGCCCATTTAACCCATATTTTCTTATCTTCCTTTGAATTCAAGAATTTATTATTTTCGTCTTTTAGAAAATAGTTAAATCCAAATATTTTAGGGCTTTTCCTTAATCTTTTACCAAAATTCAAATAGTTTCTTAAATATCTACTGAGTGAGATAGGCATGAAATCTAAAATCGCCATTGGATTAAACTCTAGTTCATCAGCTTTCCCGATTACTGCTGAGGTTCTAGCGGACTCCATTGAAGCTCCGATTGTCACAACTCCGTGAGACCATGAAAATGCCTCAACAATTGGAATAAGAGTGTTATAATCTCTAACCCCAAATATTATGCCATCAATAACTACACCATTTGGGTTATCCCAATTACCATCTAAATTCTTAAATGAAGTTAAAGGAACTGTAAATCTGGCGTTCGGATGTGAAGCCGGCTTGCCACTTTCCCTACTCCACTTTCCCTCATAGTTATATCCCCTTTCTGGTTTTGGCAATTCGCTCCCCTCCCAGTATACATCACCATCATCAGTCATTAGTACATTAGAGAATATCACTTCTCCAGGCTTATGAAGAACTTCCCATATTATTGGATCATCCCTGGCATTTATCCCTTGTATAATGCCGAAAACTCCAATTTCCGGATTTACTGCTTTGGGAATACCGTCAAATTCTCTTATAAATGCTAAGTCATCACTTATTAGACTCCCAATCATGGAAGTAGAGGTCTTTCCACTTCCAGAAGGAAATGACGCTGTGAAGTAATGTATACCCTTATCTCCGTTGAAACCAACTATAGCCATATGTTCTGAGAGCCATCCTTCTTCTACAGCCTTAGTTATAGTTAACCTTAAAGCCAATTTCTTTAAACCTACACTGTTGCCGGCATAAGTTGTGTTAACACTATAGACAGTATTATCTGCCAAGTCTATCATTATTCTCCTTTTTCTTATATCCAGTTCTCCTTTAGAATGGACGAATCTCAAAAACTTCTTATTATTACTAAAATGTTCGAATGCATTTCTATATAATATATTTTCACTGTGAATAACGTATGGAGAATCAGTCACTTGAACTGCTAAAATTTGGAAGGGAGAATTTCTAGGACCTAAAGAGTAAAACCCTATATACATCTCTCTACCTCTCATTGACCCCTTAAGTAAACCTAGGATCTCATTTAAACCCTCATTCCTAGGTTTAGTATTAACATAGGGGATCTTGACATCACTGAGAATGAACGTGTCTTCTCTGGCTCTAGCTTGATCTAAAGGGTGATCAAAATGTATAGTGTGTCCACTGGTCTTTAGTTTAATCTCTTCCCCGCTTTCTAAGGCTTTTTTCCTTATATATTCCTTCTCCTCATCGGTTCCAGTTATAAGATATACGCTATCCGGTTCACATATCTTAACGATGTTATTTAAAAATTCAATTAATTGGAAATTATTCAGAGATTCTAATTTTTTTACTGCATCACTCTGAACTGAATCTTTTAAAAAATCTAAACTAGCACTCATGTCATATTTATAGTATTTAAGAAAATATAAATGTTTTCCTTTTAACAAGTTATAATCAATCATTAATAGTTCTCATTAATATAGTGTTGTCAAGTGGAGAACTCATTATTTACTATTAATTAACCATTTAACTACCTTACTTTTACACAAATATTGAGGTCAATTGGGCAATGATCAAGATTTAGTAATATGCATACTCTTTCATGAGTCTATCCATAGAGCAATAATTAGGAAACGTCTTATAAGCATTATATCCCACCTCATAATATTGATTTAAAGCCAGTTTAACCTTTTTGAGAAACTCCTCATACTCTACATTATGATTGTAAACGTTTAATGGAAGAAGGTTCTCTCTATCTTCCCCATAAAGCCATCCATTATAGCCATCAATTATTATCTCTGGGACGGCACCGTCTCTAGATGCTATAGATGGGACTCCATTTATTCCTGCCTTCATGAAACTAGTACCACTAGCCTCCCAGCCAGAAAATGGAGTAAAGGTCCATATATCACTCGCCCATATAGCAAGTTTCATTAAATTAGGATCGCCACCCCTCACAAGGATTACATTATTTCTTTTTTCAGAAATTTCCCTAAATCTTTTCTCAATTTCCACAGCTGAATAATCTTTAGGATGAGCTAATCCTCCAATTATAAAGAAAACATCGTCTTTTAGATCATCGATTAATCTTAGTATAAAATCTGGTCTCTTATACGCCGTAATCCTCCTTAACCACGCTATGGTAGGTTTATCAGTATCCTTTCCTAATTTCTTAATACTATCTCTTTTCACTTCCTTCCTCTTTTTGATGAAGTCATCTAGATCTTTAACGTCATTAAGAGATTGATGTCTCCACCTTGGAATTTCAACTGCATTAGTTACTGCCCTTATTTTATACATATGTTGAGGAAAACTTCTACCCACATGTTTTAACATCTTCTTGGATACTACAATACCTTCAATAGATGAGGAGAGCCCAATATCTGTCATCACCACGTGATCTAGCGGAAACTCAAAAGCGAACTCCTTTTTGAACAAATATGATGGAAAGGTTGGATGACCCCAAGGAGCTGGTGTATGAATTATGACTCTATACCTCGGAAAATACTTTAATAATGGAAGAAATGCTGGGCAAGCTTCTTGCATATCAACGTATTTCACCTTATCCCATCCTATCCTTTCGTTAATGTATTTTTCAGCAACCTTAGCTAATAGAAGGCATTTGTAAAACCTCTCCTCGTCACTATTCTCCACATAGAGCACATCATTAAGATTAGTGTTTACTGGATTAGTAAATATAGCTTTTGCCGTATTTAAAGTGTAAACCAAATACTCAACCTTTATTCTTTGACCTCCAAGGGTAATTTCACTCTCCCATTCCTTATTTAAATTAGATAATAGCTCTTTTTGTTCTTCCTCTCCGTTAACGTAGCCTCTTCTGTAAAATAGCGTAATTACTGTATAGTCTATACCTAATCTAGCCGCTGCGTAAAATTTATCCCCTTCAAGAATACCTAGACCTCCAGCGAAATTTCGACCAATATCTAAACCAAGCTCAGCTGTAACGCTCACTATCATATCTAACTGCTTAATAAGCAACCAATTAAAAAACTATTTCCAAATCATATTAGACTTACGTTTATACTTCTCTTCCCCTCTACCCTTATCTTATCTCCTTTTTTAACGCTAATAGGACCAATAAATACTCCCAAAGACACGTAGCCTTTCATGTACTCCTTAACCTTGTCTTCTGGCTTGTATTTTGGCTCACCCTCACCTACAAATTTGCCATTTATATAAAGCTTAAATGAGCCAAAAGGAGGATCAATTTCTGGCCCTATATATAATCTAGCTGCAAAAATGTTATCTGCAACGATGTAGTGTGAAGGAAGATCCCAAGTAGTAAATCTGGGAGCTGGTATTTCCAATCCTAGGAATGTCCTTTTAACTTCACCATTTTCGACTAGAGCAACTATCTCAACTTCTAATTTGTGATTTCTAAACCACAATTCTATGGTATTTTCTCTAGTTATCATTGGTTTTGTTAGCACTCCTTCCCCAAAACCAGATAATTTGTACCCACCAAAACCCTCGTTATTTATTAACAGCTCTACAAATTCCTCCTTAACCTTTTTAGCCTCTTCTTCAGTCAATGGAAAGGGCTCAATCTCCTTCCTACTCTTGTATGCATTAAATAATAACTCAGCTTTTTTCATTAATATTTAACGAGAAAAATTAGATTAAATATTTTTCCTATCTAGTGTATGGTTAGATTAGTCTTATATCTTTAGCTATCAAATATTACATATGGTATTCGTAAATGAAAAAACTTATCAAAGATATGTTGAACAAGGAAGGGAGGAAGAATTTCATAAGGAATACGAAAGAGCATTAGAACATATTGAACTTGGAAAGGAATATCCTATCTTAATTGGAAAGGATGAAATTAAACTTTCATCTAAGTATGTAGTTAAAACTCCAGTAGATACGAGTTTGACTTTAGCAATTACTCAAAAGGATGATGGAACTAATTTACGGAGTGCGATAAAAATTGCAAAGAAATCCTTTGAGTATTGGCAATACTCAGACTGGAAAGATAGGGTGGAATTTGCATATAAAGCAGCTGAGGAATTAAGGAGAAGAAAGTTCGAGCTTTCTGCAATAATTACTTACGAAAACGGTAAAAATAGATATGAAGCAATAGCTGAAGTTGACGAAACTATAGATTATTTTCTCTATTACGCTAAGCTCTTAGAAGATAATAGGGGATATGCAAGAGAGATGGAAGGGAGAATATATAGGAATGAAAGAGCCTTTTCGATAATGAGACCTTATGGTGCTTGGCTAATAATCTCTCCATTTAACTTTCCATTAGCTATAACTGCCACAATGACTTTAGGAGCACTACTGACAGGAAATACAGTAGTAGTGAAGCCCTCATCAGATACTCCCATTTCTGCATATATGTTAGTAACTATTTTGAGGAGAGCGGGATTTCCTCCTGAAGCAGTTAACTACGTCACAATACCCGGAGAGCTTATACCACCAGTTCTGGATGAGGTTGACGGTTTTGCATTTACGGGTTCAAGGGACGTTGGTCATAAATTGCTAAAGACGTTTATAAATAAGAAGCCTAGACCAGCAGTTCTTGAATTGGGCGGAAAGAACGCTACAGTAATTACCGCAAGAGCTGATTTAAATAAGGCAGTTGAAGGTACTTTTAGAGGTGCTTTCGGATTTGGAGGACAAAAATGTAGTGCTACTTCTAGAGTGTTTATTGAGAGCCCAATATATGATGAGTTCTTGAATAGAATAAAGGAGAAGGTTGAGAAAACTATAATAGGCGATCCAAGGAAGAGGGAAACATTCTTAGGTCCATTAATAAATAGGGGAGCTATTGAAAAGTTTAGAAGGTATATTAAACAAGCTGTTGAAGAGGGAGGCAAAATATTAGTGGGAGGGAGAGTAATTGATGACGAAAAGAGCTATCTAGTTGAGCCCACAGTAATTGTCGAATTACCATACTCAAGCTCGTTATGGAAAACTGAGTTATTTGTACCAATCTTACTAGTAAAGGAGGTCAAAAACCTTGAAGAAGCTGTGAAACTCGCTAATGACGTCGATTATGGTTTAACCGCAGGTATCTTTTCTGAAGATCACAAAGAGATACAATATTTCTTCGACCACATAGAGGCTGGAGTTGTATACGCTAACAGAACTGTAGGATCAACTACTGGAGCTATGCCCGGAGTGCAACCATTTGGAGGTTGGAAGGATTCAGGTTGGACTGGAAGAAATGCTGGGGGTCCATATTATCTTCTCTCATTCATGAGAGAACAAGCTAGGACTGTATACGATTAAGTTAATCTTTTTATTGTTAACTTTCATATCAAATTATGAATAAGACACTTGCAATATTTTCCGTGATAATCCCATTTTTGCTCTCTGCTTACGTGATGTACACGATCTCATTTGTCTTAACACCATTATCACACTACTTCTCGACTACAATATCAAGTATCGTAATTGCTATAACATTATCATGGATTGGAGGTGCAATAGGTGGACTAATTTTCGGAAGACTTTCAGATTTAATTGGTAGAAGAAGAGCGTTACTGATGTCTTTCTTCCTATTTTCAATTCCGGAAATCTTATTATAGTTTATTCATAATTTGCTAGAATTTTACATTATATGGTTTATAATAGGATTTGGAGTTAATGGTGAGAATGGAATAAGTTACGCAGTAGTTGCAGAATTGAGAATAACTAGTCGTAAGGGATTTATTGGTGGAATAATGCAAGGCTTTTATGCCTTAGGTGCATTGCTAGGTGCAGTTACTGCAACATTTGCAACATTTAAAACGCTATTTTTAATTGCTGGATTAATTTCCTTATTGTCCTTTGCTTTTTATCCCTTTATTCCAGAAGAAAGAGTAAGAAGTAATGAGATAAATAGCAGATTTCTTGATGTGTTCTCGCCAACCTTATTAAGAATTACAATACTGGGTTCAATAGTATCACTATCCTCATTTCTCTTCATAATTCCAACATTCGAACTTATACCTACAATACTTAAAAACGACGAGTTAATTGCAATAGGGGATATTCTAGCAGTATTCTCGTTTGCAATTTCCGGTTACCTATCGGATATTAAAGGAAGAAAATTTTCTGCGGTAGTGTTTGGCGTCTTGGCAATAGTTTCCTCTTTAGCATTTATTGTGTATAAACTCGCCGCACTTGCACTCTTCTTTTCATCAGCCTTCTTCGCCTTCTTTGGGGTGTGGCTAAGCGAATTATACCCAGTAAGCGTTAGAGGAACTGGGTCGAATTTCGCATTGTTGATTGGCAGATTAATAGGTGGAGGATTTGGAACGTTAATAATATCAATAATTCCATTACCATTAAGACTCTCGTTAGCAATCGCGTTAATTACTACGTCAGTTATCAGTACAATAGGAATGAGCTTGTTATAAAAATATAAAAACTTGACTTTACACTATAATAATTATGGAAAGTGAAAATGTTCTAAAAGACGTTGAGGCTTTTGTAAAAGCAAAAATGAACGTGTTTAAGACTAGAAGTTACGTTTATGAGGGAATAATTAAGGTTGATGAGTACACTTACAAGGATTTAAAAATAGAACTCTACTACTGTGATGAGAAACTTCGACATATTGTAATAAAAAGTAGAGACTTAAACTCAACAATTAATAGCGATAGTACGACTCAGAATGTAAGTGATATATTGAAATATCTAGAGGAAAAATTAAAGAGGTAACCTCTTTAGTCCTTATTATTTATAAAAAATATAATCAAAAATGTGATAATATTTTATCAAACTCGTACTCTCAAGTTATTTCGTGATATTACTTAATACACTAGAGGATATTGAACTCCCCTCGCTATCACTTAAACACCTTTCTTACTCACTCCACCTATTATTACCTTCCGTTATACGTCTTTAATAATATAAGTACCTCCTCCCCATTACTTCTGAAATTCTTCTCCTATTCTCTATTAAATCCTTCAATTCTTTTAAAACTACACTTATTAAGACCTCTTTACCCTCTTAATATCCTTAAAGTTTACACAAAGATTTTCGAAAAACGTTAGCTAACCTAGAATTTCGTCAAAGAAATTTATAATTTCCTCAGAAACCTTATCTTTTATCGTTACGCTTTTGCTAAAGTTCTTAAGCTGGATTTTATAATAAAGCCTATCATAAAGTGTTGAGAAGGTCTTCTATACTTATGAAATTATACAAAAGTCAACTTTTACAGAGTAAGCATAAACGTCAAGTTTCAATCATAATCGTAAGCGGGAACTATAGCCTCCTTTATATTCAAGGGGACTTCTAAGTTTTAGTGCCTTATCAAAGGGAATTATTTATCTTTGTTTATTTAATTTATATAGTCTAATAAATCCGATAAAGACACAAAGTTCCTTCAATTCCATAAAATCTCTGAGTAGTTACCAATTATTCTAATTCCTCTTAACTGGAGTTATGAAAAATAGCTAAACTTGTTTCCTTCAAGAATTCTTGAATTTGAGAAAGGATTAATAGTGTATCTGTGTTCCTTCGAGTTCCCTTAGCTTTTCTTCTCTATTAGACAATTCCTCATCTTAGATCTCTTATCAAATAACGACTTCTACTCCATAATATTACTTCTCCCCCAGAAGTCGATAATTTTTCTTAATGGAAACCTTGTAAAAAGTATTAATATTATAAACTAAACTATAATATATGGAATATTCGGAACTCGTAAAACTTTTGGAGGAAACGGTTAGAATTCCATTATATGATGTATTAGGTAAGTTGAAAAACAATTTGATATTCTTATCAACATCTGAAGGGGAAAATAGCATTTATACATTAATGAATGGAAATACGGTAAAGCTGACAAAATTGCCGATAGCAGGAACAACTAGACCAAAATCTAACTTAGATTTCATACCTTTCACAAGAGATGAAGAAAAGGGAAAGGAAATTCATGCAATATATATAGCAAATTTGAAAGGAGAGGAGTTTCAAGTTGAGTCGCCAAAGGTTAGAATTTCGTCATTAGCTTATGATAGTAAGCGTATAGTATTTACTGGTTCTTCGCAAACTGAAACCTCAATATATGTTATTGAAAATGGAAGATTAAGCAAACTTACTACGATATCACCCTTCTCATTTGTTACAGATATTAATGAAAAATATATTATAGGTACGGGAGTATTGAAGGGAAATCCAAGATCACAAGAGTTCTTCATAGCTGATTTTAGTGGAGAAATGCAAATATTGACTCCAAAAGAAGGGAGTGTAACCAATGCGTATTATTTAATGGGAAATAAAGTTTACTTGGTAAGTGATTACGAAACACTAGGAGAGTCTTACTGGATTTATACTTACGATATAGAGAGTAAAGAGTACAAGAAAGTTGAAATGCCTGAGTTTGGATTTAAGCCAGTTGAGTTATATTATGACCCAGAAGATTCGTTAATAATAGCAAAGAAAGATGGAGAGTCTAGATTATTTTATAATGGCAAAGAGGTTAACACTCCAAGAGGTACTATTAGCGGTGCAACTAGAATAGGTGATGAAATATATTTTTCGCACTCCTCCTTAGTATCTCCACATAAGGTATATAAGGCAAGTAGAGATGGGAAAGTAGAGATCGTGATAGACAATAAGAAGGTTGACATGGGGGAACTAGAGTACGTTAAGTTAAAGACAGAAGTAGAGGTACCTACATGGATTATAAAGAGAAAAACTCCGGGGACTACGATAATATATATTCATGGAGGACCTTGGTCTGAAGTTGACAACAGTTGGAATTTGTTAATCGCACCTCTAGTATTAGCTGGATATAATGTAATTGCACCTAACTATAGGGGATCTACGGGTTATGGGAGTAAATTCACGTTAATGAATGTTGGAGATGCCGGAGGTGGTGATCTAAGAGACGTGATTAAGGCAAGGGATTACGCTTTCGAATCTGGAATTGCAAATAAGGTAGGAATAATGGGTTATAGTTATGGTGGATATATGACTTTATTAGCAGTAGGGAAAGAGCCAGAGAAATGGAATTTCGGTATAGCGGGTGCAGCTGTAGCGGATTGGGTTGAAATGTACGAACTATCTGATTCCTTATTTAGAGGATTCATGGAGATATTATTTAATGGTAAGAATACTAGTCTAATGAAAGAAAGGTCTCCTATAACATACGTTAATAATGTTAAAGTACCATTATGTATAATCCATTCTCAAAATGATACAAGAACTCCGCTAAGTCCAGTAATGAAATATGTACAAGAATTACAAAGAAACGGTAAAACTTATGAATTTCATGTTATACCGAATCTTGGTCATGCTATATATAAAGTTAGTGACGCAATAGATATACTACTTCCTGCCTTAATATTTCTTAAGAAACTAGAGGAGCAACAATAAAATTGCGCTACTTTGCTTGTACCTTGCTTCTCAAAATATACCATGAACCTATAGCCTTAGCACCTAATTTCCCGTCTGCGTCCTTAAACTCTATTTCGACGACTATTACTGTACTACCTTTTCTAAGGACCTTACCTTCGATTGTGAACGGCCCCTTGTACATTGGTTCTAAAAAGTTAATCTTAAGCTCCTGGGTCACTTGATCCATAGCATCATTTACCGTAAGTGCAGCGAGACCTCCAGTAATATCAATTGCGGACATAATAATACCACCATGTAGAACACCGCCTCTTCTGGTAAATTCTTCTTTATATGGTATCTCCACAACTGCTCTACCTTTTTCCAAATTAACCACTTTTACATCTAGAAATTTAAAAATTTGATCAGCCTTCTTAAAAATTTCCTCAATTGCTTTAATAGGGTCCTCCATGACAAGTAGAATTTAAAAGCAAATTGTCTTAAATAGTTTGCGTAGAGCTTTTTAAAACCTTAACAATTACCGGATCAATAATGGCATACTTACCCCTTTCTTCTTTAACGATGTAACCACTACCTAATAAGCTCTTCAATCCTTCATTTATACTCGCCTTGCCTAACTCCAAACCCTTCAGATCACCTTTACCACCTTTCTCTGCTAAGTATTTCAATATGATTCTAGCATTCTTTCCTAATTTGTTGTACTCCTCTTGAACTATTCCTCTTACAATTGGGTCGTTAAATGTTATATCTTCAATTACTTTCTTAGCACATTCTAATGTAACCTCATTACACTGCAAACTCTTTAACCCGAAATAGTTAAGCCAAGCAGGAATACCATCTAGCTCTTCTATAGCAAGTAATAGAGCGTTATCCTCATAGTCCTTTCCCTCGTCTCTAAAGCCTTGCTTTAAGAAATTAAACGAGGTATTTTTATCAAACTGTTTTATATAAATTGGAAAGAAAAATTGGTAAAATGGTTCCTTTTTATCGTAGAATATTTTTTCTAAAAGACCTACTGAAGAACCGGAAATCACATATGATACTTTATTATGAAATTGCCACTTACTCCTTAATAAGTGGAAAATCCCAGGATAATTCTGAGACGCTAGTTTTAAGTACTGGAACTCATCAATGGCAACTACAATAGTATTTAACCCAAACTCTTCAGCAAGCCTTTCCGGTAATTCTAAAATTTGTGGAATTGACTCCTTAACACCCCCTCTTTTTACGCTATTAAGAAATACTTCTACTTCTACAAGATTTATATTAAACGAGAGCTTAACATACCCTATTAGTTCTCTTAACTTATCAAGTAATTCCTTACCCTTCTGCTTAACTATTTGAGATATTTTCCTTTTTGGTTCCACGTAATTCAAGGTATTGGTTATTAGAAGTGATGAATATAATGATAGAAATGAGACTAGGTCAAAACTTTTACCTTCTATAAAGTCCTCTACAGAGATATAGACTTTCGGAGTCTCAATAATTTTTAAACTTTTTAATATTACGGAAGTCTTTCCTATCCTTCTAACGCCAATAATTGCAACTGGTTGTCTTCTATTCATCATTTCAACTAACTGTTTTACCTCATTCTCCCTATCAAAAGGTTCGTCAACTGGTTTACCGAAAATGAATTTCATAGGTACCCCTATTTCATAGGTACCCATACTATTAAAGTTTATCTTTATAAGATTAGATTATACTTTTATTCGAGAAATAACTCGATTACAAAAGTTTTTGAATTAATATACGGAACGCATACTTAAAGGATGAGTCATTGGGCTCATGATAAGTGTTTATTTTTAACTAATTAAAGTGATAAAAGGGGTTTGGGGTTCATAGAATTTCATAATATTTAATATTAACCCTCAGCCCTTGGATTTCACTGAAGTCCCGGAACTTTTCTCCATTCCTCCTTCTCTGCCCTATTATCGGGATAGTTCAGTATTAAACTCATATATAGTAGTTTCTTGAAAATGACGTATAGTATATAATGTTTAATTTTTACAATACAAGATAAGGTGTATTTATACTATTTACGCTTCAACTATTTACAATTCTTAAATTTTCTTGAGGAGAATCTATCTTAGTATTTAAGGTTTAAGGGATTTGAGGTAAATTTACACAAAGTAATACTTATACTCTTTTAGCGATGATAGTTCTATAATTAAATCGCAATTATCTATACATTATAGATCGAAATTTCTTCCCTCCTATTTAGTATGAGAATTAAACGACATTAAAATCAGAAAATAATAAAGAAATAATAAATTATAATATATTTTAAATTATTGTTAGGACAAACGTAAACGTCTATGACTATTACTATCGAAACTGATAATCCGGTAAATTTAAATTTATTACTATCGAAACTGATAGTATGAGTGAGTTAATAGCTAGACAGAAAGGGAGATTAAGATTAATGACACTTTGGTTGCTATGGCAATCCCCTAGAAGAGGTATCGAAATAATCGATGATATTAATAAGATGACTTGGGGATTTTGGAAACCTTCACCTGGTTCCATATATCCACTACTTAATAAAATGGAAGAGGAAGGAGTCATAGAGAAAACTTCAGATGGTAAATACAAGATTACCGCTAAGGGAACCGAAGAGATTAAGGAATTTTTACCTATCAAACAGATTAATAGTATTGAGGATTCTGTACAAGAACTTGAGGGATTAGCACAATTCTTTAAAGAAGTTGAAAGGAATAAACTAATCGAATATAAGCACCGAATCATTAGTGCAATAAAGGAAATTGAGGAGGTTGTTAAAAATGCGTAATGTTGCGATAAAGGCTATAAATCTGACTAAGAGATTTGGGAAATTTGTCGCAGTCGATCACATCAACTTCGAAGTATATGAGGGAGAAATATTTGGTTTTCTAGGTCCCAACGGTGCTGGAAAGTCAACTACAATTAAAATGCTAACAACAGTATTGAAACCATCTGAGGGTACTGCGACGGTTAGTGGATATGATGTAGTAAAACAGCCTGCATTAGTTAGACAATCAATTGGCGTAGTTCCTCAAGAATACACAGCAGATGAGGATTTGACTGGTTGGGAAAACATGATGATGATGGCGGGACTTTATGGAATTCCGAAAAGAATAGCAGAGGAGAGAGCTAAGGAGTTACTTGAAATGGTTGAGTTAACTTATGCAGCTAAGAGAAAAGTGGAGACATACTCTGGTGGAATGAGGAGGAGATTAGAAATTGCAATGTCATTAATAAGTAGGCCTAGAATATTGTTCTTAGACGAACCAACATTAGGTTTAGATGCACAAACTAGGGCCGCAATATGGCAATACATAATGAAACTCAAGGAGGAATACAAAATGACAATTTTCGTCACAACGCATTACTTAGAAGAGGCAGATATGTACGGAGATAGAATTGCGATAATTGATAAAGGAAAGATCTTAGCAATAGGAAGCCCTAAGGAGTTAAAGGAAAAGGTTGGTGGAGATGTGGTCTCACTTCAAACCAGTAATGATGAATTGGCTATTAAGATAATCTCTTCATCAAAGGATGGAATCTTAGATGTAAGAAGAGTTAGTGATGGTATTAGAATTAAGGTTAAAAATGGTGAAGAGAAAGCACCTGAGATATTAGAGTCTCTAGTTAAAAATGGAATTAAGGTTAGTAGGATGTCAATTACTGAACCCACTATGGATGAAGTGTATATGGAGTTTACTGGAAAGAGCTTAAGAGATGAAGAGGCAAGCGCTCAAGAAATGTTTGCGTTTAGAAGAACTATGAGGAGGGCCAGAACATGATAGAGGAGGAAAGAAATAACTATTCTGTTTTCCACGGTTTGTGGACTTTAGCATCTAGGGAACTGAAGAAGTGGTATAAGGCACCGGTAATACTCCTCCTTTCATTAATACAGCCAATATTCTGGTTAGGAATATTCGGCAAGGCAATGAATCTAGGTACTATTTTCACAGAGACCGCCTTTAACATACCTGGTCTGACAATACCAAAGCAAGTATTAGACGAAATAGGTTTAGAAATACTCAAACAGACCTTCGGAACTACTGATTACTTCTCTTTCTTGGCTGCTGGAATGCTATCTTTCATTGTATTATTTACATCAATGCAGAGTGGTATGTCAATAGTTTGGGATAGGAGATTAGGAGTATTAGATAGAATTCTAACAACACCAGTCCCTAGAGGGAATATAATAATAGGAAAGGTACTTTCAGCGGTAATAAGGTCACTAGTTCAAGCTACAATTGTTCTTGTTGTTGCAGTACTATTGGGAATGACTTTTGCACCAGGGATAAGCCCTCTAGACTTCTTAGGAGTTTACGCTGCGTTGTTTCTAATGTCCTTTGGCTTATCTTCACTATTCCTAATGCTAGCATTAAGAGCTACTAGTTGGGAGTCGCAAATGGCAATAATGAATCTATTAAACCTACCATTGCTCTTTACTAGCAACGCATTCTATCCAATAAAATCAATGCCGTATTGGTTAAAGCCGGTAGCTTACATTAATCCATTAACGTATTCCAATGGTGTTGCGAGAGGATTGTTACTAGGAATAAGCACAAATCTTGGCCTAGACTTTCTGTATCTAGGATTATTCGCAGTAATATTATCTACTATCGGTATAGTACTATCTTGGAAATATCTCTCCAAGTGAACTTTTTCTCGTAGAAACACTTTTATTTATAAAATTATGAGATAATCGTAATGAGCTACTTCGATAATATACCACTTTCAACAAGAATCAAAACGTTCATAGTAACTTCAGCTGGTTTTTTATTGGATGGCTATGATTTAAACAGCATATCGTTCGCTGCCACTGTAATATATAAAGAGTTCTCATTAACAACTGTTCAATATGGTTTATTGCTAGCTGCGTCATTAATTGGCATGATACCGGGCTCTATCCTATTTGGATGGTTATCAGATAAGATGGGTAGGAGTAAGATAATGGGGCTTGATCTTTTCTTCTTTTTAGTTTTTGGTATATTATCTGCAATTTCCCAGAACTTTGTTGAACTTTTTATTTCTAGACTGCTATTAGGAGTAGGAATAGGTGGAGATTATCCACTAAGTAGCACATTGATGTCAGAACTATCACCTTCAAGATCCAGAGGTAGGTATTTGACTGGGTCCGTAGCAATGTACTGGATTGGCGTTGCAATTTCTGGAATTGTAACGTTATTTTTATTACCAACTGGAAATTACTTCTGGAGATATGTCTTTCTAATAGGGGGTTTGATATCAGTACCAATAATTCTTCTTAGACTTAGATTAATTGAGTCTCCAAGATGGCTAGTTTCCTCTGGAAAGGCTAATATTAAGGAGATAAGCAGAGAAATGGAGAATAAGGGAGTTAGAGGTGTAGCAGATTTATTTAAGGGAAAATTACTAAAAATTACACTTTTCGTAACCAGTGTTTGGTTTTTATTTGACGTTGCCGCTTATGGAATTGGTTTGTATTATCCAGCTTTGCTTGAGGAATTCGCATTCCCATCAAAATATGAAACAGTACTAGGTACTCTAGCTATCGCAGGAGCTTCTGTTTTAGGATATATCATTGCTGAAGCCCTTGTTGACTCATTAGGAAGGAGAGTAGTATTACTAGTTGGATTAGGTTTCATGACGTTACTATTATACCTAGGTGGTGTTTATAAGGTCACTGGAGGAATATTAGTACCATATTTCATGTTATTCGTAGCTTTTGAACAATGGGCAGGTGCAGTAACCCTATTTTATCCAACCGAACTATATCCTACTCCAGTAAGAGCGGTTGGACAAGGATTCGCTACTGCAATTAGTAGAGTTGGTTCAGTGCTTGGTGTATTTTACTTCCCAATATTAACGAAACAGATAGGATTCTTTAACTCATTATTACTATTTGGTTCTGTATGTTTGATAGCGTTCATAATATCTACACTCATGAGTAAAGAGACTGCTAAAAAACCATTAGAAATTACCTCGGAGGGGATTAAATAAATATATAAAAAAGAAAAAAGAGAATAGCATAGTTTTATTTTTTATTATTTTCTCCACTATTCTTTTTCAAGAACCTTAAATAAGGTTTTAGTGCATAATCCCAGAAAAGTGCTCCTAAAATACCTCCTATAAAATCTGGAATCCCGTAAACGAAGAAATATTCTCCTCTAAAGTTGAACGCACCAGTCTTATATCCAAAAAGCCAAAGCGCTAACATAGGTCCCCAGCTTCTCGCTTCATTTATCATTCCTCCAGTTAATTGCGCTTCAAATAGCAGAAATGGCATAACATAACCTATTCCTATTGCCCACGGTGCTAACGACTGATTAAAATAAGGTGAGTCCGAATCTGTTACTGCAAGCACTATTAGTAATAAGAGAAATGTCATTAAAGCTTCTCCTAAAGCACCTATCCATAAGGGGAATACAGTATTTATCTGATAGGATAATATACCGGCATTGGGAGTATTGGGTAAAAGTAACGACTTTGGCCAGTACTGACCCCAGAAGAATGGATTGGTGTATTGTGTAAAGAACGCAGCTGCTACTTGAGCGTCTAAATACGGTGGAGGATCCATTTTCACAATGATGTTTCCCCAAAATGCTAGCAATACTCCGGCAGCGGCTGCAGCGCCTAAAATTTGGAATAAAATGTACGGTATTACATCAACCCATTTCATCCTTTTCGTTACAGCCATAGCTAGTGTCACATTTGGATTTATATGTGCACAACTTATTGGACCAACAGCGTAGATTGCTAAAACTACTCCAAAACCCCATGAGACCATTATGAATCCATAACTTGGAGTGTTAGTTAATAACGAGGCTACTACTGCACCGTCTCCGAATAATATAAGAATAAAAGTACCGATAAACTCAGCGAAATATCTCCATAGAGAATCCTTTATGATGACTAATGACATAATTACTCACTACCTAATGATTTTTCCCATCCCATAGATCTCTTCACAGCTTCCTTCCACGCCCTGTAGCGTCTTTCCCTTTCCTTTTCACCCATAGCTGGAGTGAACTCATTACCAATCTTCCATTTTTGTTTCAATTCATCAAGGGAATTCCAATAATTCACCGCTAAGCCAGCTAACATAGCAACACCCATAGAAGTAGTCTCCATTATTTTTGGCCTTATCACCTTTATCCCTAAAATATCTGCTTGAAATTGCATTAGTAAATTGTCCTTAGCTGCTCCACCATCTACTTTTAGTACTTTTATTTTACTTGCGGAATCCTTCTCCATTGTTTCTATAACATCTCTAGTTTGGTATGCAATTGATTCTAGTATTGCCCTAGCTATATGAGCCTTCGTAGTACCTCTTGTAATGCCTATTATCAATCCCCTTGCATAAGGATCCCAATATGGAGCTCCTAGACCAACAAATGCAGGTACGAAATAAACACCATCAGTATCTGGAACACTTGCAGCTAGTGGTTCAATTTCATCCGATACGTCTATTGCCCTTAACCCATCTCTAAACCATTGTACTGCTGCGCCAGTTATGAATATACTCCCTTCTAAAGCATATGTAACCTTTTTATCCTCCAGACCCCAGGCTATAGTAGTTAATAAATTTTCTGAAAAAATTGGATTACTACCTATATTCATTAAGATAAAACTTCCAGTCCCATACGTTGACTTTACTTCACCCACTTCGTAGGCTACTTGCCCAAATAGTGCAGCTTGTTGATCCCCAGCATCTCCAGATATTGGAATTGAGGATCCCAAAACTTCACTATAACCATAGATCTCACTCGAGGGCCTTACCTCAGGTAATATGTTCTCCGGAATTTTCAATAGTTCTAATATTTCACTATCCCATTCAAGATTATTTATATTAAATAACATAGTTCTAGAGGCGTTTGAGTAATCAGTTATGTGAACCTTACCATTAGTTAATTTCCATATTAGATATGTATCAATAGTTCCAAACTTTATCTCTCCTCTTTCAGCCTTCTCCCTTGCATTAGGGATATTATCTAATATCCACTTTATTTTAGATCCGCTAAAATAAGGATCAGGGACTAGTCCAGTTTTGTCCTTTATCATCCTAAAGTAATTTGCCTTTAGCCAATCTGTTATATTAGATGTTCTTCTATCTTGCCAAACTATTGCATTGTAAATTGGTTTTCCACTTTTTACATCCCACAATATAGTTGTTTCCCTTTGATTAGTTACTCCAATTCCAATAATCTGTTTAGCTTGAATCTTTGCCTTTTCCATTGCCTCTTTAATAGCTAACATCTGTGCATACCATATCTCATCTGGATTATGCTCTACATACCCCGGCTGTGGATAATATTGAGGGAACTCGCGTTGGCCTATTCCTACTATTTCTAAATCTTGATTATAAATTATTGCTCTAGCACTTGTTGTTCCCTCATCTATTGCTAAGATAAAGTTATTGGCCATCAGAAAGTTATTTGTATAACTTTTATTTAACTCCTTTAGCTAATCTTGAAAGTTCATTTAGATTTCCATCTAATTAGCATTAATTGTTAGATACGTTTTTAAAAATAAGATTTACAAGTGATATATTTCTAGGGAGTTAACCAATATCAAAATTTTTAATGTTCACCTCACAACTCATTACTATGGAAATTAGAGCTACAGTTACAGTGATTGGGGGAGGGATAAGCGGTTTGTTTACTGCATTAGATTTAGCGTTAAGGGGAATAGATGTAGCATTGGTAGAAAGAGGTGATATAGGGTCTGGAACTTCTGGAAAATTTCACGGGCTTCTTCATAGTGGAGCTAGATATGCAGTAACTGATCCCGAGTCCGCTAAGGAGTGTATCCAAGAGAATAAAATAATATCAAAAATAGCTCCTCACACAGTAAAAGATACGGGTGGAGTATTTCTTGGCATTACTGACAATGACTTGGAATTCTCTGAAACTTTCATAAAAGCGTTAAAAAATGTTGGGATCGAGGAAAAGGTCATAGATGTTAAAGAAGTATTGCAAAGAGAACCTTATATTAACAGAGATACAAAACTTGCAATTTGGGTTCCGGACAAAGTAGTTTATGGTTATGATCTAATGGCTAGCGTTGCAGTTACTGCATCGTTACACGGGGCGAAGATTCTAACATATAATGAGGTTGTCGAACTAATAAGGGAAAACGATAGCCTTAAGGGAGTTAAGGTTTTCGACAAAATAAACAACACTACTAATGTGATAAAATCCGACTTTATAGTTAATACTGCAGGCCCTTGGTCATTCAAAATCATAAAGATGGCTGGTTTAGAGGAAATGCCAATAATGCCAACTGCGGGAATTATGGTCGTATTTGAACAGAGAGTTAATAATATGGTTATTAATAGATTAAGACCACCCTCTGATGGAGATATAATTGTACCATATGGTGACTCGTCCATTCTAGGAACTACAGCTACAATTATCGAAGATATAGATAGCTTCGCTATATCAGATGAAGATATTAACATGTTAGTAAGTGAGGGAGCTTACCTAATACCGAAGCTGAAGAATATGAGGGTAGTTAGAGCTTATGCCTCCATAAGACCCTTAATTAAAAGTGAAGTATCTGCAAGAGAGGCTACTAGAGATTTCAGAATAATCGACCATGAAAAAGAAAATGGGTTAAGAGGATTAGTATCCGTAATTGGGGGTAAGTTTACAACTGGAAGACTAATTGGAGAGAAAGTAGCTGATTTAGTTTCTTCTAAACTAGGCATAAAGAGCGTGAGTAAAACTGCGACAACTAAGCTAATAAGTCCTCTTGATATTAACCTATTAGATTACGCTGAAAGGATTGGGATACCTAAAGTAGTAGTGAAGAGTATTTTAGATAGGAAAGGATCGTTAGATGAGGAAAGGTATTTGAGTTCACTATATATCCTTTTATCACTAATTTCTAAAGGGAGGATATAGAAATGGATTTTAAGGGAATTTTTGACGTAAAGAAAAAGACAAACGTGGTTAAGGAATTTTTAATTAATCCTAAACAGTTCGCTGAGTGCCTTCCTGGCTTGCAGAGCTATGAGATAGCAAATAATACATTTAAAGCTAGTTTCAAGCTAGATGTGTCGCAAATGAAAATACCCCATATGAGCACATTAACTGCCTTAATAAACGCTAATATCCTCGAAAAAGAGAATAACATAAAGATAAGTGGTAATGGTAGATCTGCTGGAGTTGGAATAAAGTTTAATATTACCATGGCATTAGAGGAAGTTGGGGAGATTACTAGAGTGAATTGGCTAGCTAAGGTAGATCTTGGAATGTTATCTAAACTTTTAGGAGAGGAAAACATTAGAAGAATTGCTGAGCCCAATATAACTCATATTATAAACTGTATCTCCTCAAAATTATCATAATTTCGTAATAATTAACATTATTGTAATAAAAAGTTTAATTAGTCTATTTATTCATAATTCCTTTTTCTTTTTCTTGAAGCACTCTCCACAATATTTTTCCAGATCCACTTTTTGGTAATGAATCAACGAACTCTATAATCCTGGGATATTCATAAGCACTCATATGTTGTTTGCACCATTCCCTTATTTCATCAGGTGTTATTTTTCCTCTATATTCTGGTTTTAATACTATATATGCCTTAACTTCCTCATTGGTTCTTGGATCTGGTGTCGCGACTACACACGCTTCTAAAACTGCTGGATGTTGATATAATTTGTTTTCTACCTTAGTTGGCCATACTTTATATCCTGCCCTATTTATCATTCTCTTTATCCTATCCACGATAAAGAAATACCCTTCTTCATCCATGTATCCAAGGTCCCCGGTTCTGAAATACTCTTGACCATTAACAGTTATAAACGACTTTCTAGTTTCATCCTCCTTTTTCCAATAACCCTTAAATAAACTAGGGCACCTAACTACTATTTCCCCTTCTTTATTAGGTGGAAGCACTTCGCCAGTTGATGGATCTATTACTAAAGCATCAACTCCGAAATGCGGAATCCCTAAACACTGTAACTTAGGTCTGTGTGGAGGATTAACGTGAGTTTGGGACATAGTTTCAGTTAATCCATAACCCTCTACATATTCTAAACCAGTTAACTCCTTAAGCCTCTTGGCGACAGCCTCTGGCATTGGAGCACCTCCACCTCCTATTAACATTAGGGAACTCAAGTTCCTCTTTTCTATACCAGGCGTTGCTAACAAATCTACAACCATAGTGGATATGTTAGTCCAATGGGTAACTTTATACTTCTCTATTGCGTCTAACGCTGCTTCTCTATCCCAAATGGACTGTAAAACCATTGTACTCCCGATATATAATGGAGCATTCAAACTATGAACGAAGCCAGTTACATGAAATATGGGTAATGATGATAGAACTACTGCAGAAGGCGTTAGCATATTCCAGATAACTGAACCCAAAACTGTAGGCCATATGGTTGAATGTGTATGAATACAGCCCTTTGGAAATCCAGTTGTACCAGAAGTGTATGGAAGCACTGCAATATCTTCTGCATTTACCTCAACTGGTGGTGGAGTATAACTGTTTCTTAAAGTTTCCTTCCAAGGGATTACGTCATTACTTAACTCTGGCTCCTTCTGCATTAATGGATGGACTTTTATTTCTGGTTGCTCTGGAAGATAGTCCTTAAATCTACCCGCTATAACCCATTTAACTTGAGTATTCTCTTTAGCTTTCATTACCTTACTAAGATATGAGGATAAAGTGACTACTCCAACCGAACCAGAGTCGTTAAGTATGTAGTTGAGCTCGTCTTCCGCTAATAATGGATTTATTGGAACCAATATTGCATTAGCCCTAAGGATTCCGAAATAAGCTATGATCCATTGTACTGAGTTAGGCATAAATATTGCTATTCTATCCCCTTTTCTAACTTTAAGTTCATTAAATAGAAATGATGAAAATCTAACTATGCTTTCCCATAACTCCTTATACGTTATTCTATTACCGTAATATATTATAGCAGTCTTATTGGGATATCTCTGCGAGGAGACTTCTACAATATTGAATAAGGGAACCTCTGGGTAATCTAAGGTCTTAGGTAATTTAGGTGGCCAATATTTAAACCAAGGTCTATCAAGTGGTATACTTTGATTCATAAGAAAATTTAAATATACACACTAATAAACCTTTATTCACAGAAAAGCTTATCTATTATGGATAAAAATAAACTATTTGTATGAGAATACCTTTAGTTGGAAAGGAACCAATAGAAGCTAAGGATATGGGATTTACGCTCATACACGAACATTTGAGAGTCTTTAGCGAAGCAGTTAGAATGCAATGGCCCCATTTATACAATGAAGAAGAAGAGTTCAGAAATGCGGTAAACGAAGTTAAGAGAGCTATGGGATTTGGAGTGAGGACTATAGTAGATCCTACAGTAATGGGATTAGGTAGGGATATAAGATTTATGGAGAAGGTAGTAAAGGCCACTGGGATAAATTTAGTAGCAGGGACTGGGATTTACATATATGTTGATTTACCTTTCTATTTCTTAAATAGATCAATTAATGAGATAGCTGACTTATTCATTCATGATATAAAAGAGGGAATACAAGGTACTTCTAATAAGGCAGGCTTCATAAAGATAGCTGCAGATGAGCCAGGGATTACTAAAGATGTGGAGAAGGTAATAAGAGCAGCTGCTATAGCCCATAAGGAGACTAAAGTTCCCATAATTACGCACTCTAACGCTCACAACAACACTGGATTAGAGCAACAAAGAATACTGACTGAAGAAGGTGTTGATCCACATAAGATATTAATAGGGCATTTAGGCGATACTGATAATATAAATTATATAAAGAGGATAGCAGATAAGGGATCCTTTGTTGGATTAGATAGATATGGTTTAGATTTATTCTTACCAGTTGATAAGAGAAATGAAATTACCTTAAGACTAATTAAAGATGGTTATTCGGATAGAATAATGATCTCACACGATTATTGTTGCACAATTGATTGGGGGACTGCTAAACCAGAGCTTAAACCTAAACTTGCTCCAAGATGGAGTATGACTCTGATATTTGAGGATACTATACCGTTCTTAAAGAAAAATGGAGTTAATGAAGAGGTCATAAATATAATATTTAAGGAGAATCCCAAAAAGTTCTTCAGCTAAATATTTATTTTAACTTAACATTTTTTATCATATCATGCCACTAGATCCACAGGTTAAAGACCTCTTAACTAAAATGAACTCACTATTACCTACAACTCCTTTAACACCCCAAGAGTTCAGAAAAGTCAGAAATGATCTCTTTATAAAGATGTTCAATAACGAAAAAGTTGAGCTATATAATATTCGTGACATGATTGTCCCGGTTAGGAATGGGGATATAAAAATAAGAGTGTATTTTCCAAGCCAAAGGGAAAACCTCCCCGCTGTAGTGTATTATCATGGAGGAGGTTTCGTTTACGGAAATTTAGATACTCATGATAGTATATGTAGGCTAATTTCAAAGTTATCAAATACCATAGTAGTCTCGGTTGATTATAGATTAGCTCCAGAACACAAATTCCCCACACAAGTTTATGATGCATACGACGTAGTTAAGTGGATAGCTCATAATGGAGGAAAGTTATCAATAGATACGTCAAGAATTGCAGTCGCGGGAGATAGTGCAGGCGGAAATTTATCCGCAGTAGTTAGTATTCTCGATAGAGATAATAAAGAAAACATTGTGAAATATCAAATAATGATATATCCCGTAGTTAACATGTTAGACTCGTCTCCCTCAATGTATAATTATGGTGATGGTTATTTCCTAACCTATGAGAGAATTTTATGGTACAATAAGCAATATGTTAAAGACGATAGCGATTATTATAATCCTTTAGCTTCGCCAATATTGGCTGAACTACAAAACCTCCCTCCTGCGTTAGTAATTACAGCCGAATATGATCCCTTGAGAGATCAAGGTGAAATGTATGCTCATAAACTAAAAGCAAACGGAGTAAAGGCGATAAGCCTAAGATATAACGGCATGATACACGGTTTCGTGAGCTTCTATGAGTATTTAGATACCGGAAGAGAAGCAATACATCATATTGCATCATCGATTAGAAAAATGTTTAACAATTTTTACTGATTTTTTACTATGATATTTTTCAGAATCCCTATCTTCTCCACGTATAGTTCTATACTGCTATTTGGCTTTAACGATTTGCCTATATCTAACCCAGTACATCCACTTACAGTACCACTTCCGAAAACATCGCCAGATCTAATGTACTCATCTTGAGACACATATGCAATCATGTCTTCAAAACTCCATTGCATATCTTCTGCTCTTGTATCACACCAGACTTCGTCATTGACCTTGGCGTAAACTCTCAATCCCTTAATATCCGGCAATTCGTCTTTAGTTACTATCCAAGGTCCCAATCCATTTGCGAAATCTTTACCCTTTGCAGGACCTAGTAAACCTTTCATCTCAGCCATTTGAATATCCCTTGCGCTAAAATCATTGAAAATAGTAAAACCTAGTATATACTCTCTAGCATTCCTCCTATCAATATCCTTTCCTTTCTTATATATTATAGCAGCTATTTCTAGCTCTATGTCAACGTGATTAGAGTACTTTGGCCAAGGTACTTCTTCTAAATGCCCATAAAATATTGCTGGATCCCCTTTATAATAAATAGGTATCTTAAACCACTCTTCTGGTATCGACTGTCCTCTTCTCTTATAAGTAGCCTCAACGTGACCTTTAAATGCTAGGAAATCCCTTAACATATTAGCCCTTAATAGGGGTGCCTTTAGCTTAACTTGCTTAATATTGTAAAGAACGTCATTTCTTTTCTTTGACCATTCCAAAATTTTCTTAATAAATTCTAATCCCAGATCCCCAGCTTGAAGTACTCCTAACATATCTGGGGGGACTATTGCATTACAATATCTCTCAACAAACTGCTCGTCTTCCCCTTTTTCAATCAGCATTAGGTAACAAGAGGTATTCAGATCTGCTATATATTCATCGTTAACTAAGACACCACTTCTCACCCTATTATCCTTAATAAAACTTAGTAGTTTCATGCTCTCTAAAAAATATTTAATCAAAAAAGGTAATATATATTACTATGGAAGTTCAATATAAGTTCGAAAGGATAAGTGATAACGTATACGCTTTCATTCAGCCTAATGGCGATTGGTTCTTAAGCAATGCGGGGGTAATAATAGGTAAAAATTACGCCGTAGTAGTGGATTCATTAACAAATGAGAAAATGGCAAAACACTTCATTTCTGAAATAAGGAAAGTAACGGATAAGCCAATAAAGTACTTGATAAATACTCACGAACATGAGGACCACTTGTGGACTAATCACTTATTCCCTAACGCAATAACTATTTGCCATAAAAATTGCAGGGAGAAAGTAGTAGAGGGAATGAAAAGAGGGACTAATCCCTATGAAAAGCTATTTAGTACAATAAATTTTTCAGGATATAAATACACTCCTCAAGAAGTAGTAATTAATGACGAGATGAGGATATTTATTAGTGATGATGAAGAAGTTAGAATAGTATACGTCGGCTACGCCCATACTACTAGTGATATCTACGTGTATATTCCCAACAAAAAGGTTGTATTTACTGGTGACCTTCTCTTTTCTCCACCTTGTACTCCATTTGCTTTAATGGGTTATATCCAAGGATATATAAATGCGTTAGAGAACTTAGCTAGTCTCGACGCAGAGGTTTATGTACCGGGTCACGGTGAGGTGAGTTATAATAGAAAGGCTTTATACGAATCAAGGGATTACTTAATTTTTGTGAGAGATGAGGCAAGAAAATTGATGAAGGTTACTGATGATCCTATTAAGGCCGCTTATGAGATAAATTTGGGCAAATATGAGGAGTGGATAAGTAAGGAGAGAATAGTTGGAAATTTAGCTAGGGCATATAGTGAGTTGAAAGGGGATCCTCCAGCCTCAAAATTAAAAAATAGTGAAGAAATACTGATAGAAATGATTAAATATAGAGAAAAGAGAGGGGGATGAAGTAATTAACGTTGTTGTGACAACCACTTCAACACTAAGGTGTTAACGTCTTTTTCACTATTTTCCCCAGTATAGACATCCAAATGGCCATATCCTTTCAGTAAGATGACTTCACTATTCGGAGGTAATCTCTCACTATCAAAGATCTGAAGGCCAAACCTTTCACTAACGAATGCTATAGTAGGTACGAGTATCCCCTTATAATCGAATTTTAATCCCCTTTCCAGACTTAACCTATATGGCCAGTAAGGATCGAAAGAGGCTAATATTGGAAACATGTCCTCCTTTTTAGAGTAAGGGTAATCGTAAGGATTCGCTGAGCCAGTTACATATAAACTATCCATTAAGAAATCACTTATAGTCTTATATTTAGGTTCTGGACTTGGCATATCTGGATTTGCTAAAGCGTAAGCCCATATAGGGTTATTTGGCCCGCCTCTACTAGGTATAGCGTAGATGCCTTTAGCTTCCATTTCCTCAACACTACTTACTTCAGGATTATAAAATCTTGGTCTTATTCCATGCTTAACGGGACCTCCATCTAATAGGATTAGCCCTTTAATGTCATCCTTCCAATATATAGAGGAGTAATTAAGGGCCGCTCCGCCTCCAAAACTCTCTCCTGCTAAAAATATTTTCTCTTGCTGCGAATTTCTTTTAATAAAACTAACTGTTTCTTTGATATCGTTTATCCACGTACTCCATCCCCAATTGTACATAAAGGAGAGCTGCCTATCTCTTAGAAATGGGGGAACATAGTGAGTTCTATAGTCAATTGTATAAACATTAAATCCGTTTCTAGCTAGGTAAAGTACTATAGATTTTCTATAATCTGGTATTGTATAATATACGCCATGCCAACTTATTGATACTAATTGTTCTCCACTAGACCATGTACCAGGCAGTATAAAGATAGCATCATTACCACCTCCTACAAAATTTACCTTATGAAGGGATATAACATCGTATGGCGAACCCTCCCTCTTTATCCTCCACATGCTCTCTACAAGCTCATCGTTACCTAAGATTGGGGAGTCCTTTTTTACAATTTTCCATTCTTCATACATTCAAGTTAACCCCTTGTTAAGATATCCTTTAGCGCAGAACCGATCATAATTGTAACTAATCTACTCACGTTAGGTGAACCTAAAAAAGCGTGAACCATACTATTCACTCTAAAGCTTAAAGTAGAAACTCCGGATTCCATTAACCTTTTAGCGTAAGCTTCTCCCTGATCTCTTAGGGGATCAAATTCTGCAGTCACAACTATAGCTTGTGGTAAATTTGAAAGATTTTCTGCAATTAAGGGGACGAACATAGGATTAAGGATATCCCTTTCGTCTCTTATGTACATTCTTACTCCGTAATCTATTGGTACATTGATGTCCAAGAAATAACCTTTTCTATATTCAGTCATTGATCTAGAGGCTAAATCTAGATATACGAATGGAACCACAAGTGCTTGTGCCTTTAATTTTATCCCATGATCTCTGGAAAGAATAGATGTGACTGCTGCTAAGTTGCCTCCAGCGCTAATCCCGAAAACTGCAATCCTATTTTTATCTCCACCTATATTTTCAGCATTCTCATAAGCCCATTTAATCGAATCGAAGCAGTCAGTTACGGCTGCGGGAAACTTATGTTCTGGCGCAAGTCTGTAATCAACTGAAATAATTATACAGTTACAAGAATTAGCTAATATTCTAGACACACTATCCTCAGTTTCGATACTGCCTAAAATCCAAGCGCCACCATGAAAGTGGAGAATAATGGGATGTGCCTTTTTATCATCTGGATAATATATTCTTATAGGTATCTCAGTTTCTGAACCTCTAATTTTCCTATCTTCAATCTTATATACTGGATCCTTCGGAGTTGCCTCTGCTAAAAGCTTATTGAGTTTTTCCCTAATTTCTTGTAATGAATATTTTGAAAAATCTAAAACGTTATACTTATAAAAGTAGTCTAAAAACTTTCTTACCTCTGGATCTAGAGGAATTTTTCCACCTAATTAACCTTATATTTTTGACTCCATATATGGTTTACTATCTAATTTTAAGAAGCTTTCACTATTAGCTCTCAAAGATTTGCCAAGGCCATTTTAGAGAAAGGCTTTATCTTCCCGTATTCTCTTTAAAGGCTTCATTAACCTCTTCAAGTCTTACACCTACCGTCTTCGGAATAGTAAACCATAATAGTGCAGCAGCGAACGGAACTGGAAGACCTAGAACTACCCATGCTGGTAAAGGACCTATTATTTTTATTAGAGGAAATAAAAGTAGAGGCCCAATAACTCCACCTAAATGCCCTATACCATCAGTTATTGCGAAGCCCGTTGATCTAGCCGCTGTTGGGAATGCTTCACTGCTCATCAAATATCCAGCTAAGTATGGTGGGTTAACAACGAATTCCAATAGAAAATATGCTATAAACCAAGTTATAAGTTCCTTGTTAAGAAGTAAATATGTAGATACGAAAGAGCTGACTAAGAACCCTATTCCTCCAATCTGGGTTAGTAGCCTTCTATCAGTCCTTTCTACTACCCCTAATAGAATAAATGAGATAATGGTAGCGCCAATAGCTGCAAACCCCGACAATCTGATATATTCCGCGTACTGGGCAGAAGAAAAGCCCACTACTACCTTTACGAATGTGGGACCAAGGCCAGTGGATGTGTACTGTATAAAGTAGATGAAGAACCAAAAAACTATGAGCGAGATTAGGCGTTTAAGATATTTCGGCTCTCTTAGTATTTTAAGCTGACTAGAAGATGGAATCTCCTCATAATGAACTATTTTGGGCTGTGGAAGTGATTCCACCTTAGCCCTTTTCATACTTACTTCTTCCATTTTATTTACAATTTTTTCGACTTCTTGCACCTTTCCTTTCCTTATTAATATTCTAATACTTTCTGGAGACAAAATAGCTAAAATAACAGTAGTTATAAGTGATAAGATTCCAGGGATAAGGAAAATTACTCTCCAACCTACTGCTGGAGTTAGAGTAACGATGAAAGCTGCGGCCACTGTACCTACCCCTACTGCTGTCCAACCTGAGATGAAAATCCAATTAGCGTATTTTCCTCTTTTCATACTGGGAGAAAACTCTGCAACATAAACCATAGCTAAATTTAGACTTGCACCAATACCTATACCTTCTATGATTCTAAAAACTAAAAGTATGAAATAATTGGTAGATAAACCCATACCTAAACTTCCAATACATAAAAGCGCAAATGTGGATACCAATATTGGTCTTCTACCTATCCTATCTGATGCAATGCCAAGCCCTATTGAGCCTATGATGTAACCTGCCAATCCTACTGAAACAATAATTGAAGCTTGTATCGCGTTTATAAAAGGGATGAAAGGTAAAGCATAACCTAAATTGGACACTGCGTCATATAGCGTTGCAAAGTATCCTATTCCCAATGCCCATAGTAGCGCGTATGATAGTCCCCAAGTTGGTAGCCTATCTATCCTAGCTAAATATTCATCTAACTTACTACTCATGAGACTACTTCTGCCGATTAATTTATAAAAATGTCTTATAAAAGTCAATTTTGTAGATTTATACATATATTGTATAGTTAGGTACTATCTTTGTCAGTAATACGAGTCTTGACTGAAATAAATAGTATAATCTAAGTAGTTTTAGTCCCAGTAATGATAATTTTTAACTATTTAATTAGATATTTATTCAGTTTATAAAAGAGAGAAAAAGTAAAATAGCTTTATTGGACTTAAGGGATAAATTTTAAAGCTAGTTAAGAGAGATTGAGTGTGTGATGATATATACATTAAAGCTACCAATGCAAGGGCCCTTAAAGTACATAAACGCATATTTAGTAAAAGACAATGAAGAAAGCATATTAATCGATACTGGGCTACCTACTCAAGAAGATATAATCGCTTTAACAAGTTATTTGAAAGTTCATGGTTTTCCAACCTTCGTCTTAATTACTCATTATCATCCAGACCACATGGGCTTAGTTAGATTGTTTAAGGATAAGAGTAACATATTGATCTCGGAAAAGGAGTACGAATATATAACATACTTGCTTAGTGAAGAATATGAAAGAGAAATGAGACAATATTTTCTCGCAAATGGTTTTCCAGAAGAGTTTATTCAGAGAATGCTTAGAAATCGGAGTAGATTTAGTGAAATTATTGACGGCGTAAATTTCAATACTGTTAAGGATGGAGATGTGATAAAATTAGGCCAAGAACAAATGAGAGTGTTATTAACTCCAGGTCACACTATGGGTCATATTTGCCTAGTTTACGAGAAAGTAATATTTAGTGGGGATCACATATTACAAGATGTAACGCCAAACGTATCGTTGTTAAGATTGGAGGATAATCCATTAAAGGCGTATTTAGAAAGCCTTGATAGAGTGGAAAAACTAAATGTTGAGCAATTATATCCAGCGCATGGAGAGCCGTTTAAAGACGTAAGTAAAAGGGTAGAGGAAATAAAGGAACATCATAAAAAACGGCTAGAGGAAATAATAAATATTTTAAGGACCTTAAGGAGGGCTAATGGATTTGATATTGCATCTAGAATTTCTTGGTATAAGAAGTGGGATGAGCTCTCAACTTTTGATAAACAATTAGCTATGGGAGAAACATTATCACATATTAAATATCTAGTTGAGGAGGGTTTTATAAAGGAGATAAATGTCAATAATAGTATTTATTATGCTATGATTAGTTGATATAAAATGGGTAAAATATTTAAAATTGTATGAAGAATGAATTGAGATTACTTTTTAACCTTATTTCGCTTTATATATATCCGATGAAGGTAGAAGATATTAAAAAGATTCTCGTCGTAGGAGCAGGAACAATGGGACATGGAATAGCTGAAGTTGCAGCAATTTCTGGATATAAGGTGTACTTAAGCGATATATCTCAAGATATACTTAACAATGCGTTAGAAAGGATAAGATGGAGTTTAAGTAAGTTACAAGAGAGAGGGCAGTTAAAAGAGAGTGTAGATACCATAATGTCAAGGATTACTACCATAGTGGGATTGGATAAGACAGTAAGCGATGCAGACTTTTCGATAGAAGCTTCAACCGAGAGAATTGACATAAAGAAACAAGTTTTCTCCAAACTTGACGAATTATTACCACCCCATGCAATATTGGCTACAAATACAAGTAGCCTACCAATTACTAAAATAGCTGAAGCTACTAAGAGACAAGATAAAGTTGTGGGAATGCACTTCTTCAATCCTCCAGTATTAATGCAACTTGTAGAAGTAATGAAAGGGGATAAAACTAGTGATGAGACTGCTAAAATAACTTACGATTTAGCTAAGAAGTTTGGCAAACAGCCAATAATGATAAATAAGGATGTACCAGGATACGTTGTAAACAGGATTTTAGGTCAGATAAATATTGCCTCATGCGTATTAGTTGAGAAGAAAGTGGCAGACTACAGAGAAGTTGACGCAGTTGCCAGATATAAATTGGGATTTCCAATGGGAGTATTTGAATTAATAGACTACACGGGAATAGATGTAGCATATTACGTTTCGAAGTCCAGAGAAGAACTAGGAATAAGAGATAATATACCTATATGCAGTTTGATAGAGCAGAAGTTTAAAAATAATGAATTGGGTGTGAAGACCGGTAAGGGTTTCTACACTTATCCAGCGCCTGGTAAATATGTTAAACCAGAGTTGCCAAAGGAATTGGCTGATAAATTAAATCCCGCATTAATTTTGGCTGGAGGTGTAAATGAGGCTGCTAGACTATTAAGAGAAGGAATAGCGAGTAGGGATGATATAGATTTAGGCGTGAGATTAGGATTAGGACTTCCAAAAGGAATATTCCAATATGCAGACGAGTTAGGTGTTGATAATGTCCTTAAGGCTTTGGAGGATCTGAAGGCATTATCTGGTTATAATGTTTTCTCACCAGATCCATTGATAACCCAAATGGTAAATGAGAATAAGTTAGGAATAAAGACAGGGAGCGGATTTTACCAGTATGGAAAGATTGAGGAGAAGAAACTAAATACACTTATCTTACGTATTGAACCACCATTAGCATGGATTATATTAAATAGACCCGAACGATTAAACGCACTAAATCCAGAGTTAGTTAGTGAACTTGACAAAAGTCTAGATGAATTGGAAAGCAGAAATGATGTGAGAGTTGTTATAATTACTGGCAATGGTAGAGCTTTTTCAGCTGGAGCCGATATAGGTTCATTCACTACGCTAAGACCAATAGACGTAATAAGGTTAAGGACTTTAAGGAATGTAGTGAACAAAATTGCTCTTTATACTAAGCCAATAATTGCGGGAATAAATGGGTTTGCATTAGGAGGTGGGCTTGAGTTAGCCATGGCTTGTGATATAAGGATAGCCTCTGAGGTAGCACAACTGGGACAACCTGAAATAAATATAGGCATAATACCTGGAGCTGGAGGAACACAAAGACTACCTAGACTAGTTGGTAAGGGAAGGGCAAAGTTAATGATATATACTGGTGATATGGTCTCAGCTGAAGATGCTTATAAGATGGGATTAGTGGATTTAGTAGTTCCAGCCAATAGATTTGAGGAAGAAGTGAGAAGAGTAGCCTTAAAAATAGCAGAAAAATCTCCAATATCCCTATTAGCAGCTAAATTAGCTATAGAGTTAGGCTATGAATCTAATATCTGGACTGGACAAACTCTAGAGTCAACACTATTTGGACTTCTATTTACAACTAAAGATGTAGAGGAGGGAGTAAGAGCTTTCTTGGAAAAAAGAAAACCGCAATTTAAAGGAGAATAATGTTTTTTATTCTCTCTCTTTTTATTTTTATTTAACCTTTTGGTAATCCTAGGACGACTTCCCCTAATAAATTCCTCAATATCTCAGAAGTACCGCCAGCTATTGTTATTGCTCTAGAGGCTAATAAGCCATACGCTATCTCTGGTCTAAATTCAGGTTCTCTTTCCATAACTAGTCCTTCTATTTCAGCATTAGCCATGGCATTTTCGTAAACCCTCTGTATTGCTTCTGAAGCTACTAACTTTATTACTGCAGCCTCTGGACCTGCAATATATCCTTTCTTTAACCTTTCCAATATTCTTTTATAAAATGACTTTAGCGCAATTATATCTTCTGCTATATTAAATAATTGCTCATTATTGATTGACAAATCCCTTATGAGTCTTTCTACTGTAAACAATATTGTTCCTATGTTAAGCCTCTCATAATTTAACGTGGACATCGCTACTTTCCATCCTTCACCTATTTTGCCAACTACGTTCTCCTTAGGAACCTTTACGTTATTAAAATATACTGTGTTAAATTCTGATCTCCCAGTAATTTGCTTGATTGGACTTACTCTTATTCCCTCGCTTTTCATATCAACTATAAGCATGGTAAGTCCCTTGTGTCTCTCTGATACATCGCCAGTTCTAGTCAAGAGAAGGCAATAGTTAGCCAAATGCGCATAACTACTCCATATCTTCTGTCCATTAACTAGAAAGTAGTCTCCCTTATCCTCAGCTTTAGTCTTTATGCCAGCCAAATCTGATCCAGCATGAGGTTCAGAAAAACCTTGACACCATATATCCTCAGCCGTTAATATTCTCCTTATGTATTTCTTCTTTTGTTCCTCAGTACCATTAAGAATAATTGCCGGACCAACTACGGATACTCCTAGACCAACTGTCGCATAGGGTACTCCTGCCTTAGCGAATTCTTCTCTAACTATTATCTCTTTAATTGGATTTTCTCCCCATCCTCCATATTCCTTTGGCCAAGAGACCCCTAAATATCCGGCCTCATATATTTTCCTTTGCCATTCCCTTAAGACATCTGGAGGGGCCATGTCTCCCTTAGTCCTCACCTCCTCGGGTACATTATTCCTTATCCATTCCCTTACCTTATTTCTGTACTCTTCTAATTCATCCTCATTCTTACTCATAGTTTAAATACCTCCTCTTTACTTTTAAATATTTTCTTATCTACCACTAGTAAAGAAATCCTTATATTTTTCCCTTAAAACCTTCTTATCGAATTTACCTACACTAGTCTTAGGAATCTCCTTAACAAATATTATATCGTCAGGTAGCTGCCACTTAGCAAACCTCTGACTTAAATGCCTTAATAGTTCCTCCTTGCTAACCTTATTTTCGAATCCTTGCCTTAACACAACAAACGCTAATGGTCTTTCTCCCCACTTGGGATGAGGAACACCTATGACTGTAGCCTCAGCTACAGCAGGATGAGTCATTAATTGATTCTCCAAATCTACAGTACTTATCCATTCTCCTCCGCTCTTTATAACATCCTTTATTCTATCTACTATTTTAATATAACCTAGCTCATCTACTACAGCTAAATCGCCACTTCTCCACCATCTATCTACACCATCACCAACAAACGACTCCATTGTTCTGGGATCATTATAATAGGATGAGGCGATCCACGGCCCTCTGATCCATAATTCTCCTACAGTCTTACCGTCATGTGGTACCTCTTTACCAGTTGATGGATCAACAACCTTTATATCAATTCCAAAAGCTGGTATACCTTGTTTTCTTAACAAATCTAGCATATCCTTTTCAGAATATTTCTCCCTTATTTTGGGTTTAATAACACTACCCGCAACTGAAGGAGTGGTTTCGGTAGCACCGTACCCTTGACCAACTTGAAATCCAAACTCCATTAGACCTAAAACTAAGCTCAGAGGAGGCTCACTTCCGCCTATAAGTATTCTGGAATTTACAAATAATGGCTTGTTTTCCATATTTCTTAAGTAATTTAAAATAGAGCTAAACACTTCTGGAACACCAGCTGTAACTGTTACTTTCTCGTTAATCATTAAGTCAACTAATGGTTTCGGATTCTCAGCAGTATATCTTCCCGGTAACACAAGCTTTGCTCCAACTAGTGTAGCAGCCATGAATCCCAACCAACCATTTACATGGAACATGGGTACTAATTGCATAAAAGTATCATCTATTGTAATATTACGTGATATTACCAATGTATTTAATACTATCGATCTATGTGAATAATATATGCCTTTGGGATCTCCTGTAGTACCAGTAGTATATGCTGCATAGCACGCTGTCTTCTCATCAAACATTGGTATCTCGTATTCCTCATCGCCTTCCTCTACTAGTTTCTCGTAATCGTAATAATTACCTTGATGTGTCTTCTCTAAATCAGAAATTAATATGAACTTCTTAACTGATGGAATATTATTTGATATACTCTCAACTAGGGGAATGAAGTCCTCGTTTAAGAACAAAAATGATACTTTAGAGTGGTTGATAATCTTTGCCAATTGAAGTGGGTGAAGTCTAGGATTTAGCTCTAACAGTACTGCACCAGTTGCGGGTATTGCGAAGTATAATTCGTAAAACCTATGTGTATTCCATTCTAATACACCTACTCTGTCACCAACCTTAACACCTAAAGACTTAAGTGAACTTGCGAGTTTTTTAACCCTTCTAAATGCTTCTCTATAATTGTATCTTAAAATTGTATTATCTTTCCTCCTAGAGACGATTTCTTGCTCACCATACCACTTACCCGCATGTTCCAATATTTGTACAACATTAAGTTGATAGTCGTCCATCATAGTTGAAGGAAAACCTTTTATTATCTCCACATGTAATATGTGATCTTTTCTATATTTAAGCTTTTTTACCTTTATAGATAAAAAATGAAACTAAGGGGCTAGACTACCCTAAATAGGGGATACTTCTTGCCGTTTATCTCCTTAAATATTAATTCAACCCTCTTTCCAATGTCAGCTTGACTCTCCTCTACTATATTGGAATACATTCTAAATCCCTCTTCTAGCTCTACAATTCCATAAACAACATGACTACCGTCTTTCCTATAAATTTTAGTCATGGCAAATATTTTACCATGTCCTTTACTAAATCTAACTTCTATATCTGAAGAATGACATTTAGGGCAAAATACTCTTGGATAGTAAAACCTATAACCACACTTATTACACTGAATGAATGGTAGCTTCTCTTCATTGAAATATTTAAAGTATAATTCTCTTATCTCATCATCTTTCATTTCCGCTCACCCAATACTAAAGTTACGCTATGCCTTCTACTCCACCACCCAATTCCATTTAAGAATATAACGTCAGCTCCCTTAACTTGATGACCATCAGCCATATCGTTTAATTGAAGCAATGCTTCTTCTAAAATAACTCCACCACTCATGTAAGCCGGTTGACCAGTATTCAAACTACCTCCCCCAGTATTGATAGGAACATCACCCTTGAAAGTTAAGTCATGAGATTCAACAAATTGTCCAACCTTACCTTTCTCAACTAATCCAATATCCTCCATCTGTAACATTACGGTTATTGTGAATGAGTCGTAAAGCTGAAAGGCATCTACCTTGCTAAGGTCAAATGAAGCCTTTTTCGCACTTTCGATTGCTGGAGTATATATTATATCATCCCATTCAGCTGGTGGATTTGGCCAGTGAGCCTCTCCATATGCTAAAATATCTATATTTCTAAGGGATGATTTACTACTTTTTCTACTTACTATAAAAACGTGAAAACCATCAATTGGATATACTATTTCAAGAAGATGTAAAGGATAAGAAACTATCCTGGATTGTAAAACATCCTTAACTGTAATAGGATTTCTAAATAGAGCCTTAGGATTATAACTTGCACTATATCTCTGCATTACAGCGACTTTTGCTCTTTGTTCATCAGTGGTACCGAAGAGTTTCGAATGCCTATAAGCTACCATTGCATAATCCGATATTGGAGACATCTGCTCATAAATCTTAATGTAGTCATCAAAGGGACTATCAATTATATCTGTTTTTTGAAAATGGTTATCTCTCAAATGAGATATCTTTCCTCCTTGTATACAAAGTATTGTGTCTGCATCCCCTGCCTTGATTGCTTTATATGCTCTATATATCATTGATAATACTGATGGCCCACCATATTGTACATGGTCTATAATTTTCGGCTTTATTCCAAAATATTCACTTATTTGAGCTGGAGGATTTAAATACGTTTTATTACCGTGGAATGAACCTCTGCCTATGTTGGCCATTATCCCATTAATATCAGCATAGCTTAATCCTGCCATTTCTAGGGCCTCATCAATGGTTTCCTTTAATAGCTCTATTCCATCTTTCTCATAATTTTTATATAATCTTCCAGCAAATCCTACAATCATCAATAATCATAATTTACTACTATTAAAAAATCTTGTTCAAATTTCGCTTTCTAATAATACTTATATAGAAGTCCATATTAATTTCTATTATGGCTGAGTTTGTGTATCCTAGCAAGGAGTGGGCAGAAGAATGGTGTAGACTCCTAAATGAAAGCAAGGAATATAATGAGGCAGGGAAAGGGTGGGTATCACCAATTTTATTCATAGCGACCGACATACCTGCTCAAGTGTTGGACTATTTAGGCGTAAAGGGCACTAACACTTTGGCAATGAAACTATATCTAAATAATGGAAAATGCCAAGGTACAGAATTTTTCACCGATATTAGCAAGGCTGATGCACCATACGTACTTGAAGCAAGTTATAATTCATGGAAGGATATAATAAGCGGTAAATTGCAAGTAGTATCAGCGTTGTTATCTGGTACAATAAAACTTAAGAAGGGTAGCCTTTTCGATCTAGCTAGATACACTACTGCTTCAGTGGTAATGGCTAATATCTCAAGTAAAATAAATACAAAATTCCTTGTTTAGCCTACTTAGGTCTTAGCATATTTTCTATGAGAATGGCCAAGTCATCATATTGTTTTTTGGTTAATCCTTGATTTGTCCACAAAATATATCTTCTACCTATCATCTCGCCAATTCCTATTAGCACGTAAGCTAATAATTCTGGATCCACTTTAACAATCTCTCCTCTATCCATAGCCTCCTTTAGACCAATCTTATATCTCTCTGCCAATTTAGTGAAATGCCATATATACATCTCTGGTCTATGTACCTGAGCCTCCACAAATACCTTGTAGTATTTTTTATTCTGATCCATCCATTCTAGAAATTTAGCTAAACCTTCCTTTTCCATTTCTATCCTGTTTTGTATACCCATTGTATTTACCTTTAAATAATATCTCATGCTGGTATTGAATCTTCTAATTAGCTCGTCTAGTATATCATGTTTACTCTTAAAATAGAAATAGAACAAACCATAAGCTACACCGGCCTTATTAGTTATATCACTTATGCTGGTGTTCAGGAATCCCCTTTCCGAAATTAGTTCGAGTGAAGCATTTAATATCTTATTTAATGACTCCTTTCCCTTTTCAGTTTTAGGATACCTATACATTTAGCCCCCCTTTTTGACTACTGAGTCAATTTATAATTTATTCTAATAGTATATAAACCTTTCTAAAGGGAATTAGCATACAATAATACTTTCCCTACTTATAAATAACTGTTATTTATGAGTATAAGAAAATCACAGTCAGTGTAGCACTAACCTCTTTTTTCTAAATATGAGTTAGATTAACAAGTTAGTATATAGGAATGTAGTATAATTTAAAACAATGATTGAGAATTTCTTACAATAGAATTGATGTATAAATCTACAAAATTGACTTTCATAAGATATCTTTATGAATTAATCAACATAACTAATCGCATGAGTAGTAAGTTAGATGAATATCTAGCTAGGATAGATAGATTACCCACTTGGGGACTATCATATGCACTACTATGGGCTATAGGATTTAGCTACTTCATAACGCTCTATGATGCTGTAGGAAATATAGGAGCAGCACTACCATATATACCCTTTATCAACGCATCTCAAGCTTCACTAGTAGCTTCCCTTGGTCTCTTTGGGTATATTCCTGGTTCTCTAGGATTAGGTTACTTAGCAGATAGAATAGGTAGAAGGCCCGTTCTAATACTCACCGTGTTACTCACTGCTATAGGTAGTCTGGGGATGGCATTATCTATTAACTTCCCCATGCTCGCAGTATTTAGATTCATTGAGGGAGCTGGAATAGGAGGAGATTTAAACTTAGCTATGGTATATGTATCCGAATTTGCTCCAAGTGCAAAAAGAGGTAAATATGCGAATTGGATATACTTGGCTGGATGGATAGCAGTTGGTGTGGGTGCAACAATTGCTGCATTGCTAGTTACTGGCTTACCATCCATAGGATGGAGATTAGCCTTTGGAATAGCTGCCATAATGGCAGTAGCCGCACTAGTATTTAGGATCAGAGCTCCAGAGACTGTAAGATTCCTAGTTAAAAAGGGGAGGATAAGTGAGGCTGAGAGTATTGTGAGAATAATGGAAGAGACTGCTATGAGAAGAGCTGGAGTACAGTCATTACCAGAACCTAAAATAATAAATTACTCCTATCAGACTACAAATCCATTTTCAATACTAGCTAAGCCCGTATTTATGAAACGCCTAATAGTGCTCTTATTGTTCTGGTTCTTCATTTACTTCGTACAGTATACGTTTTCGACATTATGGGATTACTATGGAAAATTCATAGGTTACTCTGGGGCAATGTTTAACCAGTTCGTTCTTCTTACCGGATTTGCGGCCTTGGGAGATACTCTGATGGCGTTTCTCCTTTTAACCTTTATTGAGAGAGTAGATAGGAGATTACTGACCCAAATAGGTTCCATAGGTTGGTTAGTAGGTATGATTGTTGCAGCATATTTTGCAGTGCATTTTAATCTACTAGGTATGAGTTTGACCTTAGGCCTTATCACAAATGCTATCGGAGGTGGACTGTCATACTTAGCTGGGTATTTAATGAGTAGTGAGTCATTTCCAACTGCAGCCAGATCTACTGGATTTGCTATTACTGATGGACTAGGGCATATTGGAGGAGCTATAGGTCCATTATTGCTCTTCCCTCTAGTAGTAGCTACTGGGCCAATAAACGCATGGGCTATTGAGGCATTCCCTGTAGTTATAGCTGCAGTGATCTTATGGTTTACTGTTCCTAGGACTGTGGGAGTAAGGTTAGAAGAAATAAACGAAATCCATCTAACTCCGCAACAACCTTAAGGAGGAATTATAAAAAGCGAAAAGTAGCGTTAAAGGAAAAGATAACTAATAAAATTTTTTGAAAGGTGAGTTTTATTTGGGAGTGTTCTCATTCAGTCATCTTATTCGAGAACTGTTAGTAAAATTATATCAAATTATCTCTAATATACTGTATTCCCTTCAAGTAGATCTCGTTTAAGGGCGTTATCTCTCTTGAGAACACGTGAGGATACATAACGTTCAACAAGGCTAAACTGTAATCCACCATCCTCTGACTCCTATTAACCTTAGTATCCCTAGCTAACCTAGCAAGGTGAGACCTACACCAAGAATTATGGCTCTCCACAATGTAAGTGTACTTCTTGCTCGCCACGCGTTTATCAAGAACTTGATAAACACAGTAGTGATCAGTATAATTTACCCCACTCCTAGGTAACCAGCTCAAGAGGAGACGGAAAGTTCCATAACTTCTGTCCCCAGACTCGTAAAAAGGTATCCCATCAGAAAGAGCAGTCCAAATCCAGAGATCCGCTCTAACCTTCCCATGCCTAACACGAAGATAAGTCCAGAACTCGTCAAATACTGTAGACTTGGCCATGAAACTCTTGAGTTTACCCTTCAATATTACCAAGCTCGTGAAGGCCTTTGCTCCAATCCTCTTCACTAGGCTGTAGTTAATGGCTTTCCCTCAACTCTTGATATTGCCCTCATGCTCATCCTGTTCAAGTACTCCTTTAAGATTCTCTCCCTTTGTTCCTTATTCATTCTGTGCTTCAGTGTATTGTAAAACGTTCTTCCACACACTTTGCATCTATACTTTGCCTTCCCTCTAGATGAGCCGTTCTTGACTACCCTATTCGAGTTGCATGATGGACATGTTGGTCTCTTCTCCTTCTTATTCCAACTTTCCTCAAGTAGTAGTATAGTGTTGATGGTGGGATTCCTATTTTCGTGATCTGAACTCCCAAGGAGTATGCTAACGCTAGTGCAATATCCTTTAGCTCGTACTTTCTTTTAAGATTTAAATTTCTTAAAATCATAATGAATAATTGTGCGAGGATTACGGGATCCATCTGTAATAGCCTCACAGAGAATCTCGTAATCCTCGCACATAAACCTTTTTCAGAGACAATTCTTTGCGTTCTAATTCCTTAACCTATAGGTTAAGATGAGTAATTATAAAAATTTCTAGTCTGATATAATTTTACAACTAGATATCGAATAAGATGACTGTTTGAGAACACTCCCCATGAGAACACTCCCAAAGGCAAAGAAAAAGTTAATAGACTATCCAGAGTAATATTATTTATGAGATCAAAAGAAGATTTCCTAAAGTCCTTGAGAGATGGTAGAACTATGTATTATAGGGGAAAACCAGTAGAAGATATAACAACACACCAAATTTTAAAGACAGCCGCATTACATGCTGCTAAATTATATGAATACCCTGATAGGCTTTATGAAGATAGTAAAATGGGAAGAATAAGCAAGTTCTTTAAGGTACCATTAACATCACAGGATTTATTGGATAGACATAAGTTAATTTACGATTTAACGATGTATTGTAATGGTATATTTAACATTTCACAAGCAATTGGGAGTGATGCGATATTTGCACTTATGATCACTGCAAAACAAGTCGATAGGAAATATGGAACGGATTACTCAAAGCGTATAGAGAGATATTTTGAAAGAATTGCTAAAGAAGATCTAACTTTAGCCACTGCTCAGACTGACGTTAAAGGAGATAGAAGTAAGAGGCCCTCCGAACAAGTTGATCCAGATATGTACGTTAGAATAGTTGACGTGAAGAGCGATGGAATAGTAGTTAGAGGCGCCAAGGCCCATACTACCCAATCTGCAGTGTCTGATGAGATTATTGTTATACCAACTAGAGCAATGAGGGATAGTGATAAAGATTACGCGGTAGCTTTTGCAATTCCTGCAAATACTAAAGGCTTGAAGATGTATGTTAGACCAATCGACGAAATTGAGGGAAATTCCTCCTCAATACTCAGTAGAAAAGATTATGAGCTAGAAACTTTAACTGTCTTCGATAACGTTTTCGTTCCTTGGGATAGGGTATTTTTATTTAGGGAATACGACTATGCTGGAACATTGGCAATGTTATTTGCTACCTTTCATAGATTTACGGCATTATCGTATAGATCAGCAACTATGAATCTGTTCTTGGGGACTTCTATAGTAACATCCCAAGTAAATGGTATTGAGAACGAGAAGCATGTGAGAGATGATATAGTTGATATAATTCTCTATAAGGAAATTATGAGGAGTAGTGCAATATCTGCAGCTGTGTATCCAGTAAATATGGAGGGTATAGCTGTGCCCAACCCAATTTTTACTAATGTAGGGAAACTGTACTCAAATATGCACTTCCATGATGTTGTAAGAGATTTAATTGATATTGCTGGGGGAATAATAGCTACTATGCCGTCTCAAGAAGATTTGGAAAGCGAGGAAGGGAAGAATATTGTTAAATACTTAAGGGGCTCAGTGGATGGTGAGGAAAGAGCAAAGGTATTAAAACTAGCTAAGGAATTAGGGGCTAGTACAGTTACTGGATATTTACTTACTGGTATGATACACGCTGAAGGTTCGATGGAGGCTAGCAAAATAGAACTATTCAGGAGCTATAATTTCAAGGAAGCTGAGAACTTAGTTAAAAGGATCTTAAGTTAATCTTTTTCTTCTTCTTTTTGATTTAGCAATAGAAAAGCATAAAAAGAATAAATAGGAAAATTAATCTATGGAACTCACATTCCTTACGCAACATGATACACAAGCGCTAGTAAAAATTCTCTCTGATCCTATTTTTACGTTATACAAGATATTAGGAGCTGAAACAGTAACTGTACTGTTAAGGGTAACGAATATGATACCTTGATATCGTTAGGAGTCACATCATTAATTTTACACGGTACTGTCTATATAGGGGATAACAAGGTATCTTATAAGTTTTATAGTGTGGGAACACAAAAAGGAGAAGGTGGAGTTTTGGAATTTAACTTGTTTAAAAAGGGTGAGATAGGCGTAATATTAGAATATGAAGGCAGATTCTCCTCTTTTATTAAATTTTCTTTAAGGAGAAAGATTGAGAAAAATATGAAAAGACTTGATGAAGAAGTAAGATTGGAAAGAATTAAGAGAAAGATCTAAGGTAATCTTGTTAATTTCTCATGAAAAGCTAGATTGAATTCTGACTCGACTATCAATTTAGATAAATTGTTTGAAAATAGTAGAGGCTACTACCATTAAAAGTTGACTGTTTTGCTTGTATGATATGTTACATACACTTTGATGCAGTGTAAAATTTCACATTAAAATTGTTTCCTATATCATTAGACGAGTTTATATTTTAATAGCGGAGTATCGAATAAAAAGCCAACTATTATAAATGAAGAGATTAATTGTATTAAAGCATAGAAAGAGATAATGAAGGCTGCAGTATATAAGGGGTATGGATTACCATTAGAAATAAAAGAAGTTCCTAATCCTACTCCAAAAGAAGGGGAAATCTTAGTGAAAGTAGCGTCAACTGGAATATGCCATAGTGATTTGCATCTATTAAGTGGTGAACTGGTGGGACCACTTCCCAACGAATTTATAATTGGTCATGAAATAGCCGGATGGGTGGAGAAGATAGGTAGTAACGTTAAGAACCCATATGGACTAAAGGAGGGAGATCCAGTTCTAGTTTCTTGGATTGTGCCATGTGGTATATGTAGATATTGTGCAAGTGGTAAGGAGAATTATTGTAAAGAAAATGCGAAAAGGCTAGTAGGCCTAATTGGTATTAATGGTGGCCATGCCGAATATTTAACTGTCCCGGAGATAGCAGTAATTCCTCTAGCCAAAAATCTTGATCCATATTATTCTTCACCACTAGCATGCGCATATGGTACTGCTTATAACGCATTAAAGAGCGCGAATGCCACTTCAGGTAAGAGTATTGTTATAGTGGGGTCTGGTGGTGTAGGTTCTTCAGCAATACAATTGGCCAACGCAATTGGATTAAATCCGATCATTGCAGTTGACATAGATGAGAACAAATTAAAGAAGGCTAAAGAGTTAGGTGCAACTCACACTATTAACGCTAATGAAAGCGATGCGAGAGCGAAAGTTCTAGAAGTTTTGGAAGATGGTGCTGACATAGTGTATGAGACAAAACCTTATCCAGATCTGAAATTATCATTGGAAATAGTTAAAGCCGGTGGAACTATAGTTGTTACTGGACTAGGAGGATTCTCTACATTGGCACAAATCCCCGTAACATTGTTTGTCTCCAGAGGCATAACCATTATAGGGAGTTTAGGCTATAGACCCAGAATTGACTTACCCGAACTGGTGAGCTTAACATCTTCCGGGAAAATTGACATTAAGAAGTTAGTTTCGCATATTTATACTCCAGACAAGATAAATGAGGCTTATGAGAATTTAAAGAAAGGAATACATATAAGGGCAATAGTGAGGTGGAATTAGAAAGTTTTTTATTGCTAAAAATTTTATTATCATTCATGTACTCTCTAAAGAATAGGGTTGTTGTAGTAACGGGTTCCGGTAGAGGTATTGGTAGGGCTATTGCTGTGAGATTAGCGAGTGAGGGTAGTTTAATTGTAGTGAACGCTAAAAAGAGAGTTGAGGAGATGAATGAAACGGTAAAGATCATTAAGGAGAATGGAGGAGAAGCTATTGGAATCCTAGCTGATGTCTCCACTAGGGAGGGATGTGAAACTTTACTTAAAGCGACCATCGATAGGTATAGAGTAGCTGACATATTGATAAATAATGCTGGCTTAGGACTATACTCTCCCTTTTTAAACGTAGATGATAAACTTCTGGAAAAGCATATTTCAACAGACTTTAAATCTGTAGTTTACTGCTCTCAAAGTTTCGCAAAGGAAATGAGAGATGGAGGAGCTATTGTCAACGTTGCATCAGTTGCTGGAATCTCACCAGCCTACGGATTATCAATATATGGCGCTATGAAAGCTGCAGTAATTGCGTTAACAAAGTATTTAGCTTTAGAACTAGCTCCTAAAATAAGAGTTAATGCCATAGCTCCAGGATTTGTAAAAACAAAACTCGGTGAAAGTATGTTTCAAGTGTTAGGGATGAGTGAAAAGGAATTTGGTGAAAAATTCACATTAATGGGTAAAATTCTCGACCCAGAAGAAGTAGCTGAGTTCACTGCTGCAATTCTTAAGATAGAATCTCTCACTGGACAAGTTTTCGTGTTAGATTCTGGAGAGAGTATAAAAGGTGGAATAAAATAAATTAAGGAATCTTTTTCATTTAATGCTTTAACTAAAACTTTATTTTATCGTATCTAAGGCAAAATTTAAATATAAACAAATCATTTATAGTTAATTATGGGCATGAGTTTTGAAGAATATAAACACGAGTATTTTAAGTCCATAAGATCTGGAGGCTTAAATTGGTCACTCTTCCCAATGAAATTATATCAGCTAGGGAAGAAACTTTTCTGGGACCCAGCCAATATAGATCTAAGTAAAGATGCAGAAGACTGGAAAAAATTAGATGATTTAGAGAAAATGTTCATAATAAATGTCGGTTCAAAGTTTGCTGCGGGAGAAGAAGCTGTAGCATTGGACCTTCATCCGCTAATTGTGACGTTAGTTAAAGAGGGAAAAGTAGAGGAAGTTATGTATTTAGAACAGTTCGTTTATGAGGAAGCTAAACATGTTGAAGCGTTTAGAAGATTTTTCGACGTTGTTAATGTAATGGAAGATCTAAGTGCATATACAAAAGACCTTTCGCCTAATTATAGGAAGATATTTTATGAAGAATTGCCAAAGGCCATGTGGAATTTATCTAGAGATCCTTCACCAGAAAATCAAGTTAGAGCCGTGGTAACTTATAATTTAATAGTTGAAGGAGTAGCAGCTGAGGGAGGTTACAATATTTTTAGGCGTATAACAAGTACAAGAAAAATCCTACCTGGTTTAGCTAAGATGGTAAACCTCATAGCTACTGACGAATCTAGACATATAGCATTTGGAGTATATTTAATCGCAAGATTAATAAAGGAATATGGAGAGGGAATATATAAGGTTGCTATGGATCACATAAATTACCTTACGCCTTATGCTATAGGAATCTTCTCTGAACCCACAATGCCTCAAGTTACAACTCTACCTTTTGGCCTCTCCGGTATGGAGCTAGTGGACTACGCTAAAAGGCTTTTAAATACTAGGATTGATGCGATAAATAGAGCTAAGGAGATGAAATTGGAAACATTATTACCAAAGGATTTGGATGTAATTGAATCTTGGTGATTTGATGATTCTAGATCTTAACTTCGAAATTAGTGAGGATCTTAAGCTGATTTTAGGCAGTTTAAATGAATTACTGGAATCAAAATGGTCCACAAAGAAGTTAAGGGCAGTCATGGAAGGAAATAAGAGTTATACTGAGGAGCTATGGAAGGAAATAGTTAAGCTTGATATCTTACCTTACCTTTCCACGCTATCATTAAAAGATAACGTGATAATAAATGAGTTTATCGGTAGAAAATTACTGCCCGGAATTGTAGTAAGTAGTATAGTCGCAGCTAGGGGTATTAAGAGTAAAGACATTTTAAACAGACTGTACTCCGGCGAAGTTAAAATCGCAATATCTGACTCAAATTTCGTACCCTCAGCTAATGAGGCTGATTATATAGTAATAGGAAATAGGCTTATCCAGAGAAGAGACTGCACAATTCGCACTTTCAATTCACTTGATAACTCCATGAAAATCAGTAAGGTAGATCGCATTGAAAAGCATGAAGACATAGAAGTTAACAACGCTGAAGTTGCACTTTCATTGGCTTCTCAGATGGTAGGAAGCGGTGAAGAAGTTCTTAGTATGTCAATTAAGTATAGTAAGGAGAGAATTGCTTTTGGTAAACCTATAGGTTCGTACCAAGCAATTAAACATAGAGTGGTTAATGACGCAATTGATGTGGAGTTAGCCAGATCTTTAATATTGGAAGCAGCCGAAAACATAAAGTACGTGTGGATAGCTAAGGATCTAGCTAATAAGAAGATACCTAAGGTTCTCTTAAGTGGTATACAAGTTCATGGTGGGATAGGATTTACGGATGATCTTGATATTCATCTTCACTTAAGGAGAGCGTTAACATTAAGTAAGTTATACAATAGTAAAGTGGATATCTCTGAGTTCCTGCAAGCTATATAATCTATCAAATAAAATATAATATAGTAGGTAGATGGTAAGATGTTAGAGGATGTATATCTAGTAGATTATGCAAGGACAGCGTTTACGAGATTTTCTCGTAAGGATTATCAAAAAGATCCATTCTACAATATAAGACCAGAAGAGTTAGCTGGAATGGTGATAAATAGGTTAATTGAGAAAAACGGAATTAAGGCTGAAGAGATAGACGAGATAATCACTGGATGTGCACTTCAAGTAGGTGAACAGTGGGCTTTTGGAGGTAGGCATGAAGTTTTCGCAGCTAGATTACCATATAACATACCAACTATGGCTGTGGATAGGCAATGCGCTTCATCATTAACCACAGTTTCTATAGGAGCCATGGAAATATCAACTGGAATGGCTGATATAGTATTAGCGGGTGGAGTGGAAAAACTATCTAGAACACCAATGTTTGATAATCCCCACATTGAAATTAACACTAAGTTTCTTACTGATAGTAAATATATTCAGTATGATTTGACTACAGGATATGTTATGGGATTAACTGCTGAGAAACTAGCTGAAGAAGCTAAAATAAGTAGGGAGGAAATGGATAGATGGTCTTTAAGGAGCCATCAATTAGCGTGGAAAGCCATACAAGAGGGATATTTCAAGGATGAAATACTGCCTATAGAAGTAGAAATTGAAGGAAAGAAGACTCTAGTAAATGTAGATCAATCTGTTAGACCGGATACAAGTCTGGAGAAGTTAGCTCAATTGCCTCCGGCGTTCAAACCTAACGGTGTCATAACGGCTGGAAATTCAGCACCTTTGAATTCAGGAGCTTCTTATGTACTTCTGATGTCAAAGAATGCATTAAAGAAGTATGGACTAACTCCAATGGCTAAGATTAAGAGTTTTGGATTTGCGGGAGTACCTCCAGCAGTAATGGGAAAGGGTCCAGTTCCAGCCTCTAAAAAGGCATTAGAAAAGGCAAATTTAAGTATTAGAAAAGTTGATTTATGGGAAATAAATGAGGCATTTGCTGTGGTAGTATTAAATGCCATAAAAGAATTGGAGTTAGACGAGAACACAGTAAATAAGAGAGGAGGTGCTATTGCTATAGGGCATCCATTAGGAGCTACTGGAGCTAGATTAGTAGGCACTCTGGCTAGACAGCTGATACTAGAAGGAAAGGATTACGGTGTTGCAACACTATGTGTTGGTGGAGGTCAAGGAGGAGCGATAGTGCTAGAGAGAGTTTGAGATCAATATTTTTCCATACCTATTTTTATTATTGCTAAGTAAATCAAGAGCTTTTTCAAATTCCTCTAACCTAAACTCATTTCCAATTACCGGCTTTATTTTCCCTTCCTTAACTAAGTTTAGAGTCTCTATTATATCCTTCTTGTTTGCACCTATATGTCCCATTAAACTTAAGTCCTTGAGAATTAAATAGCCTAACCTTAGATTGAACGTTACAGAGGGATCTAAATTACCGATCTGGATAATTTTACCACCACTCCTTAAACTCCTCATGCTTTCCTCTAATGTATAGGGACCAACATTTTCAATAACGATGGAAACATCACCTATCTTTTTAGCCTCTTCTGAGAACTTCTCGCCTACTATTACGTAGTCAGCGAATTTGGAAACTATCTTAGCCTTACTCTCGCTACTAGTAACTCCTATTACCTTGGCCCCTAAAGCTTTTGCCACTTGTATTGCATGAATACCTACACCACCACTTGCTCCGGTAACCAATACAATTTCCCCTTCCTTTATTCCAGCCTTTTTCAGACCTCTATAAACCATTGCTGCAACACATGGAACTATAACTGCTCCCTCATCGGACACGCCTTCAGGAACTTTGACTAGACTACTAGCCTTGACTTTAGCTTTTTCTGCGAAAAACCCATCTAGTTCTTGAGCGTATAGAACATTATTCTTACAGTAAACCTCTTCTCCCCTTTTACAATATTCACATGACCAATCAGGAACAAAAAGCATTGATGTAACTCTATCTCCTTTCATAAACTCATTAACGTTTTCTCCGACTTCTTCAATAGTTCCCACTACTTCATGACCTAAAATCAACGGATATTTAGATCTGGGATAAAATCCCTTTATTTGTAATAAGTCCCTATAGCACAAGGCTGCCTTGTTAACCTTGATAATGACCTCATCCTTACCTGGTTTAGGATCTGGTACCTGCTCGATTCTATAACCTTGTTTATGAGCTGGAAGAATAACAGCTTTCATAGTCTTAATTTGTTGTTGACTCTTTTTAAATGTTTTTAATAATGCCTTAAAACTAAAATTAAAATAAAAAAGATTATTAAATTTTCTCGTAAAATACACGTCTCAAAATAGAGCCTATTAAACCTATTGCGTCTCTTCCTTGCTCTATTAACGGAAAGAAGGAAAGGAATCCATGTATAACATTATTAAACCTCACACTAGTAACTGGTACTCCAGCTTGTAGTAATTTATTTCCATAAGCCTCTCCTTGATCCCTTAACGGATCATACTCTGCTGTTATTATTAAGGCTGGAGGTAATCCGCTCAAATCTTGTGCTATAATTGGAGAGAACCTAAAATCTAATAAGTCTGCAGGGCTTCTCAGATATTGAGAACCGAACCACTCTATATGCTCTCTAGTTAGGAAGAACCCATCAGAGTATTCTATCATAGATCTTGAAACATTATCAAAACCTACTGCTGGGTAAATTAGGATTTGATACTTTAAATTAATTTTCCCTTTAGAAAGAAGAGCTACTACTGCTGCTAAATTTCCGCCAGCACTATCCCCAGCTACGGCAACTCCCATCTTTCCATTAAACTTCTCCAAATTATTATAAACCCAATTAGTAGCATCGAATGCATCAATAACAGCAGAAGGAAACTTGTATTCTGGGGCTAACCGATAATCCACTGATACTACAACGCAGTTGCACGCATTTGTAATAGCTCTACATAATGGGTCATAAGATTCCACGTCTCCTATAACAAATCCTCCTCCATGAAAATATACTAAAACCCCATAGGGACCGTTAGCCTTTGGAAAATATACTCGAGCATTTATATTGGTTTCACTACCTGGTATTTTTATATCTTCTACCTTTCCCACTTCAACTTTGGGTGCTGCTGATGCCAATTGCCTAAATATTTTTCTAACCTCATCTACCGAGGCTTTACCTATAGGTATAATAAAACCCGATTCTAGTAACTTTTTGATTCTAGAATCTAGAGGCATATATTATATTAAGATATCAAGGATAAATACCTTTTTGATATTTTTTAATGCTTCCCATACTCTCTTCACTCTTGTTGTTCTAAATTAGAACTTGTAAGTACGAATTTAATATAGAAGGTCAAAATTTAGTCATAAATATCATGATATATCTGCTTTATCAGTTCCTATTACATTAAGCCCATTAACATAATTAGTTAAATTCTGGTTTAATATAAGGTCAAGTATAGTCTTATCTATTATATTAGCAGTATCATAGACTCTGTTTATTAATATTACATGTTTAGAATCTAACTGGTTCCAACTAATGGAGTATCGTATTGTAGAATCTAAGGATAAATCGTCACTAATAAAAATACCTATTTTAGTGTGAGAAAATTCATAAACAGACCTAATTATTGGATTTTCCTCTAGTATCCCAACATAATTATCCACAATAATGTAGTCCCAATTTCTAGATAAGATAGATTTAAGTTGCTCCAATCTTTCATTATCGTAAGATTTATCTAACAAATATACTTTATTACGTAATTTGAGCATAAAAATACCATCTATTTCTTTTAATGAAGATCTTAAATCGAAACCATCCAGTAATCCATCCCCATAATGCCCTAAAACATTTGATAAAGTAGATAGAGAATCGTTATCGATCAGGAGAACCTTTTTAAATTTCTTTCCAGAAATATATTTAGATAATTCATAAGATAGTCTACTCTTTCCTATTCCCCCTTTTAGACCTAAGATAAAAATTGAAATAGACATATCGACTTCGAATAAGCTTTTCCCTTAATAAAGATTAGTTAGAAAGATTCTAACTACTTTCGTTCTTTAATATCTAATTTAAATATCTAACAGCAGTTATGAGATTTTAACGTAGTTTAAAGATTTTCATTAGTCCCACTATCCCTCCTAAATGCCTTTCAACGAACCTCAACAACTCCTCAACGCTCCTTAAGTTAAGGGAGGCCAATAGCTCCCTAACCGCGTTAACGAGCATCACGAAGAGGAGGACATAACCTTGAAGCCTAACCCTCTTGAAGAAAGAGGTATCTTGAAGACCTAGAGCCTTAATGTCCCTGTGAAACTTCTCGATCTCCCACCTTATCCTCCAAGTCTCCTCAACCTCTTCCTTGCTAAGGGATAGGTCAGTAGTATAGAGGTTCCTCCTGCCGTAATCTTTATATTCCTCGACGAACAACATAACAGTAATGACCTTGTCCTTCAGGGTCAAGTCAACCAAATAACTTCCAGGGGGTAGATCGCCCACGTGAAGGTGACCCTCCACCTCATCATGGGTCCCCTGGATTGACTTGACTCTGAGGACTCTCCTATTGGACTTCAGTTCAGACACTACCTTGTCAGTTACGAGCTCACTCGACCAATACCAAGAGTCGAAGACGACTCTCATCACTTGAAACTTCTCTCTCAGCAGCTTCATTAATGCAGAGGCCATCTGGATCTTGGTTTGGAACTCCTTCACCATTCCCCTCTCGTACATTTCTCTAGTAGCGTAGGGGAAGGCTCCTATCATGTAAGTTTTCTTGGTGTTCAGATCGTAGATTGCGATTGTTAGTAATTGGACTCCGGATTCGAATCTCTTGTGTGCTTGACACCACATGATGTAGTTTCCTTGTCCGCTCGCTCTGTTTCTAGCTCTAGCGTATTCCTTGTGGTCGAACGTGTCGTCGATTATGATCACTACTGGTCCTTTGATTAGTTCTCTTAATTTGTCTAGGTAGTTCGTCCACGTTTTTTCCACTTCCTCTAACGCTTTGAGTAGGTTGTTGTAATCTAGGTTGAACGTTTCTGAGATGTTCTTCACGCTAGCTCTATCGCTTATGAATGCGATTAAGGCTAGTGCGATAGCGACCTTTTTTGTTAGTCCTTGCATCCTTAGTGTTCCTACTACGAAATTGATGGTGTTTATGAGCTCTGCCTTAGCTCTACCTACCAAGTCCTTGATCTCGTTTTTCATACCTTTTAATGAAATGACCTAGAATGTTAAAAACTTTCTAGGTAGTACCGTAGACTCGGTACTACTAAGGGAAAATATGATAACTGCTGATATCTAACTATTTCTATAGACGTGTTTACATACTATCTATCATTTGAGCACTGGTAATTTTGTTTTTCATAATTCTTCCATCTTCTCCAGTCACCAAACTTTTTATCGTATTCTGGACATCCCCTTCTCCAATTCATACCTCCAATCCATTCTACATTAACAAAAATATCATAAAACTTCTTTTCCCTTAAGGATATTTCATCTTTTATATACTTCCTTATATTTTCTATAAAATTTTCCATTTCTTCTTTTGTATCAAAATAGAAAATTATAACTCCTCTACTCAAGAGGTTTAGGGGGAATCCAAAAATTGAATATTTTCCAGGCAGATCCTTAACTATATTTAAAAACTGATCTAGGGGAATTTTTATGGCATTTATTGGAATTCCCAGTTTATAACAGTTTAAAGAATTTTCATGTTGGATTCCTTTTTCATAAGCTAGCCAACACTCCTCACACTTATCCCATTTTTTCCCAAAACCTTTCCACTCTATCATTTTAAAAGACCTCCTCCACGAATCTTTTAGCTGTTTCTATATCAATTTTAACTGGATTTCCACTATTGTTCACAATTTCAACAAAAGTTTGTACATATTTTAATGCCTCGTCTAATGTAGTAAATTCGGATAGTCTCCGTCTAGCTCTGATCTCCTTTAGGAATTTATCCATGAACTCGTACAATGGCTCTCCTTCATTCTCTATTTCCTTCAATTTATTTCTAGCAACATTATAGTTTAACTTAATTGCTGATGGCAATGAGATACAAGAGGTTACTCCATGAGGTATGTTAAATCTAGGACCGTACACATAACCGAAATTATGACTTATCCCCATTTTCGCATATCTCATCGTTAATGAGGATAACCATGTACCTATTTGGCATAATGCCCTATTATCAAGGGAATTCAGATCTCTTAGGCATTTAACTAGCTTCTTGTACCCTTCTATTGCTAAGGAATCAGTAAATGGTGTAGAGTCTTTAGAGTATAATGCCTCTACTGCGTGATCTATTGCCCTTACCCCACTCGCTATAAGTAACCATTCAGGCGTCTCAAGGGTAGCTCTAGGATCTAAGATTATCACATCCGGCTCTTTTCCAATCCTACTTTTCTTTATTCCATTGACTGTTGCTCCACCAGATCTAGTATGCTCTGCTCCAGAAAAAGTAGTAGGTATAGCTATATAATAACCATTGAATGAAAGCTTTATACCATCTATTATACTCCCTCCTCCTAAGCCTATTACAATATCATATCCCTTAAGTTTCTCCGTTAATTCATTTACATCGTCTGCTGGAGTATGTTGTCTGGGTCCTTCAATTATCTCCGCATTTATAAAGCTTAATATTTGTTCAAGAATCTTACTTTTAAGTAAACTTCTCGTAGTAACTAAAGCTATTCTTTTACCTTTTACATTTGCTAACCAATCTAATGCGTTAACTCCATAAATTACTTGTGTAGCTGGATACTCTACTTTAAACATGTATTAATATCTAGCAAATTAATTAATAAACTTGCAAAAGTCTATCTGGTAAACGATAGTTTCTTGTTTAATTTATTAAGTAATGTAAGGTTGTGAAATAGGACAATTGCTGAGATTATTGGTAAGGCGTAATATGCTAATACGAAATATACAAATGAAGATAAAATGGAAAGTATTGTGGCTGTAATCGAGCTTATTGAAAGAGCAATAGAGTACATTATTATACTAGGTAGGAACACACAGCAAGATGACCCAGATACAACTCCTAGGGAAGGAACTATAACAATTGACTTACCAGGTTTATTTGAAATTCCCCACAATTTCATTATTTCGATAGCATTTAACCCTATTAATAGTGCCAATATAACTCCTATGAAAGTGGAGAAGGGTATGATATCTCCCTCATAAGGACCTATAAAGAACCATATTGCAGGGCTGTTAGATACCCATTCTAGAAAATACGTGAATGGAGGAGGTATGGAGTAACCTATTCCTGCATTGAAGGAAAGACTAAAACTTAAAGCCCTAATTGAACCAGGGAGTAATATATAGAAGAAGAATGAATATAGAACTATATGATATGCCATATATAATCCTACTATTAACCAAAATATTTTCCTTTTCCAATTTTTTATAATACCATTCTTAATGTAGTTATAGAAAGAAGTCGGTAAAATTAAGATAATGAATGTCCAAAACGATATTGTGGATATTGTTGAGTAAAGAAGGGTATCAGTCTTACTGAAATGGTAGGCTATTAAGGAGATTGCTAGAAAAATAGGGGATATTGCTAGTCTTTTAATCATAACGATATTTAAGAAAAATATTAAATAAAAAATTTTCCCTTAACCCCAACTTGAAGACGATGTGGTCGTAGATGTTGTAGAGGATGAAGACGAAATTATGAAGTATGGAACTGATATAGAATTTGATACTATTAAATCAGCCCACATTCCATATTCGGCATGGCCAAGTATTCCACAAGCAATCCAATAGTAACCAGCCGAAATATTATCTAATATTCCAATTGCAGTCTGACCTTGTTGAACCCCATTGTTAGTAAAATCAGATGGTGAATCACCAACATATAGTAAGATTTTACCATCCTTTGAAATATTCGGATTATTAGGCATTTGAGTATTATTTAATACTATATTAGCATTATGTGGCATGGACTGATCGTTCGTTAAAATTATCATCACATTCCATCCGGCAGGGACATAAATTTTCATTTGTCCGTATGCTGTTCCATTATAATTAAATCCTGTACCTGTAGCTGTTGCAGTTAAATAAATAAATACAGTCTTATTGTTAGGATTATAAGGTAATGTCTTAGCCCCAGGAGGTAAAGTTACCGTCTGTACCGTAGTAGTGGAATATGTAGTAGTTGAGCTTGTTGTAGTTGTCGTGGTTGTCGTAGTAGAAGTCGCTGATGATGAGGTTGGTGTAAAACTCGTTGTGGTAGATGTAAGTGAGCTAGTTGTTGAAGGTGTTGTAGTAGGATGATGTGATAATGTCAGATAAGCAGCTACTCCGGCTATTATTATTACTATGACCACAATAGTAACAATTACTGATGTGTTCATTAGGGGCTACTCATTAAGAAGATATTTAAATCTTTTCCAAATTATAGTAATTAGCTCTATTATCGAAATTAAATGAAATAAGGAGTAAACTTAAGTTTAAGTAAAGGGCGACCTTAATTAAATTTAATATTGTTTCATTAGATTTTGTATATACATTTTTTCAAATAATTTAATTCAAACTTAAAGTTGAGTTCGTGTTAGGCTTCTATACTTTAAGTATTGGATATGCAGTAACAATTGTCAATAACGAGAGACTTAGACGATAGATATACTTAATTAAAGTCAAGACATTTTTTGAGTAATTCCACTTAATCTTCAAGAAATCAAGATTTTTTGAGTAATTCATTTCAAATACAATTTAGTAATAGTGAACTATATTAAGATAGTAGATAACAAGGTTAAATAGCTGTGGAAAAACTCGTATAATAATAAGGTGTTAAAGTACATTATGGAAAAGTTTTAAAAAGAGAGAGTACGCACATTATCTTATGAAAGAAAGAGAAGTTGAAGCTAAAAGATTAGTTGGAAAGAAGAATGTAAGAGGAAAAGTATACGAATATGAATACTTCACATTGCCATTAAATCTATACTTGCCTAAGTCAATGGTAGAGAAATTTGGAACAAAATACATGCTTCAGATCGATGAGGATAGTGGTACAATAACTATAAAGCCTAAATCTGGTCAGTAAGACCAAGGATTTTCCCCTTACGTATAATGAACGTTTTATTAGCTGTGTGGATTTTGATAATTTTGTCCTTTGTTTCAAGTGTAACTATTTTTTCATAAACCTCAGGTTTGTAGAGATTTAAGGAGATTACAATCGTGATTAGATAGATCAGAATAGGTATGACAAAAAGTAATAGGATGAAAATCTCTCTAAAAATTATATATAAAATGGATAGCAATAAGATACTAAAAAATGAAATATAATAAATTTCATTAATATGAGTCTTTTTATAACCTACCTCGTTCTCTGATGTTATAAATATTACATAGTAACCATCATTGCTTAACCCAATTGCTTTCTTTTTCACAGTATTTAATTTGACATAAGAGATATTTAATCGATACCTATTTGAGGATGTGGATAAACAATAAATATTAATAAAAAATACAGTACTACTTAGGATGAAAAGACACCTCTTATTATTTTTAGTTTTAACAAGTATAATATTTGTATCAATAACATATTCCGCTAACCAATTTAATTTTATAAATATTGGAAATTCAATTAGTTATAATATTTATGAAACTTCATCCAGACTTGGAACCTATTTAACCTTCAATATAACTATGAACCTAATTTGGAATGGAACTGCTTTCGTGATAAATGGTGAATCGGTGAATAAAGTATTTCCTGCAATAAATACAAACAATTTAACAATAGAGAACATAAGTGGCTCTTATCCATATCCTCTAAGTGTATGGATTAACACCGCGGCTGCTGGTACACCCAGCGGATTTCTAGAAACAGGTAAGGAATTCACTACTTACAATGGCATTCCGGCTGTGGAATTCCTTGACTATAACAACTACACCTACATCTCACTACAGTATATGATACCCCTAAAGTCATACTACAGTATAAATATAGACCCTGCCTCAAATTTAACATATAGTGCTACCGCTACGTTAACAAAAGGCGACTTAAACTTCTATACTGGACCGTATAACTTGTATAATGTCTCATTGAAATACGTATACCAAAACTACACTGTAGATCTATTCTTATTATTAGCCTCATCTAATGCTAACATTAATTTCCTAAATTACTCTAATCATGTCGCTCTTAACATAACTGGTTCAAAGTTCATAAGTCTGCTAATACCCATAACTACATTCAATGACTTACTTGGAGTGTCTAAGTTCATATATAATGGAAGCATTTACATGATAGTATTAACATCATCGGGAAATGCGTACTATTACAATACATCGGTACCAATAATTGGAAGCTATCTCCCCGGAACAAATTACTACATGATATCGATTCCTTATTCCGGAAACCTAATAATCGTATTTGGAAATCACTACTCAAATTACATTGAGGGAAGTTTCAATGTAAAAAATAGTGAGATAGGTAATGGTTTCTCCCTAATCTACGCATTATCTGCAGTTATAGTAGTTGCAGTTGTTTCTCTAGCTACTTATATGTTAAGAAAGAAGTAACTTAGGGATATCATAAGGAGTATTAGCGACTGGAATTCCAGCTTCTTTAAATGCTCTTATTTTACTCTCAAAAGTTCCCATACCCATGTAAACGACAGCCCCCGCATGTCCCATTCTTTTCTCTCTTGGTGCAGTCATTCCTGCTATGTAAGCTATAACCGGTTTCTTAATTTCTCCCCTCTTATATGCCTCCGCTAATCTCTCCTCCATAGTACCACCTATTTCTCCTATCACGACAATTTTTTCAGTCTCTGGATCTTGATCAAACATCTTCACAACTTCTAAAGTAGTCGTACCAATTATTGGATCTCCTCCTATACCTATAACAGTAGATTGACCCATACCAGAGTTCTTAAGTAACTCTGAAACTTCATATGTTAGCGTACCAGACCTAGATACTATCCCTATTTTACCTTTCTTGAATGCTCTAGCTGGAAGTATTCCAACTAGACTTTCCTCTGGAGCTATTATTCCAGGGCAATTAGGCCCTATTATTCTAGATCCCCTACCTCTAGCATATTTTATAGCTCTAGCCATATCTAAAACCGGTATATGCTCGGTTATAGTTACAATTAGTTTTATTCCCGCATCAACTGCCTCGTATATAGCATCAACTGCGTATCTTGCTGGAACGAAAATTATAGAAGCGTCTGCTTCGTGTTCTTTCATCGCATCCTTTACTGTGTCGTAAACTGGAACACCGTTAACTTGAGTTCCACCCTTACCTGGTGTAACACCAGCAACTATTTTTGTACCATATTTAAGCATTTGTTGTGTATGAAAACTCCCTTCTCTTCCAGTTATTCCTTGAACAATTACCCTAGTATTTTTGTTTATGAGCGTACTGCATCACCTATCATTTTTAATACGTCATCATATACGTTTACTCCATTCTCCCTTAATATTTTCTTCCCTAATTCTTCATTAGTACCTAATAATCTAACAAATATTGGCTTCTTTATCTCCTTTAAGGCATCAACTATACCTAACGCTACTTCATCACATCTAGTAATTCCACCGTAAATATTTATAACAATTTTTTTAACTCTAGGATTACTACCTACTTTAAGAACACTTTCTTTAACATGTTCCCTACTAGCTCCTCCACCAACATCCAAGAAATTCGCTGGATTCCCACCATTTAACTTAACTAGATCCATCGAAGCCATAGTTAATCCTGCCCCATTCCCTATTATCCCTATATCCCCATCTAGTTCCACATAATTATCACGAACTTCATGCCTCCCTAACTCTTTTAACAAATCCTCATGCCTGTATAATGCATTATCCTCTAAAATCACCTTAGAGTCAAGAGCTAATATCCTACCATCGTTAGTTACAGCTAATGGGTTAATCTCAACTAGTTCGGCGTCGTAATCTACAAATAATTTATATAAACCTTGTATTATTTGCCCTAATCCCTTAACTCCTAAATACTTCTCAGCCTCAATAATATCATAACTCCTAACTCCTCTCTCTAGTGGTATTATCATCTTCTTAACATCCTTAGCTTGCTCGACATCAATACCTCCTTCTCTAGATAAAACTAACATTGGCTCTGCAGTTTCCCTATCTAACAATACTGAGACGTAAAACTCCTTCTCATGAGGAACAAACTCCTCCACTAAGAATTTATCTACTCCTAGTTTTTTCAACTCCAAAATAGTATTATAAACGTCATCAGTTACTCTTACAAGACCTCTCTTTCCTCTTGCGCCTTCCAATAGTTGAGATTTCACTACAGCTTTTCCTTGCCATTTTATTGGTTCAGAGGTTACAACACCATTGGGTACTGGTATTCCTACACGCTTAAAAAGATTCTTTCCCTCATATTCGTATAACTTCATATCACATACTTATCACATAAAAATTTAAACATTACTATGCATTACTTAAATTTAGTAAAAGTATTTAAAGAGGTCTATTTTGTATCACGGTGAATTTTCTCTAAATGATATTTACATACGTTCTTCAAAATACAATCTTCACATTTGGGATTTTTAATAAAGCAGAACGCTCTACCTACAGTGACTATTCCAGCATGTAGTAATTTGTATTCATAGACATTTCGCTCTAAGTTTTCTTCTACTAATGTTTTTACTTCATTCTTTTTCATTATGTTAATCCCTAATACTCGAGATAATACTCTCCTACCGTATTCCGATGGTGGGAAATTTGGCTTATGTCCTGCAAAAAGCAAGATTGAATCAGCTGTTTCTTCACCTATGCCATCAATACTTAAAAGTAACTTTCTGTCATAAAATTTGTCAATACTACCTAGATTTATTATGATTTTAGATATATTAATTAATCTCTTGACCTTAGTCTTATAGAAGTTAATCCCCTTTAATATATCATATAATTCTTGCTCTGTTGCATTGTATAATCTATAAAAATCAGTCAAACCTTTATTCCTCATCTCTTCCACTTTGCTTTTTACAATTTCCCATCTTGACATCTGAACCAATATTGCCGAAATAATTATTTCCTCTGCACTTTTTAGTCCGTCCCACCATTCATAAGAATTTTCAGATGAAACTATCCAACCTTTTTCCTTCAATACATTTCTATTATGTTCAAATATTTCCAATAATACTTCAAATATTTTACTAACCATTATAGTTCACTCAATACATGTCTAACTAGATTTGGAGTACCTATATCAAAAACGTTAGGTTTATTAGCATTTTCTATAGCTTCTAATAAAACGTTATAGTCGCTCCACGTTATTGGATCACTCAAAAATGTGGCTCCCAATATCTCAGCATACTTCTTGGCATCGCTTGACGTAGTTGCACTCTTCCAATCATTATTATAAACTATTATTACAGGCTTCCTGTACATTACTACAGCTTCCATTGCAGTCTTACCTTGATGTGTTATCACTAAAGATGCGTTAGCTATCCATTTTTCTAAATCTGGATCAAAACTAAACGTAGTAATATTTTGATTACGATAAATTGTCGGATCTACTTTCCCCGTCTGTATGACAATCCTCTTCCCTATAACATATTTTACAACTACGTCGAATAACCTCTTAAAACCCATACTACCAGCCGTAACTAATATGTAGCCTTCATCTTTACTCTCATACTTAGGCTTTTCAACGATAGGTCCCACAACAATACCCTTTTTTTCATAAAGCCTCTTTTGCTCTTGCCAATGAAGAAATATACCCTTAGCGTAATTCGATATTATACTTATAGCCTTTCCCTTGGTGATAAGTCTATCCTGACTTTCGATACCGTAAACCTTCCCACCTTTTAAGTATTGAAAAAATGAAGGAAATATGGAGTGATTACTTCCGGTAGCTATAATTAGGTCATATTTCTTAAGATTAGCGCTCTTCATTATAATAGAGAATAGTCTCTTAAATAATACTAGACTACTTTCATCTGGTTCTCTTCCTTTAGGTATTTCATAGATTTTATTTGCGTATTGTGATATCATCTGTCTACTGTAAGAGTCATTTTTAGGTATTACGAAATCCACTTTTTCGGGTAAATATTGTGCAATAGCCCTGGCAAATCCTGTATGACCACCACCACTAGCTATTATTAGGATTCGTGACACAATACTCTTTGTAACAGCTAAAGATTTAAGTTAAATGACATAGCGATATTTATGGAAAGTTATAAGCCAATGTGGCTAAAAGGTGCGATAATTTTAGCCATAAATCTAATAGAAAAGGGATATAAGCCAGTCGCAGTTGGACTAGGCGAAAGGGATTTCTACATCGATGTGAAATCGGACACTAGCATTACCTTAGATGAGGTAAAAAAGGCAATTAATGAAAACGTTCAAGCTAATATATCAATTAGTAATAATGAAGTAGTATATAAAGGAAACAAGGTTTCAATAGTAGAGGATAAGGTTTCAATTTCAACCACTCTAAATCCCAAGTATTTTGAAATTTTAAATATCTCAACCCATCATCCTAATCCCAATGAACAATACGTTAGAATTAGGGGTGTGGCTTTCGAGACTGAAGAACAACTGAAGGACTACCTTACTTGGTTAGAAAAAGCTGAAGAGACTGACCATAGGTTAATTGGAGAAAGGTTAGACTTGTTTAGTTTTCACGAAGAAGCTGGATCCGGATTAGTACTATTTCATCCTAAAGGACAAACGATAAGAAATGAACTCATTGCATTTATGAGAGAGATAAATGACAGTATGGGATATCAAGAAGTTTATACTAGTCACGTTCTAAAGACTGATATATGGAAGATATCTGGTCATTACACCTTGTATAGGGATAAGCTAATCGTGTTTAACATGGAAGGTGACGAGTACGGAGTAAAACCAATGAATTGCCCAGCACATATCCTAATTTACAAATCTAAACCCAGAACCTATCGTGATCTTCCAATTAGATTCTCAGAGTTTGGTCACGTATATAGATGGGAAAAGAAAGGGGAATTGTATGGGTTACTTAGAGTTAGAGGTTTCGTCCAGGACGATGGTCACATTTTCCTTAGAGAAGATCAACTAAAGGAAGAGATTAAGATGCTCATTTCTAAGACCGTAGAAGTTTGGCATAAGTTTGGTTTCAAAGACGACGATATTAAGCCTTATTTAAGTACTAGGCCGGATGAAAGTATAGGTTCTGATGAACTGTGGGAAAAAGCTACTAACGCGTTGATCTCCGCGTTGCAAGAATCGGGCTTAAAATTTGGTATTAAGGAAAAGGAAGGTGCGTTTTATGGACCTAAAATCGACTTCGAGATAAGGGATAGTCTAGGTAGATGGTGGCAACTATCAACGATACAAGTTGACTTCAACTTGCCAGAAAGGTTCAAGTTGGAATATATTGATAAGGATGGAATAAAAAAGAGGCCGGTAATGGTGCATAGAGCAATATATGGATCAATAGATAGATTTATTGCAATATTACTGGAACACTTTAAAGGTAAGTTACCTACGTGGTTGAGCCCAGTACAAGTTAAGGTTTTACCAATAACTGACGAGATAAACGAATATGCAGAAAAAGTGCTAAACGATTTGAGAAAAAGGAGAATAAGGGCAGAGATCGATTACGCCGGAGAGACTTTAAGTAAGAGGATTAAGAACGCATATGATCAAGGAGTTCCATACATATTAATAGTTGGTAAGAAGGAAGCTAGTGAGGGTACAGTAACTGTTAGAGCTAGGGGTAACGTTGAAGTGAGGAACGTTAAGTTTGAAAAGTTACTAGAGCTATTGATTAACGAGATTGCGCAAAGGGATGTAGAGCAGACTGCAGTAAAAGCGTTAAAATAGCTAATTTTTATATCAATATGTAGTATATTAATTCTTGTGCTAGTATATGGTTTATACAAAAGTCCTTTTGGTTACATAACAGTAGCTAAGGATGATAAAGGATTCATTATGTTAGATTTTTGTAATTGTGTAGAAGGAAATTCTAGAGATGACAGTAATTTTGCTGATTTCTTCCATAAGTTAGATCTTTACTTTGAAGGTAAACCAGTAAACTTAAGGGAGCCTATTAGCATAAAAACCTATCCCTTTAGGTTATCAGTATTTAAAGAAGTAATGAAGATTCCTTGGGGAAAGGTTATGACGTATAAACAGATCGCTGATTCACTGGGAACCTCACCAAGGGCTGTTGGCATGGCGTTATCTAAAAATCCAATTCTTCTAATCATACCATGCCATCGAGTAATAGCTGAGAACGGCATTGGAGGATATTCCAGAGGAGTCAAGTTGAAGAGAGCCTTATTGGAATTGGAGGGAGTCAAATTACCAGAATGATATGAAAAATTTATTATACAGTTGTGCAACCAGAACTTTTTATAAAAAAGTTTTATATCATCTATGAGTTACTTGAATATTTTTCCCAGAAGTCCAAGCTGACAAGTTTATGTCTTTAGAGCTAAAGAATTCATGACAGCAGTTATGAGATTTTAACGTAGTTTAAAGATTTTCATTAGTCCCACTATCCCTCCTAAATGCCTTTCAACGAACCTCAACAACTCCTCAACGCTCCTTAAGTTAAGGGAGGCCAATAGCTCCCTAACCGCGTTAACGAGCATCACGAAGAGGAGGACATAACCTTGAAGCCTAATCCTCTTGAAGAAAGAGGTATCTTGAAGACCTAGAACCTTAATGTCCCTGTGAAACTTCTCGATCTCCCACCTTATCCTCCAAGTCTCCTCAACCTCTTCCTTGCTAAGGGATAGGTCAGTAGTATAGAGGTTCCTCCTGCCGTAATCTTTATATTCCTCGACGAACAACTTAACTGTAATAACTTTGTCCTTCAGGGTCAAGTCAACCAAATAACTTCCAGGGGGTAGATCGCCCACGTGAAGGTGACCCTCCACCTCATCATGGGTCCCCTGGATTGACTTGACTCTGAGGACTCTCCTATTGGACTTCAGTTCAGACACTACCTTGTCAGTGACGAGCTCACTCGACCAATACCAAGAGTCGAAGACGACTCTCATCACTTGAAACTTCTCTCTCAGCAGCTTCATTAATGCAGAGGCCATCTGGATCTTGGTTTGGAACTCCTTCACCATTCCCCTCTCGTACATTTCTCTAATGGCGTAGGGGAAGGCTCCTATCATGTAAGCTTTCTTGGTGTTAAGATCGTAGATTGCGATTGTTAGTAATTGGACTCCGGATTCGAATCTCTTGTGTGCTTGACACCACATGATGTAGTTTCCTTGTCCGCTCGCTCTGTTTCTAGCTCTAGCGTATTCCTTGTGGTCGAACGTGTCGTCGATTATGATCACTACTGGTCCTTTGATTAGTTCTCTTAATTTGTCTAGGTAGTTCGTCCACGCTTTTTCCACTTCCTCTAATGCTTTGAGTAGGTTGTTGTAATCTAGGTTGAACGTTTGTGAGATGTTCTTCACGCTAGCTCTATCGCTTATGAATGCGATTAAGGCTAGTGCGATAGCGACCTTTTTTGTTAGTCCTTGCATCCTTAGTGTTCCTACTACGAAATTGATGGTGTTTACGAGTTCTGTCTTAGCTCTACTTGCCAAGTCCTTGATCTCGTTTTTCATACCTTTTAATAAAATGACCTAGAATGTTAAAAACTTTCTAGGTAGTACCGTAGACTCGGTACTACTAAGGGAAAATATGATAACTGCTGTCATGAAAAGAAATTGCAGATAATGCTCCACACTATGAAGTTTTTAGGCTACTATAAGAAAATGTTTATTAAATTAGAAATAATATGTATGTTATGCATGCAGTTATTTTAGCAGGCGGTTATGGTAAGAGATTAAGACCACTTACAGATGATAGACCTAAGCCATTGATTGAAATAGCTGGGAGACCAATCATAGAATGGCAGATCTCTTGGCTTAAACAATTCGGTATTACGTCATTTATAATATTAACGGGTTATAAATGGGAGGTTCTCATAAAGTGGTTAAGTGACAACGAAAAGAGATTAGGAATTTCAACGTATTTTTCTATAGAGGAGGAACCTTTAGGTACTGGAGGAGCGCTCAAGAAGGTCGAGAAATTATTAAGTACTGAAAATGCATTTATAGTACTCAATGGCGATATAATCACTAATTTAGACATAAGTAAGTTAAAAGTATCTAGTGAAAACGTAATGTCAATGTCACTTGTTCCCTTAAAGAGCCCATATGGAATAGTAGAGACTAAGGACGATAAGATTATAGATTTTAAGGAGAAGCCAATCTTAGAAAACTACTGGATAAATGCAGGAGTTTATTTAATGAAAAAGGAAATATTCAAATACTTACCAGAGAAGGGAGACATGGAAAAACTCACTTTTCCGAAACTTGCTAAAGAATCATTATTGATGGGCATCAAGTATTATGATGTCTATTGGAGATCAATAGATACAATAAAAGATATAGAGGAGGTCTATGAAGATTTAATAAAGATGAAGAACGGGCTAAGCACTGAAAGGTGAAGATCAAATCCGCGCCTGATTTAATGAATTATGATAACTTCCTCATCCTCCTCTACTAACCATTTTTTCACTGCCTCTTTAACGCCGAGATCCTTAATATCATTCATTAATCGATCCATCAATCTATTAATTACCAAATCTCTACAATCGTCCGGCACGTTCTCCTTAATTATTAAAAATATTTGTTTTATTAACTTTAATTCCTCTTCCTCGTCAATCATATTAGAAATTTTGCTTAAAACCATTAGTGAGATTCACGAAAGTATTTTTTGTCTCACAGCTTCTACTATCTTTGGCAACGAAATTTCTACTGGTTCTCTAACAACGTAATCTGCAATACTATCCAATGGGGTCTCCTCCATGTTTAAAATTATCAGTTTACCTCCTCTTTCCTTAACAGTTTGTGGAATTAAATTGGCTGGATACACAGTTAATGAAGAACCTATTGAGATTACGAGATCAGATTCATAAGCGATACTTAAAGCCTCATAAATATTCTTAACTGGTTCTCCAAAAAGCACAACATCTGGCCTTATTATCCCACCACACTCACATCTAGGTGGAATAATACCCTTTTCTATCATACCTAAGACGTTTAGCGAATCATATGTCCTTAAACATGAAACACAGTACGATCTCCTCATAGTTCCGTGAAGTTCAATAACATTCTTGGAACCAGCTTTCTGATGCAAACCGTCGATATTTTGCGTTATTATTACCTTAATTATACCCATTTTTTCTAATTCAGCCAGTGAGTAGTGTGCCTTATTAGGTTTGGCTTCAAATAATCCCCTCATCCTCAATGAATAGAACTCCCAAAATTTTTTAGGTTCTTTTTCAAAATATTCTACAGTAGCTAACTCTGGAGAATACTTTTTCCATAGTCCTTGAGGGCCTCTAAAATCGGGAATACCGGAAGCTGTACTGATTCCGGCTCCGGTAAAGGCTATTGCGTAAGAAGAGGAAATAAGTTCTTCAGCTATTTTCTCATACTCCATAATTAGAATATACTACTAGTAAGTAAATAAGATTTTTAAAATAAAAAAGGGGGTTTAACTTTTATCATTTTAGATCTTCCGCAGATATGTTACTTTTAGTCTTGAATCCTAGGGCATTAGCTATAAGTGTACCTATAACTGAAATAACTAGATTTAGCACTAACGCTATCACTGCAGCATACATTAAACCAAAGGGTGTAGGATATAGAGATGAGGCACGAGGCAATCCAAACGTGAAAAACATGTAAGTTCCGCTTCCAATTCCAATAGCCCATCCAGCAGTTAATGCCCACGGATTAAACCATTCTGTATATAAACCTAGGAACACTGCCGGTAATGTCTGTGTTATAAATATTCCTCCTAACAATTGAAGGGTGATGGCATATGTGGATGGAACTAGGAAGACGAAGGCTAAAGCTAAGAACTTTATAACCGCTGAAATCCACTTAGCTAACGAAGTTTCCCCTTTAGGTGTAATGCTTGGATTTACCTCCTTAATTACATTTCTCACTAGCAAGTTAGCAGCCGCAATAGCCATTATTGCTGCCGGGACTAAACCACCTACAAATATACCGAGTAACATTATACCAGCAGCCCAGTCTGGCATAGTTGATGTTATTAATGCAGGAACTACTAGAGCGCCCCCATATTTAGATACAACACTTAACGCGTTTGGTACTGCGTAAACTAGAATGCCGAACATAGCTATTATTGCCAGACCAATTCCGTAAATTGGAAGTAAGGCAGTACTATACATTAACTTATTCTTGTCATCAGCACTTAATGAACCGTTTATTGCATGTGGATAAAGGTATAGGGCTAATGCACTCCCTAAGAATAAACTCCAATATGCTACATCTAAGTTACTTGGTAATGTAGAATATTTTGCTGAAAGATTTGCTGAATTTATAACGCTAAAGGCGTGAGCGAAACCTCCATATTGTAGTGGCACGATTACGATTATCGATATAACCGTAATCCAGATCAAAATATCCTTAAAGACTCCAGATAATGCAGCTCCTCTAAGGCCAGAAGTGTACGTAAATGCAGCTAAAATTATGAAGGAAACTATTAGGGAGATTTCAGATACTAAGGCCTCGTTACCTATTCCTAATAGCATTATCTGCAAGACCGACTTCATACCTACTATTTGTAGTGCTATATAAGGTAATTCGGCAACTACACCAGTTAATGCTATTAAAACTGCTAAAATACTACTATTGAATCTATCCTTAACGAAATCAGCTGCAGTCACATAACCTCTATTTCTCGAAACAATCCATAACCTAGGCATTGTTAACATTGCTATTGCAAAGGTTAAAGAAACATATGGTACTGCGAAGAAATATATCGCACCTTTAGCGTAAAGGCCTGATGGTACTGCAATAAAAGTATATGCTGTATATAAATCTGCACCCATTAAGAACCATACTAGAACAGTACCTAATCTTCTACCAGCCAATCCCCATTCGTGAAGCAAATCTAAGTTTCCCTTTCTCCAAAAGGCTCCATAAAATCCAAGAAATACAAATATTATGAAAAGCACTATAAAAACTATCATTCCAGCTAGCCCTAACACCTACATCACCTTCTGGCAAGAAGGAGTGCAGCTACTGAGAAAAGTATTGTTGATATTACTAGCCACAATGTTTGATACCAATAGAAGAATGGCAAACTCCCTAAATCTGGCTCTACTTTATTATATGTTGGTATCGGAAAATATACGATAAATGGTATTATAATTAATATTCCAGCTAAAACTCTTTTACCACTAACCATTTTATCACTATTTTTCGATGAGTAATTCCATGTATATAATTCTTTCTTTCATTATATCGTTTGAAACATTAAAGTATTCATCGAATGGTATTAACTTTAATGAACTGATATTATCAAGAATAGTTATATCTTAATTGTTCTCTAGATACTCTAGCACATATTTAGCCAATTCCTCAATTTCCTTCGGCATGCTTAGTTGATTAAGAGGTGTATATATTGCTTCCTTTTTGAATGGAATTTTAACTATTTTATCAGTTAGATTCTCAACCTTGCTAATGTCTATTCTTTCTCTAGGATTATACATATTTATTACTGAGGATATCACGTCAAAATTTACCAAATCTGTACCCAACAATATACTCAATTCATTATTAACATAATCCTTAAACAATTCAATAAATGCTAAACTCTCATCTAACAAAATCTGATTGGGGGGTAGTATTAAGATCATATTGTAATTCAATCTCTTTTCCCTTAAATAAGTATAGTAAGCTTGAAGCTCAGTATCTAAACAAACATCTGAAGGTATTGGTGGATTGTCAACTATCATCAAATCGTAATCCGAAAATCCATTATAGATTTCTGCTATTTTTCTGGGTTCTACATTTTTTATCTTTCTACTGCAGCCTAGATTAACTACTGTAAGTTTACTATCAACTTCCTTAAAATAAGATGGATAAGACTGATCCATTGTCAAATAAGATAGTAAGTTGCCTCTTATATTATAGACTCTACTAATTGTAGACGTTAAATCTTTATCTATCAATAATGTTCTAAGGTTCGTAGCAAGCAATTTAGTTAGAAAATAAGCTATAAATGATTTTCCTACACCTCCTTTAACGCTCACTATGTCAATTCTTTCCATTATAAGAATCATTTAATCATTAGAGTTTAAATAAGTTAGTAGTTTCCAGTAATGTGAAAAAGTAAAGACAACTCTAAACTTATAAGACTAATAATATATTGGGTGTAAAGCAAAAGTTTATAAACTACAATATATAGAAAGTTTACCATGGCTAAGAAAAGAAGCAAGTTAGAAATTATACAGGCGATACTAGAGGCTTGTAAATCTGGTTCTCCTAAGACCAGAATAATGTATGGTGCCAATTTGAGCTATGCTCTAACTGGAAGATATATAAAGATGTTAATGGATTTGGAAATCATAAAACAAGAAGGAAAGCAATACATGTTAACTAAAAAGGGAGAGGAACTACTTGAAGATATAAGGAAATTCAACGATATGAGAAAGAGCATGGATCAACTAAAGGAGAAAATTAATAGCGTTCTATCTATTAAACAATAAAAGGAAGTTTTTTCCTTTAAATACTAGTAGTTTTTTCCATCTCTACACCCATCATCTTTGCTATCTTTTCCTTTAAATCCTTCACTAATTGGTCTAGATCACTGAGTAATTTATCGCTTAAATACTGTGCATTCACTTTATACGTATATGCTCTTCTCCCTTTTTTAGAAGTTTCCATTTTTTCTTTAATTATTATATTCTTCTTCTCAAGATTTAATATAGATTTATTTACAACAGATTTTGTAATATTTAATTCGTTTGAAATTTCCTCCATTGTTAGTGGATTCTGAGATTTAATTAGTAGTTTTAAAATTTCTATATCCCTATCGCTAAGCCCATAAAGGAATTTTACTACGTTGAAGATATCGGCTACTCTTCCATCCGGCATGCTTATTTCATTTTTACCTTGCATGATTAGAGGATTTCATAAAACTCTTAAAAATCTTTTGGTAACTTGTAAACTTAATTTATAATGATAAAAGATAATAGTTAAAATTACGATTTATTTAGGATCTAATATACCATTTCTTAACGCATATATTGCCCTAATTAACTCGGCATGACTCCACGCTAAGGGAGAAACTGATGGATAATTATCATGCTCATCGATTTGTTCTGGTATAACCCCAGTTGGTAGAGATTTCGATATAACCCAATCTATTTTCTCCTTAGCCTTTTCTTTCTCACCCATTAACGAATAAACCTCAGACAACCATAATGTAGATTAGTAGTTTCCTGAAAATGACGTCAATTTGAAATACCTTAAAAACTTTTTAGGATGATAATACCAAGACTAAACAATGAAAATAACGAGTCTCTTCAACAGGAGATTTGCAAGGGTAAGGAAGTACCTAGAGAAAGTGAAGAAGACGCTAGGCAGTAAATCCCTAGAGAAGTTACTGGGTGCATCTCTGATCGAGGATGGATCAATGAGGGCCAAGTGCACCACGGCTGGAATTGACTACGAATACGCCTTGAGGAAGTTAGAGGAGGTCGCTAAGGTCGATCTAATCGAAGTAGTGAAGGAATTAGTAGGGGAACACAAGGTCCAGCTCTCAATAGACGATACACTAAACGAGAAATACTACGCTAAAGCCGCGTGGGTCTCAGGTCACATGACCCAATTCTTCTACTCCAGGAAGGATAAAACCTACATCCCAGCACACCAAATCCTTGTAGCCACAATAAGAGACTTGGAAACCAACGAGGTCTACCTGATCCACCTCGAGATCTACCTACCACAAAAAGTCGTGAATATCTTGAAACAAGAAGGGAAGCCAGTCCAGTTCAGAACGAAGATCGAAATCGCAATTGAGCTGATAGAGAAAGTGAGGAGGAGGCTTAACGTTAGTTCAATAGCGTTCGATTCGTGGTACGTGAACGGGAGAACTCTTCTGCCCGGTGTTGTTTCGGAACTCAAGGCGAGCGCGCGGGTTACCGAGGGAGGTAGATCCGTGCCGGTCGCCGAGTTCCCCGAGGGAGAGTTCTCCGTCACGTACCTCGGCGTTCCTATTAAATTAATTGTAGTTGACAATTATAAAGGTTGCGGGAGGAGGTACTTCTTCACGACCGATCTAACCATGACCTCTGAGGAGGTAATAACGACTTGGGAGAATAGGTGGGATGTTGAAACTATGATAAGGGATTTGAAGGTCCTAGGCCTTAGGAGCAGTTCGTTCAAGAGCGTAGTCAAGATCCTCGGATACATGAAGCTTGTTGGACTAGTTGTGAACTTCCTCCACATCTTGAAGTATGAGCTCGGTTCCCACCTTGGTGTAAAGGCTCTCTCAAGGTACTTGAAAAACGTTTATGGATACTTCTTTGACTATAAGAAACTATTCAGACTACGATAAAATCTATAAAGTACTATGTAGATATAAACCAAACATTGGGTTTATCACCTCCTCTCAAATATTGATCACCCTCATACCTAGCTAATCCCATTTTAACATTTAACTTCTCTATTACAGTCTCTAAATTCTTAGCAAACCGAGAATCATCAATTGGAATTACGTTAAATATTGGCGCTAATAATGTACTTGCGTCAACAGTTTTATCGATCTTATAAACTTGACCTTCCTTTATGTATATTGTTCTAGCGTAATGGTCACCAACCCAAAATAGATCTAGCGCATTGCGCATCTGATCTGAGACATTTTCGTATTTTTTAGCTAGCTCATCTTCTCCGAAAAACCTCGCAAAATTTGCTGCAGCTCTTAATGCGGCAATTACAGTTATTGCGGTATAAAAGTGAATACCAATTCTCTCTTCCCATAGATCGAATGAGGGAAGTGGAAGCCCAGTAGCCTTTTCTCTATAATTTATTAGAAAATCAGCTATTCCCTTCACCATAGGTCTATAGTACGTCTTTATAAAATCAACATCCTTCCATCTTGAGAAATGAAACCATAAAGCGTAAAGTACTAATGCAGTTTCGTCTTCTTGAATAGGCAAATAGTCTAAAGTCCAAGGATGCCATGTAGAACCGAAATGTCCTTCGACAGTGTATTTATGAAACAGTGCTCCATTTATTGTAAAAAGTTTTCTAGTAAATTCAAAGAATTGTCTAGATCTATCAAAGTATCCCATTAGCTCAAGAGCTAAAATGCAAAATACTGCATCCCTATGCCATACGTAGTTATATGTATCTCTATTAAACTTCATAATATCAGTATCGAGTGATGCTACTATGGCACCATTGTTCTGTACATGTGATTGCAAAATTAATAAGTTCTTCCTCAAAATGGAATTATAATCGCCATAATCGTCTACTTTACTTATCCATCCACTCCAATAATCCTTAACCCTTTTAAACAAAACCTGGGGTGTTCTTTTCCTCACGTAATCGTTTAAACCCCTAACTTCGTTATAATTCTTACCAGCTACCAACCATATGTAAAAATCTTCTCCATACAATTTGAAACTACTAGCGAAATCCACTGAACCTTGAGCAATTGGATTGCCTGAAAGCTCACCATCCTCACAATCCTTCCATGTACCTAAAAGTCCTTTATATTCCTTAATTCCCGTAGCATACTGGTAGAAGAGAATGGAAGATGAAACCAAAAACCATCTAGAACCTTTATATTGTATCATAGACTCAGAGTAAGGATCAAAAAGTGCAGTATTACCGTCTGGTGTTCCACCAACATGAAAATCAAAGGTGTTAAAAACTCTAACGTCTTTATCTTCTACATTCTTTACTGAAACTTTTCTAATCCAAATATCATAAGCCATATCTATTACATCTTCTAAATAAAAATTAACTCCTTCAAAGGAGAAAGAGGAATATACTGCTAAGGTATTATCTATATACCCAATCTTTGGACTTAAATTATCTAGCCATGAGAACTTACCGTTAACGAATACTCCAAACCTACCCTTGTGTAAGTTGTTTGAAGTTGTTAATGGCCAATACAATTCTCTTATAGTAAAATTACCATCATATAAGACTGTTAATGATCCATTGCCTAAAATCAAATATCTTGTCATATATAATACATAATGTTAAATTCCCTTTTATTCTAACCCCTTTTAACACAAATCTAATAACTCACGTATAAAATACAAGCGTGCTCTGTCTATTTATGTTTAGAAGGGATCTGAGGTTAGATGATAATACTGGACTAATCAAAGCTCTAGAGGAATGCGAGAAAGTCATCCCTGCATTTATACTGGATCCCAGACAAGTTGGTGATGAAAATCAGTACAAATCGGAATTTGCCTTAAACTTTATGATTAACTCATTAAATGAGCTAAATGACGAGTTAAGGGAAAGGGGATCACGGCTTTACGTTTATTACGGAGTTGCTGAAGAAGTAATAAAGAGCTTACTTAAAGAGGTTGACGCGATTTATCTAAATGAAGACTATACTCCCTTTAGCAAAATGAGAGACAAAAGAATCTACGAATATTGTGAGGAAAGTGGAAAAACTGTAAAATCTTTTGAGGATTACTTACTCACTACCAAGAACGATTTTAAAAACTATAGGAACTTCACAACATTTTACAACGCAGTGAAGAATAAGCAAGTTAGGAAGCCCATTCAAAATAATTATACGAATTACTATAGAAATTCTCTGGGAGATGAATATGAACTACCGCCTCGTAGAGGGGTAAGAGGAGGAAGAAAGGAGGCCTTGAAATTAATAGATAGAGCAAAACATATCGACTATAGTAGGAGGGACTTTGTAGCAGAGGATAACAGGACTTTTCTTTCACCTCATCTGAAATTTGGAACTGTATCCGTAAGAGAAGTTTATTATTTTCTAATAGATAATCAGGCTATAATTAGACAATTGTATTGGAGGGATTTCTATACCTTATTGGCTTACTATAATGAGAGGGTATTTCATGAACCTTTAAGAAGTGAGTACAATTGTGTTGAGTGGGAGAATAATCAAAGACTATTTCGAGCTTGGGTTGAGGGAAAAACTGGATACCCAATAATTGATGCTGGAATGAGGCAATTGCAACTAACTGGAGATATGCCAAACAGGGTTAGAATGTTGACCGCATTTTTCTTAGTTAAGGTTCTTCTAATAGATTGGAAGATAGGTGAGAAATACTTTGCAAGTAAACTAATTGACTATGATCCTTCAGTTAACAATGGGAATTGGCAATGGGTCGCCTCAGTAGGTACTGATTATATATTTAGAGTATTTGATCCCTGGAAACAGCAGATTACTTATGATCCTGAGGCAAAGTATATAAAAAAGTGGGTAAACGAATTGGAAAGCTATGACGCAGAGATTATACATAATGTGTACAAATATACTCTGAAAAACTATCCTAAACCTATAGTAGATTGGAGAATAAGGGTAAATATTGCAAAAAGGCTTTACGAGATATGCAAAAAATCTAAACTGAAATAAGTTTCTTTTTCGAATTTGGTACGATGTAAATGTAATTCCTTCGTAAGAAACGCTTATTTATTAATGATTTTAATTTCTTATTGATGTCGGCAAAAACGTTAACTGAGAAAATTCTAAGTAGAGCTTCTGGAAAGGACGTCTCACCGGGAGATGTTATAGAGGCTAAGGTAGACATAGTAGCATTTCATGACTTAACTGGTTACCATGTGATTGAGGTAATGGAAAAAGCTAACATGGTCAAAGTTTTCGATAAAAATAAATTGGTAATAGCTTTCGATCATCTAGCTCCTCCTCCCGATGTAAGGAGCGCTGAAATTCAAGGATATATAAGAAAGTTCGTTAAATCAGAAGGCATTCCTAATTTTTACGATATAAACTATGGAATTTTACACGAAATTATGATAGAGCAATACGCAAACCCTGGACAAGTTATTTTAGCAGCAGATAGCCATACAACTACATCCGGTGCTGTAGGAGCATTTGCTCAAGGTATGGGAGCTAGTGACATTGCTGCAGCTGTGATAACTGGCAAAACTTGGTTAGTAGTTCCACAACCATTTAAAGTAGTTTTAGATGGTAGACCGGCTAAGTGGATAACTGGGAAAGATGTAGCATTAAAATTGCTAGGAGATTTTAAGGCAGATTACTTTAATGGAATGGCGTTGGAAATATTTGTTAAGGATCCGTTAAGTTTTCCAATGGATTATAGGGCAACAGTATCAAATATGGGAATTGAAATGAATGCTGATGCACTAATGTTCATACCAGATCAAGAGACAAGGAGATATATCAAAGAAATGAGAGGATATGAACCAGAACTGGTTACACCAGATAACGGTGCAAAATACGTTGATGAGTATACTATTCAATTAGACAAAATGGAACCTCTTGTTGCAGCTCCTCATAGTGTAGATAACGTTAAGGTCGTGAATGAATTAGAGGGTACTCCAGTAGATCAAGTTTACATAGGCTCTTGTACAAATGGTAGGCTGAGCGATTTCGAGATAGCCGCTAAAATAATGAAAGGAAAGAAGGTAAAGAGTAGATGTATCGCTATCCCCGCGTCTTACAGAATGTTTAAGGAGGCTTTAGAGAGAGGTTACATACAAACACTAGTCGATGCGGGATGTATCGTAACGTATGGAACTTGCGGACCGTGCTTAGGAGGACACTTCGGCATAGCCGGGCCTGGTGAGAACATTGTGTCAACAAGCTCCAGAAACTTTAAAGGGAGAATGGGAAGTAATGAGGCTAAAGTTTACTTAGCTGGCCCTGCTGTTGCCGCAATTAGTGCATTGGAAGGTAAGATTACAGATCCTAGGGTGTTATGAATGATAATAGAAGGTCCAGTAATTAAGTTTGGTGACAAAATAGATACTGATATAATAATTCCAGCTAGGTACTTAAAATATACTGACCCACAGTATTTGGCTCAGCACGCTATGGAACCATTAGATCCAGAATTTTACAAGAAGGCATCAAAGGGTGTTATAATAGTAGCGGGTAAAGTATTTGGAATGGGATCCTCAAGAGAACAAGCTGCCATAGCCCTTAAGGCTGCTGGAGTCAAGGCAATAATCGCTGAGTCGTTCGCTAGAATATTCTATAGGAATGCGATTAATAATGGTTTGCCAGTTATAACGTTGTCAAATTGCACTAAGGAGATAAATGAAAACAGTTATGTTAAAATTAACGTGGAGACTGGTGAAATCATAGTTGATAATAAGGTGCTTAAGGGAAAGGGCATAACTGGAATGGCATTAGAGATACTGGAATCTGGAGGAATAATGGAATATCTAAAGAAGATGCAGACAGTAAACCGAAACTAAAAAGTTTATTTTTTAGTTTTTAATACTATTATTGTGAAGTGGATTATTATCGGTTTGGTCTCTCTATTGCTTACGCTCGTTGATTATAGGATTGGAATAGAGAGTGTTAAACTCGTTTATGGATATTCAGTATATCAACTTTTAACTACCATGCCGTTTAACGTTATTTATCTTTGTTTGATTTTTTCAATAGAGTTATTAATTCTAAACACACTTCTAAAATTAAAAAGAATTTCCAATATTTTTCATCGTAAAGATAAATCCCCAATGTAGTTTACAATAGGAAAAACGGTCGAAAAGCTTTTAAGAATTTATAAGAAGAGAGAAAACGGTGAAGCTGTTGGAAGAATCCTAGAGGCCTTAGATATAGCTTACGCTTACCCTAATGGATATTTAGTATTCGAAAATATTAATATGTACACTAAAGATAGGGAGCTTATAGCTATAGTAGGTCCATCTGGGATTGGTAAATCAACACTACTAAGAGTACTAGGAGGATTTGTAAAACCCCTTAAAGGGGAAATTAGACTATTAGGAAAAAAGGTAACTAGCCCGACGCCAAAAATTACACTTATACATCAATCAATAGCTACTTTTCCTTGGTTAACTGCATTGGAAAATGTTAAACTGGGTTTAAAATATAGGAAATTACCTAAAGAAGAAGAGGACAGATTAGCTAAGCACATGCTAGAGGTAGTAGGACTTCAAGGTTTTGAGGATTTTTACCCAAAACAAATGAGCGGAGGAATGAGACAAAGAATAGCAATAGCTAGAGCTTTAGCCGCTAATCCATTAGTGCTTTTAATGGACGAACCGTTTTCACACTTAGATGAGTTAACTGCAGAGGGTTTAAGGCAAGAAGTACATTCGATGCTATTTAATGAGTCTACTACACTTCATAGCGTAGTCTTAGTATCTCATAACCTGAGTGAAGTGGTAGAGTTAGCTGATAGAGTTTACGTTCTAAACGGAAGACCAGCTACAGTAATTGGAGAGGTAGAAATAAAATTGGAAAGGCCAAGAAATCCAAAGGATGAAAGTTTTCAAGAGTATTTAGATATACTTTACGCCCTCTTAACCCCAGTAAAGAAAGGAGGGAATAGCAATGAGTGAAATTCTATTGATATTTTTGGCATCTCTCGCATCACTAGGTAGGGTTTTTCTAACAATAGGTTTATCAATAATCACTGGGTGGTTTCTAGGATATATAGCAATAAAAAGTAAGGTGTTTGAAAACATTTATATTTCAGTTTTAGAAGTTTTCGAATCAGTCCCAGTTATTTCATTCTTTCCGGTTGTTTTAATATTCTTCGTATATAAGATTGGTGGATATATTGGTATAGAATTGGCTGTAGATTTTCTAGTCTTCACTGCTGTGGTTTGGAATATATGGATAGGAATATATCAAGCTTTTAAGACTGTTCCTAGCGATCTTTTAGAAGTTAGTGAAAACTACAGATTAGGCTTTCTGGGTAAAATGACAAAATTGTATATCCCTTATTCGTGGCCTAGAATAGCGGCAAATCTTATACCAAGTTTCGCTGATGCGTTCTTCTATATTACAGTTAGCGAGGTTTTCTCAATAGGTAGTTCCAGTTATCACGTGTTTGGTATAGGTACATTAATTGCAGAGTTTACTGCGCTTCAAGAGTACAATTTAGCCTTAGAGGGATTAGGAGTACTTGCAATCTTTGTAACCATATTTACTTATATATTAAGAAAATTTGCCAACTATACAGTTTCTAAATACGGGTTAGATACTGAAATAAAAGTGACGAAAAGAGGTAGAATGAGGATAAGGTATACTACTAGAATCTCAAACACGATAGCCCCTTTTGTTAAATTATCTAAATATGTAACTAGAATTGGAAGTAGGACTACAAGCAATGAAGAAGAGACTAGAAAGAACTTGCCTTGGAGATATTTGGGCATTGGAATCTCTATATTTTTGTTAGGATTATTAGTGTATGGTGCTTTCTCTACAATTTCATCGGTACCTAAATCTGTTTGGCTTTACTTAGTTTCAACCATTCCTAACGTTCTCTTTAACCTCTTAATAGACTACATAAGAGTAGTTTTTATTGCAACTGTAAGTCTAGTATTCTCAATATTTCTAGGATATTTTCTTGCAACCCGTGAAAGATTGGAAAAAGTATTGACACCGGTAATACAAACCTACGCGTCTTTTCCAGCTCCAGCGTACTTCCCATTGCTTTTTACATCAACCATAAGTTTTATTCACAGTGTTTTTGGAAGTTGGACAAATGAGTTCTACGTAATACTCTTAGGATTCATTTCAACTTTCTATTACGTTTTCTATAGCTATTGGCTTGGAATAAAGAACATGCCTAATCAATACTGGGAAATAATGAAGAACTATAATTTCTCCTTCTGGCAAAAGTTAAGATATGTAATTATACCTTCAACATTTCCATATATAATTGCAGGACTTTCAAGTACAATTAACAGCGCATGGGGAGGTTTGGCAATAGGGGAATATTGGCAAATCTCAAACAGTTATACATTACAAGTCACTCATGGTATAATGAAAAACATTGCAGTTGCTACTGCAAATGGAAATGTCCCTCTTGCCGCTTGGGATTCATTAATATTTGGAATAGTAGTAATAATTTACTCAATATTCTTCACAAGGAAGATGATGGATTTAGCCAGGAAGAAATATGTAGCAGAGGAAGGAATTTATTTAGCCTAAATCAGCGTTCGCGCATGTCCTCACTTATCAGTTCCCGGATTCGTCATCCTCACTTACTATAGAGGAGATTACATTAAAAATTTTGCTGAATAATAACCCATAGCAAGATTGTACTTTGCACACTATATGTAAATTGATCTAAAAAACAAAATCTTGCGTGCATAAAGGATTTTGTAGCGAAAATTTTTTAAAAATCAGTTTATCCCAAATTCCTAATGTTAAAAACTTTTAAACCAGTCTAACCACATTAGTATAGTATGCCACCCTTTAATAAAGTTCTTGTAGCCAATAGAGGAGAAATTGCCATAAGAGTTATGAAAGCCATAAAGGAAATGGGAATGAAGGCAATTGCTGTATATTCCGATGCTGATAAATACGCCCTCCATGTGAAATATGCGGATGAAGCCTATTGGATAGGGCCATCACCAGCCTTAGAAAGTTACCTAAATATTGAAAGAATTATTGATGCAGCGGAAAAAGCTCATGCTGATGCTATACACCCTGGCTACGGATTCCTCTCTGAAAATCCATCATTTGTAGAAGCTGTTGAAAAAGCTGGAATGGTATTCATAGGACCTTCTGCTTCTGTAATGAATAGAATAAAGGATAAATTAGAAGGAAAGATGATAGCTAGAAAAGCTGGTGTTCCTACATCTCCTGGACCTTTAAGACCGATTGAGAGCGTAGAAGAAGCATTAAAGATTGCTGAAGAAATAGGATATCCCATAATGTTAAAGGCTGCTGGAGGTGGAGCAGGAGTAGGCATTATAAAGGTTGATAATCCTAGCGAACTAACTGAAGCTTTTGAAAGAAGCAAAAGATTAGCCTACTCTGCCTTTGGTAGGGGAGAAATTTACATAGAAAAGGCAGCTATAAAACCAAAACACATTGAAACTCAATTGATAGGAGATAAGTATGGAAATTACGTTGTAGCTTTTGAAAGAGAATGCACAATTCAAAGAAGAAATCAGAAGTTGATTGAAGAAGCTCCCTCCCCGTCCATTAAAGAAGAGGAAAGAAAGGAGATTATAGAAGCATCAATAAGATTTGGGAAGGAAATTAACTACTTTACTTTAGGTACTATGGAGTTTGTATTTTCACCCGTAACCAGGGAATTTTACTTTTTAGAACTAAATAAAAGAGTTCAAGTAGAGCATACGGTTACGGAATTCATAACTGGAATTGACTTAGTTAAATTACAGATAAGACTAGCTACTGGTGAATATTTACCTTTTTCCCAAGAGGACTTGAAAATAAGAGGACATGCAATACAATTTAGAATCAACGCTGAGGATCCATTAAACAACTTCACACCCCAATCTGGATACATTACTTATTATAAGGAACCAACTGGTCCCGGTGTGAGAGTAGATAGTGGTATAGAAGTTGGTTCATGGGTTCCACCATATTACGATCCCCTTGTTTCCAAGTTAATTGTTTATGGACAAAGTAGAGATTACGCCATTCAAGTTGGATTAAGGGCTTTAAACGATTATAAAATAGGAGGAGTTAAAACTACAATTCCATTATATAAGTTGATTTTACAAGATCCCGACTTCTGGGAAGGTAACTTTACTACTGCATATATATCTGAGAAAATGGAGTACTTTACGGCCAAATTAAAAGAAGAACAAGAGATGCAAATTGCAATCGCTATCTCCATTTACAATAGGACATTAATAAAGAAGAAAAAGACTGAACAAAGACTACCCATCTCGACTAATAAAAGCAATTGGAAAACTTATGGTATTATATCGCAATCCTCTCCAAGGGTGTTGTGGTAATGAGGCTGTTTAGAATTTATAGTGAATTGGGAGATACATATCTAGTATCTTATGAACAAACCAGTAATAATATTGACAAGATAAAAATAGGAGATAAATATTACGAGGTAAAATATCTAGGACCAGGTAATAGGGAAAATGAGCATTTATTTGAGATTAATGGTAAAAAATATTATGTTTTTGTGGAATCTGATGGCGCGTTAATATTCAACAATCAAGATTTCTTAAGATTAGATAAGGTAAGCGAAGTTCCTGTAAAAGGAGAAGAAAAAGTTGAAGAAATAATAAGAGGAAAAGAGGGAGAAATAGTGTCTCCATTATTTGGAAGGGTAGTTAAAATAAGAGTAAAGGAAGGAGATGCAGTAAATAAGGGTCAACCCCTATTATCCATCGAGGCAATGAAGGCAGAAACAGTAATCTCATCGCCAATAGGTGGAATTGTGCAGAAAATTTTAGTTAAAGAAGGACAAGGTGTAAAGAAAGGAGATATTTTGATCGTTATAAAATAGCCTTACAGTTATGAGGTGAAAGAAATGGATATATATGAAAAACCTCCAATGGATAAATTAATTCAAGATTTGAAAATGCTAAAGGAAAAAGTGTATAAAGGTGGAGGAGATGAGAAAATAAACTTCCAGCACAGTAAAGGGAAGTTAACGGCGAGGGAGAGATTAAATCTACTATTCGATGAAGGAACCTTCAATGAAATACTGACGTTTGCTACTACTAGAGCGACTGAATTTGGGTTGGATAAGAATAGGTTTTATGGAGATGGAGTAATAGCCGGATGGGGAAAAATAGATGGTAGACAAGTTTTCGCTTATGCTCAAGACTTTACGGTACTCGGAGGAAGCTTAGGAGAAACACATGCCAATAAGATAGTTAGAGCTTATGAACTAGCCCTAAAGGTTGGTTCTCCAATAATAGGAATAAATGATTCAGGTGGTGCCAGAATCCAAGAAGGTGCACAGTCTTTAGAGGGATATGGTGCAGTGTTTAAGATGAACGTAATGGCTTCTGGAGTAATTCCCCAAATTACCATTATGGCAGGACCAGCAGCTGGAGGTGCAGTTTACTCTCCTGCTCTTACTGATTTTTTAATAATGATAAAAGGAGACGCATACTACATGTTTGTGACCGGACCAGAGATTACTAAAGTGTCAATAGGAGAAGAAGTAAGTTATCAAGACCTAGGTGGTGCAATAGTACACGCGACAAAATCTGGAGTTGTTCACTTTGTGGCCGAAAACGAACAAGAGGCAATAAACATAACTAAGAGATTACTCTCTTATTTACCTTCAAACAATATGGAAGAACCTCCATATGTTGATACCGGCGATCCAGGTGATAGGGAAGTACAGAGTGCGGAGTCAATTGTACCTACAGACTCAGTAAAGCCGTTTGACATAAGGGACTTAATATACAATATAGTTGACAATAGCGAATTCTTGGAGGTTCACAAATTATGGGCACAAAATATTACTGTAGGCTTTGGAAGGATAAATGGAAACGTCGTGGGAATTGTTGCAAATAATTCAGCGTATTATGGAGGAGCAATAGATATTGATGCTGCAGATAAAGCCGCTAGATTTATCAGATTTTGCGATGCATTTAACATACCGCTAGTAAACTTAGTTGATACCCCAGGTTATGTTCCAGGGACGGATCAAGAGTATAAAGGAATAATAAGGCATGGCGCTAAAATGTTATATGCATTTGCTGAAGCTACAGTACCGAAAATTACAGTCATTGTAAGAAGGTCTTATGGTGGTGCTCACATTGCAATGAGCATTAAAAGTTTAGGTGCTGACTTAGTTTACGCTTGGCCTTCTGCGGAGATAGCTGTAACTGGTCCAGAAGGTGCAGTTAGAATATTATATAGAAGGGAGATACAAAGTGCCCAAAATCCTGAAGAGCTATTAAAGCAAAAAATATCGGAATACAAGAAGTTGTTCGCTAATCCTTATTGGGCAGCCGAGAAAGGTTTAATAGATGATGTGATCGAGCCTAAGGACACTAGAAAAGTAATAGCTAGAGGATTAGAAATGTTAAGAAATAAAAGGGAATTCAGATATCCAAAGAAACATGGTAATATCCCTCTCTGACTAAACCTTTTTTCTACAAATCAGCTCTTGACAATTGTTAAGTTGTACTTCTTGGCCCAAGGCTAAAAGAATTAGCCTAAGCCTTTTTAATGTCTCACACTCATCTCTTACAATGTATACCTCTCCGTTCGGCAAATTAATGAAATCTATTAAGTAATCTTGCAGCCTCTTGGACAACTTTCTCACCTAGTTTTTGACCTAACAAGTTCCTAACTTTATCTGGATTCATTACAACATCGCCTAGTCCTTTAATTCCGTTATTATACAATAATCTAGCCCTCTTCCTACCTACACCACCTATTTGAACTAATTCCAATAACTCTTCCTTTATACCATCTTTGGCTCTTAAGTTCAAGATCCTAAGTTTCTCACTATGATCATTTAACCTTAACTCTTTGGATAAATGATATGCACTATAAGTTAACCAGTCCATGGTTTCAACAATGTTTCTCAAATCGCCAGAACCTATATTATATTTTTCCAATATTGTATCTTCATCAACTTCATCTATCCAATCCTTTATTATTAACGCAACTTTTAGTGCGTTTATATAAAGAGAATATTCATCTTCCTCATAAGGTTCTTCTATTAACAATTCACAATCTAGATCCTCTAGCAATTCTATTAGTTCTTCTTCCTCATTCCTTCCGACTGATACTAACGGTCCATCTGGGGTAAACGCCAGTAAATGAAGGTAAGCTATTTCACATGAGGGCTTATGTCCTTCTAGTCCCTTTCTGATAATGTCGGCAGTAAACGGATTTATATATAGATCAGCTACCCTCTTTCCAAAATTAGTTAAAGTAAACGTCCTATTTTCCTCTCTAATGAAGGAATGTTCCAACAGCCACCTTATGGCTCTATCAAAATACACGTCAACTAACGACTTTGGAAGCAAAGATTCGTACGCGAAGCTTTCTAACTGTTTTTCGCTCAAACTACCTTCAGCAGAAAGGAGACCAAGCAAGAATGTGTAAAATGCCCTCTCACTACCTAGTTTAGACTCAATAGGTTCGACGTCAGACATTATATATTTCTTAAATACTCTATCTACATCTTCCTTGTCCCTTACTATTATTATTGACTCACCAATCTGATCGAAACCAGGTCTACCAGCTCTTCCACTCATTTGCTTATATTCCATGACTGAAATTTCATCATAATATCCAGCTATTTTCCTATTGAATCGATAAATATCTCCTATTATTACTGTTCTAGCTGGCAAATTTACACCAGCAGCCAAAGTCGGAGTTGCTACGATAACCTTTATCTTTCGTTGCCTAAAACTTTCCTCTATCAAATCCCTTAATGCCTTTGATAATCCAGCATGATGATATGCAACTCCTCTACTTATAAGAGATTTTAACAGCTCTTTTTCATCGCTACCACCTTCCTCGATATCATCTAATTGTTTTAAAACCCCGGATATCGCATTCTCATCTAAACTTACAAAGTTCATGGAATTTGCTATCTTTAGTGCTGTGCTCTCAGCCATTTTCCTAGAATTTCTAAAAACTAAAACTTGGCCATTTTTGCTTAGGCTATCTAAAGTATAAGCTATTATGGCATCATCCCCATGAACCTTCTTGGTAGTATTATCCTTGAAAAGTATAGTATATTCCTTCTTTTTCCTTTCTGGATACATAACACCTTCTATGAGGGGAACTGGTCTCCAATTTGTTGCCACTGGTTCTGCTCCTAACCATTTGGCTATTTGTTTATAGTTACTTATTGTAGCACTCAATGCCAATAGATTTCTCCTTTTAGCTCTTATTGTAACACTCTCAACTACTGGCCCTCTTTCAGGATCGTTGAGGTAATGCAGTTCGTCTAACACGAAATAATTAGCCTCGTTAAGCCAATCTGGCCTATGACGCCATAGGGAATCTAATTTCTCGTAAGTGGTAATTATAATATCGTAATTCTTCAACCAAGCATCATCTGTATCATAATCACCTGAAGTCATAGCTACCTTAAAACCTATTGATTCCCAGTCCTTAAAAGTTGTATACTTTTCATTTGTGAGCGCTCTAAGAGGAGTTACGTATACTGCTTTTCCTCCGCTTGTTAGAAGAAATGAAATTATTCCCATCTCTGCTATTAGTGTTTTTCCAGAACCAGTAGGTGATGTTAATAATAGTCTATTACCATCTAATAGTCCTTTTTTTACTGCTTCGGTTTGAGGCGGGTTAAGCTTTTTTATACCCCTATTTTTTATTATATCAATAACATTGTTAGGTAATTTTAGGTTATCTACTGGCATCCACTCTAATTCTAAATTCATAAACTCATTTTATTTATAGCAAGAGGTTTTTAAGCACTATTGCCCTACTTTCCGCAAAGAAATGCGTTGAAAATTTTTCAATGTAGTAGATAGAGTTATATAAATATAGACTCCGGAAACAAGACAAAACGTTTATGTACTTAAATCACATATTAATTCTGATTCACATGACGACTTTAAAAAAGGTGGATGAACAGACATTTGAGTTGGAAATTACCGGGACTGTAACGATATCTTTTAAATTAGAGGATGAATTCATAAAAAAAGTGGATAATATCGCAAGAAACTTAGGATATGCTAATAGAAGCGATTTTATAAGAGATGCCATAATCAGCTACTTGGGGTATCTGAAAAGAAATGGCGATCACAGTAATAATCTCGACCCAGAACAGTATTGAGTACCTATTATTCATTGTTGGGCTAATATCGAGTTACGTGATAGGGGCGAACAATAATGCAACATCATTAGGTATATTGTTCGCAACTAATGCAATAAAAAGAAGATATGCTTACATATTGAATATGATCTCTATTTTAGTAGGTGTAATACTAGGTAGTTTAACTATGTTACACAGTGTCTATGGGGTGATGCGTGGAAATAGTTTGTACGTAGCTATAGCCATTTTAACCTCATTGTCCTCGTCAATAATTACCTTTTATTTTTTGAATAAATCAGGCATCCCTTCCTCTTTAAGTCAAACGTTCTATCCGTCAATTGCAATACTAACCTTAATATCTCATGGATTTATAGAATTAGACTGGGTAAAATTCTGGGTAATAGTAAGTTCTTGGGTTATTTCGCCAATAGTCGCAATCGGATTTTCCCTTCTACTATATCTAACGTTGAATAAGGTTGTAAGTGCAGAGACTCGCATTATTAAACAGATCGCAATATATAGAAATCTTATATTATTCTCGTCAGCCTTTACCTCATTTATAGTTGGAGCTAACGCAATTGGCATAATAGTGTCTTCTGCGTTGCTCTCTGCTCCAGCATACCTTGTAATACCCCTCTACGGATTATCTGCTGCTTTAGGAGTTTTGACTAGTCAAAGGATAGCAATAAGGGTTGGATTTCGTATAACCAAACTAGGATATTTAGGTGCATCATCCGCATTAATAGGAAGTAATGTTATAAATGAAATTTTCACAATCTTCGGGATACCTTTATCAATAACCCAAACCATAGTAGGTGGTATAGTAGGGCTTAGTTTTAGAAGTTTTACATCAGATGTTAGAAAACAAGTAATGCAAATATTTAGGAGTTGGTCCACGTCTCCAATATTTGCCATAATACTCTCATTGGCAATCTTTGGAGTAATAAAGAGTATATTAGGACTTTAATGTTGCGTAGAATATTTCTACACTTAATGTCGCGTCTTCTAAGGAATCCAATATATCATCTATAAAAATAATTACATCTTTCATCTGCAATATGCTTATAATATCAATCTCCTTCTCTATCTCATAAAGCCTCTGCAAAAGAGTGTCTTTGATATCATCCCCCTCTCTCCATCGCTTGTATTTCCCTACTTAGTTTCAATGAAACCTCAACATCTGATCCTAAATGCCTCGTTAATTCATGAATCTTATGTGATGCCTCATCGACCAATGCTAGGTACGTAATTAGCATTTCTGATAGTATTGTAATACATTTCCCATCTACTTTCCTAGATCCCAAAGCTCTAGCTGCATCCTTTACAGAACTTAAAGTATTAAAAAGGGCTTGAGTCAGCATTACCATTGATTCCTTAAAGTCGGGTAAAAATGCCTCCCCATAAAGAGTTGAAAGTATTTCTTCACGTAACATTCCAGCCCTTTCATGAATTGATTTGATTTTAATTAAATCTGCGGGAATTTGATCATATTCTCCTTTTCTTACGTGATCTACCTCGCTTTGCAAAATCTTGACTGCTTCACCTATTAGTTCTGCAGTAAACGTAATTCTTTCGAATACCTCCTCTTCTTTATTATTTAATCTTAATTTGAACATTCTAAAACTGTATTCTGGAGAATCATATTTAAGTACTTTTCTACTTATAGCTCAACTCATTTAACTTAACAACTCTTCTCGTAACAGATTTATATCACCTTGCGTATATCATTTCTCAATTCCTTTAGAAAGTTCTCTCAACTTTCCTAAGGCTAATCGTTTATCACCCTCTTCAAGCTTAGCTCTAGTTATAAAATCCTCTAAGGTATATATTACCTCCCAAGCATCCTTCCTATTAATTGGAAATGGTATACCGTCTTTACCTCCAATAGCAAATGCATACTTAAATGGATCATAAGGATAATTTACCGGATCTTTATACGATGGTGGTTCATTATATATTAAATCTGCTATTAAGTACAATGCTCTAGCTGTAGAGGGGCCTAAGCCACTAATTAGTGCATCCTCAAGTTTAAGTGGGTTAGCCTCATATATTTCCCTAAGTACCTGTTTGATTCTATTAATATCTACAGGTTTCATGTAAACTAATCTAGCCTCTTTAGATACAAAGGCTATTGATCCACCTTTTATCCACAAGTCTAAAGATAATTGACCTTTAAGCATAGACATTGCTTGTGTATATAAAGAGACTATCTTATTAGGATTCTCTCTTAACAAATCTAATATTAACTTTCTTGTACTATCTTTCTTTCTGTCTATTATGTTAACCGCAACATTAGTCTTATAGCCAGATATTGCAGAATGAGGTTCTACCACAAAATTATCAGTTTCTTTCCAATGATATCTCCTAGCGAACTTAGTTTCTAAATTCATGCCTTGCTGGATTACACTCCATTTTCCATCCTCGGTCACAAGCAGTGAGTGATGATAGAGTTGATGTCCGTCTTGAACTAAGGTTGAATCGACTTTTGCCACTATCTTACTTATATTTTTAATTTTATTCTTATCTATATCAAAACTTAGCATATCCACCTCTTCTGGAACCTTCAGAGCATTCTTACCTTTACCTCCAAGTACGGCAAAACCATGAACTTTAGGGCTTATAACGTCCTTCAAAATACCTAATGTTACTGTCGTGGAACCAGAGGAATCCCAATCCATTCCAATCGCATTATTGAAAGCTTGAAACCATAAGGGATTTGATAACCTCTCCACAACCTTTTGAGGACCTAATTCGAGAACCATTATTTCAACTATGGCCTTAGCTAATCTCTTCATAATAGGAACTAGCCAAGGGGGAACATGACCAGTGTGAAGTGGTAAGTCAGCTATACCCTCTACTTCCATATTTTATAAGTTCTGAAGAGAAGGTATATATGTGCTTATCATATCAACCTCAGACATACACTCACCTAGGTATTTAACAGAATTCTTCTTAGCCTTACGAGAACTTGGGAATATTAAGGCTGATTTAGCATTATTAGCTGGAGATCTAGTTGAAAGAGGTGAGTATTTACATTTTACCCCTGTATATAATGCCCTAAAAAACAGAGTTAAGCAAATAGTCTCAGTTTTTGGGAATGAGGATTTTATAGAAAATAGAAAATTTTATAGAGAAAAATATAGTGATATAGTTTGGCTTGAGGATGAAAGAGCAGAAATCGAGATGGATAATAGAAGGCTTATAATAATCGGCAGTGAGGGGGTTCTAGAAAAGCCTACAGTATGGCAAACTACTAATGGGATAACTGAAGACCTTTATATGAAAAGGTTGGAAAAAATCGCTGAAATGACTTGTAACTCTAAAGCGGATATTAAAATTCTTTTAACTCATTATGCCAGTACCTTTGAAACAGTATTCGGTGAAAGAAAAAGTGTTTATCCACACCTAGGATATAGAATATTAGAGGAGTTATCAACTAAGGGAAAAGATTGTTTACCCAACATAGCAATACATGGTCATGCGCATTACGCAAAAAGAACACTCTCAGTAGTTAAAGGGGTTAGAGTATATAATGTAGCATTACCAGCTAATAAGAGAATTGTAACTATCCACACTCTTTAATATGGCGAAGATGTACTACTCTTTTTACTATCTTGATATATTACAAAACCGACGTCAGTTATTGTGCTCTGAACAACTTTAGTAACCCAATTTAGCATAGGACCTTTAATCCCAAGCCTGTTTAGAAACCTATATATTAAGGGAACTTTCAGTTGTGCACCAGCTGCTAAGGGATGCCCTCCTCCCCCTAATTTAACAGCAAATTGCCTAACATCAATCTCCTTGCTTCTAAAAGATATGCTTTTCCCATTTGCTGATACAAAGACCGAAGCATTAGTTCTAGTCATTAAAAACTGAGAAGCATAGCTTATATCTGGAGGACCTTTCCATCTTACTGCCACAACAACCTTATAACCGTCAATTTGTATTAACTTATAACTCTTCATTACTTTTTTATAACCTTCTAATTCTCTTGAAACTACTTCTTCTAACATTTTATCAAATGTATCATTCCACAATATCCCATTGTAAAACATTCTTATTAGCTCATTTTTCCACGAGTAATCTTTATTATTCTCAACTATTCTTCTCAATTTTTCTCCCATAGGATCATCATGAAGCCATATGTCAACCGAACAATCTGCTGAAGCTAATCTTCTGGAAAATTCATCATTAGGATTCTTATATTTATATATAACTCCAGCACCGCACGTCGAAGTATCGTGATATACCGAAACACCGATTTTTTTCAATTCCTCTTTCCATTCATCCTTCCAGACATGATGATCAAACCACTCCACGTTAGCACCTTGTTCGATTAGCTTTTTTAAACTCTTTATAATTTCATTAAAAGTGCTAGCATTTATTCCCAAATCTGCGATCATAACGTTGTATACTCCTCTTAACTCCAATGAAGCTAAAAGTGAGTGCAATTTGTTTGGCTCTGTAAAGAATACATTTTTAGGTAATGATTTAACTGCTCTAGCGTAAATGGCCGCTGATGCTGTCCCATCAAAATCGTTATGTACTATTGCATAATATTCCAACTTTTTACCTACCTCTCAAACTTAATGCCGTCTGCAGTAGTTATTATACCCTTATATAAAAAGTCTACTTGCCTTAAAGTTGCATAATAGTCAAATTCCGTTATTGCAGATATTGAATCTTTTGGCATGATTACATTATACCACCTTAAAGCTGCACTACCAGCAGTATGTAATACACAAATATTTGCTACAGTACCGGTAATTATTGTATTTTTGATATTCTTAACTCTAAGAATGTAATCCAACGAAGATTCAAAGAAGGCGTCATATCTGTACTTCTTAACTATAAAATCATTCCTTTCTGGAGTAAGCTCGTCAATTATTTCTGCACCCCAAGTTCCTGCTAATGCGTGTTCTCCCCATATTTTAAATTCTGGATCATCTTTCATGTGCCAATCTTGTGTATATACTACCAGTACGTTAGAACTCCTAGCCTTATCAATTAGCCTTTTTATGAATGGTATAGTAGCCTCTGCAGTAGGAACTGATAATTTACCGTTTTTCCTCACAAAATCGTTTTGCATGTCCACAATTATCAGTGCTGTATTAGTGGGATCTAGCACAACCTCTTTATGCTCTGGTATAGTTGGTACTTCAATTTTCATAATTAAATCTACTGCAAACACGTTTTTATTCCTTTTTTATCCTCTTAGTAAGCATATCAGCTATTTTTAGAACTTTAGGATAACCTCTTTTACCTAGTTCTATGCAATCTTGTAAGTCGACTTTATTTCCTGGACTATAAAAATATTTGCCGAATTTAACCCCCACTTTCTCCCCATTTAGATATATATAGGTAATTTCACTTTCATTTACTAAATCACCAGTAAGCCTAGATTTAGCTACCCCAATTGTCGGGAAGTCTAGGAGAACTCCTATGACTGCTGCAATTCCGCTTTTCCTGGGATGAGCTATCCCATGACCATCAACCAAAAGAAGTTGACATTCCAAACCCTCTATTGCCTTTATCATCAGTGGAGCTTCCCTCATGAAAAGGAAACCCGGAATATATGGGAAATTTACTTCACCAACATAAGATTTGTAATTATACTCTCCACTACTAATATCCATACTTACACCGACAGAGAATCCTAGATTATCCTTATATGCAATATCAACTCCACAGATTTTCTTAACGTTCTCAATTCCATAATGGCTTATTTTAACGTTCTTAGAGATAAGGAGTTGTAATTTTTCTAGGAATTCGAGTAGATGCTTTTCAACCAATTCTTTCTCATCCCTTCTACACGTAATACGAACATCTCTTGCTCATATGTTTGTACAGCACCAGGTCTTACTAATCTAACTTCATTAATAGCAGATTCTGCGTCTAATCCTTCAGTCAAAACTAGATAACTAGCTAAAATTGTACCAGTTCTTCCTATTCCGCCTACACAATGAACTAAATTACCTTCTTTTTCACTTAGTAACCATCTCATAATTTTAAGAAATTGAGAGTCTGATGGAACTCCGCCATCTGGAATTGGAATATGTAAGGGCTGGAGTCCATTTTTCTTAAGAATAGATAGGTAATAATCCTTATCTCCCCAACTCTCCTCAATTTCCCAGTCCTCTGGTAAAACTAATACTCTTTTTACTCCCTCCCTCCTCCATTCTAAAATCTCATTTTCGGTATATGGTAATTCAGAACCTCCTATAATTTTCCTTCTAACCCAATACATTATTCATCACTCCAATTTCAGAAGATCCGCTGAGCTTCACAGTTCATTTTAAAATTCTCAAAATAGATATTTAAGATTATGGCAAGTCGATTATCTACTGGAATATCCGACTTTGACAAACTAGTTCAAGGTGGAATTCCACAAGGATTTTTCATAGCGTTGGCTGGAGAACCAGGGACTGGAAAGACTATATTTTCACTTCACTTCATCGCTAAAGGATTAAGAGACGGAGATCCCTGTATATACGTTACAACTGAGGAAAGTAGAGATTCAATAATAAGACAAGCTAGGCAATTCAACTGGGATTTTGAGGAATATATAGAGAAGAAGTTGATAATAATAGATGCACTAATGAAGGAAAGAGAGGATCAATGGTCTCTAGTGAACTTAACTCCTGAAGAACTAGTAAACAAGGTAATTGAGGCTAAACAAAAATTAGGTTATGGCAAAGCTAGATTAGTAATCGATTCCGTAAGTGCATTATTTTTGGATAAACCAGCTATGGCAAGGAAAATAAGCTACTATCTTAAGAGAGTACTAAATAAATGGAACTTCACAATATATGCTACTTCACAGTACGCAATAACCACATCACAAGCATTTGGATTTGGAGTAGAACATGTCGCAGATGGAATAATCAGATTCAGAAGGATGATAAAGAATGGAGAACTGCATAGGTATATATTAATTGAGAAGATGAGACAAACCGATCACGACAAACATGTATGGGAAATAGATATCGTTAATGGTAAGGGAATAGTCTTAAAGGGAAGATTAGAGGAAAGGAGAGAAGATTATGCTTTGCCAGAAAAGGTAAAGAGAAAGATCATTGACAGTAGTAAAAAGACTGAGGAGGAACTTAAGTAAATTCTATTTCCTACATACTCCTAAGAAGTTCTTGAATATCTCTATTCCCCTTTCTGTATGTTTAACTTCAGGGTGAAATTGCACACCAAATATTGAATTATTTGAGTTCGCCATTGCTTGAACTCTTGCATTTGCGCTACTAGCTAGCACTCTAAATCCACTAGGCGGTTCTACCACCTCATCATTGTGACTTTCCCAGACGTTAAGTTGTTGTGAAAAACCTCTCAGAATAGTATCTTCATCAAATATGTTTATCCTAGTAAGCCCATACTCTGGATTTAGCGCTCTTCTTACAACCCCACCTAATACATAGGCAATCAACTGATGGCCTAGACATATGCCTAACATTGGAACTTTCAGTTCTTTTATATAAAGGGGAGAGTTTCCCATTTTATGAATTTCCTCTGATACTGAATAGGGGCCACCACTGAATATAACACAATCGAATTTCTTAAGTTCCTCTACCGGTTTATGTGGGGATATTACCTCAATTTCAGCTCCTAAATACTTTACGTTTTTAAGTATTAGGTGATTATATTGTCCCCCATAATATACTAAACCTACTTTCACACCAAAATCTAAGTTTTTGGATATTTAAAAAATATATTGATCAGACTTTTGGCGACATCACTGCTCAGAGCCGTCACCAGACATCATTTCAATAATAGATTCTCATACTCCTTTACAAACTTTACACTTCTCTTAACATCTGAGAATAGCTTTGAAGCTACCAACACATCCTCAACCTTTATGACACTCCTATTATTTCTTTGTGCAATTATAAGAGATGGTTCTAGTAGCTGAACGGAATATCTTAAACTATTTTCAACGCCTATTTTAGTTAATTCCTCTAAAGCTTGAGGATCTAATTCAATTTCTAATTCATCAGCCCTTATCTTTATTATTTCTCTAATTTCATCAGCGTTATAAGGTCTAGTTGGTATTATCAACAGTCGATCCAATAGGTCAAGAGGAATCCCATGAGGAGATTCTATATCAGTTCCTCTAATCTTAGTTAAGCCCCTATTAGTTGCTAAGATCAGTATTGGAGCTAGTTCGGACTCTAAGGCCCTAGTTAGGAAAGAGAATGCTTCTAAATCGAGTGTATGGGCATCATCAATAAATAGCACACCAACTACTAATTCAGCCCTTCCTTGACTAATCCAATCCTTAACCAGCCTATCTACCTCTTTTCTAACATCCTCATTTATTTCTCTCTCCGTAAAGAATGAGAAAATAGCTGTAACAGCTAGGTTTCTAGCTGCTAAATTCAAGTCTAAATCGTTTAAAGTAAGTGTAGTAGTTATTTCCTTTTCTTTTTTCACCGGACCAGTAGGAATCTCTAGCACTTTCGTAGTCTCTATATCGTACGTTTTAGCACCCTCAAAACCTTTTGCCTTACCTTCAACTACAACATGCCCAGTTTGAGCATCAATCATGATAATATCACCTTTCTTAACGCCTAAGGATACAAGTTGTTGAGCTATTTCCTCACCTACCGATAATGTCCTTTCATCGTCTTTAGTAGTTAAAGTAATTTGAGCCTCAACTGGAGCTTGAGAGTACGGATTTAATCTACTCCTAGCAACCTTAATCTTCCTCTCTTTTACGACACCTTCATACACAAGTCTCTTCTCCCTAATTCTGACACCGATTGATTTTCTTATCAATTGGGTTAGTATTTCAGTCTTCTTAAGTTCTGTAGAGTATATTTCAGAAGCGTTAATTGCAGTAAATGGAGTATCCTCACCTAATTCCCTGGCAATCGCTACAGCTAATGCAGTTTTCCCAGTACCGGGAGGACCAACAAACAGTATCCCTTTCCCAGACATTTTTCCTTGTTTTATTAGTTGTACTACCACTCCCGCTGCCTCTCGGGCTTCAACCTGACCAACGAGCCCATCTGCGATAAATTTCGCTTTACCGTTATTATCCAAACCTAAACCTTTAATATGACTATGAATATTCGCTTTTTCACGTATAGGTTTCTTTAACTCTTTTATCTCCGACATATCACAGTACTAATATATGGTAAAGTTTTTGAGATTAACTCTAATATCTGAGGCTTTATATTATGAGAAAGGTTATATATAAAATATTATGACCTAAAAGTTCAGGATACGATGGTTAAAAGCTAAGTTTTTTCACGCAGTAGAGATCGGAGGCTCAATTATAAGGATTATGTAAGCTTTATTAATATAGCACTATCTAAAGATAACATGTGATGAAGACCTTTGGGACTGACGAAGTGATTGAGTGGCGGCTGTCTGAAATGGGTGATTTTAGTTGATACATCTAGCGGTGGGAAGATTTAACATTGATATTATAGTAAAATTGGATTCTATTCCACCTATAGACTCTAGTCACATGACAGATATCCTTGAAATCATGCCAGGAGGTGCTGCAACAAACTACGCAGTAGCAGTGACTAAGCTGGGTCACTCAGCTAAGCTACTAGCAAAGGTTGGGAAAAATGAAGTAGTTAGAAGTCTAATGGAGAAGATAGTAGAATTAGGAGTAGGATTAGAGTACGTAGAGGAACTAAATGAGAAACCTAGCGCCACATTGATCTTCCTAAGGAACGATGGAACACTATCTATGGTAAGAAAACTTGGTGCCTCAATATTGCTAACTAGAGAAGACGTCAAAAGGTGTTTTGGATTGTTTGACGTTACTCACTTCGCCTCAGTATCACCAAACGTTGTCGTAAGGGACCCTTATGCGAAATTGGTAAGCTATGATCCTGGACCACAGACTAAAAATATAGAGTCAATTGACGTAGACATCTTATATGTTAATGAAAAAGAGTATGAAATGATAGAAGATAAAAACGTTAGGGCAAGATTTATCGTAATTAAGATGGGCAAGAAAGGGGCAAAGATAATTACTGAGACCGAAGAGTGCTCAGTTGAACCAATACAAGTAGAAAAGGTGGTTGATACTACTGGAGCTGGAGATACCTTCGATGCGGCGTTTAATGTCACATATTCTGAGGAAAAGGATATTGTAAAAAGTCTACAAGTTGCTAGCGTAGCATCGGGTCTCAAAGTTACAAGGATTGGAGGAATATCTTCACCAACATTAGAAGAGGTAAGAGAGTATTTAAGGAAGAAGAAACCAAATGTTATATGTAAATGATTATTCTCTTCGTCGATTTTGACTACTTTTACGCTCAAGTTGAGGAAGTTTTAAATCCGTCCTTGAAAGGAAAGCCAGTGGTTATTTGTGTATTTTCTGGGAGATTCGAGGATAGTGGGGCTGTAGCTACTGCTAATTATGAAGCTAGAAAATTTGGGATAAAAGCTGGAATACCAATAGTTGAGGCAAAGAAAATTTTACCAAATGCAGTTTACTTACCCATGAGAAAGGAAGTATATCAGCAAGTTTCCAATAGAATAATGAAATTACTAAGGGAATACTCTGAGAAGATCGAGATCGCAAGTATAGATGAGGCCTACCTCGATATCTCAGACAAGGTTAAGAATTATCAAGAGGCATATAGTCTAGGGTTGGAAATTAAGAACAAAATACTTGAAAAAGAGAAAATCACAGTTACTGTGGGAATTTCCAAGAATAAGGTATTCGCAAAAATTGCTGCAGATCTAGCGAAACCAAACGGGATAAAGGTTATTGATGACGATGAAGTCAAAAGATTAATACGAGAGTTGGATATAGCAGATATACCAGGGATTGGTAGTATTACTGCAGAGAAACTAAAAAAGATTGGCATTAATAAACTGGTTGACACACTGAGAGTCGAATTTGACGAACTAAAAAGAATAATTGGTAAAGCGAAAGCCAAATATCTGTTCTCTTTAGCTAGAGATGAGTATAACGAACCTATAAGGACTAGAGTACAAAAGAGTATTGGGAGAATCGTAACAATCAAGAGAAACAGTAGGGATTTAGAGGAAATAAAACCGTATTTATTTAGAACAATAGATGAGGCATACTATAAATTAGATAAGAAGATTCCTAAGGCTATTCACGTAGTTGCAGTAACTGAAGATTTAGATATTGTAAGCAGAGGAAGAACTTTCACCCATGGAATAAGCAAGGAAACAGCGTATAAGGAAGCGATAAGATTACTGCAAAAAATATTGGAAGATGACGAGAGGAAAATAAGGAGGATTGGAGTAAGATTTAGCAAATTCATTGAGGCAATAGGGTTAGACAAGTTCTTCGATACTTAAACTTACTAAACCTTTCAACTTACTTATATCTATTTCCTTATGAACTGACAAATAGTTATAAAATCCCTTTATTCCCCTCTTAGAAACATCTGGCTTCTCAACAATTTCGATATCAAAGTATAAGGGAACTTTAAACATTCTGGCTACTCTATCAAGTTTTAATACAGTTTGAATTTTCCGGAAATCGTCCTCTATTCCTATTGCATCTACAAATGTCTTTTTACCTTTTATGAAATTGACTTGATCTTGTCTTATTATTCCATACTTATCTACTATAACAACTAATCTAGCTTGTCTTCCGCCTTCTACATCTTCATAGAAATTTAAACATTCTACAAAATATTCGTTTTCCGCTAAAGGTATTATTGCTAATTCCTCTTCTCCAACAACCTTTACAAGAGACTTTAATTTGATCTTCAAGATAATTCACCCGATGATTGAAATAGATGGATCCTTTGGCGAAGGTGGAGGGCAAATTCTGAGAACATCTTTAACGTTATCTGTCATAACTGGTAAACCATTTAGAATATTTAATATAAGAGCTAATAGACCTAATCCCGGCTTACAAAGGCAACATCTATGGGCAGTAAGAGCAATGAAGATGATATCGAATGCGGAAACTAAAGGGGACGAAGTAGGATCCAAAGAACTAATATTCATCCCTCATGAAGTAAAAGGAAATACTAACATGGATATAAATATTGGTACAGCTGGTAGCGTAACCCTAATAATACAAACTGTAATACCGGCCATAATTAACAAGAATGTAAAAGTTAGACTAAAAGGTGGTACTGATGTCCCAAAATCTCCTAGTATAGATTACATTAGACTTATATATTTAGAAATTTTAAGAAAAATTGGAATTGAAGCAAAGGTGAGTTTGATAAAAAGAGGTCATTATCCAGAGGGTGGAGGAGAAGTTGTAATTGAATACGTTAATGGAAACCCATCCGCATTTAGTTTACCAGAACTGGGTAAACTAACAATGATAAAGGGAATTTCACATGTTTCATCTTTACCCGCTCATATTGCGGAAAGGCAGATGAACTCAGCGAAAACAATACTTTCTAAGCTTGGAGTTCCAATTGAAATAGAAACTGATGTAAGACAAAATGAAATCAGTAAAGGCAGTGGTATTACACTAGCAGCCATAGGGGAGAAGAGTATTATTGGAGCGGATTCCTTGGGAGAGAGAGGTAAAAGAGCTGAGACAGTTGGAGAAGAGGCTGCGAGAATACTTATTGACAATCTTAACACTAAGGCAGCAGTAGATGTACACATGAGCGATATGCTCATGATATTTGCCTCACTTTACGGTGGGGAATATGTTGGTGCTGAATTAACGTCTCACGCCTATACGAATATGGAGATTATAAAAAAGTTTCTAGATGTTAAAATCGAGATTAGTGGTAAAAGACCATTTAGGTTTAAAGCTAAAACCTTTTAAAAGTAGCTCGCTATTTAATTTTGGGGACTCCTATGGAGTTCCCTAAAGCTATTATAAAAAGACCGAATTATCATTTCGAATACCCACATAAAAGAAAGGATAAAAGAATAGGAAGAGGATTTAGCGTAGGAGAACTAGAAAAAGCTGGATTAAATATAAATAAGGCGAGAAAACTAGGGATATCTATAGATATAAGAAGAAAATCAGTTCATGAAGAGAACGTAGAGATACTAAAGAAGTTTCTAGAGAAGCTTTCTAATCAAAAATCTTAAGGAGGTACTATGACTGCTCGACCTATTACTTTTCCCTCTCTCAAATCTTTAACCGCCATGTTAATATTCCTTAATCTATACGTATTTACTATAGATCTAATTTTTCCCTCATTATACAGTTTGTAAACACTTACCAAATCATCAAAGCTACCGTATAATATACCCCTTACTTTTAACCCCTTTAATACCAGTAACTGTTCCGGCACAGTTAGAACGCCACCAAATTCTCCAACAATTCTTAGCTCTCCTTCACTATTCAGCAACCACATAGAATCAGAAAGTGTGTAATCACTACCCACATAATCTATAATATAGTCAAACTTAAACCCCTTAATCTCACTCGCTATTGAACTATTATCCTTTATATTAATTACCTCATCAGCTCCTAATTCCTTAGCTTTTCCAAGCTTATTTTTATTATGCCCAATAATAGTAACTCTAGCTCCTCTTAGCTTTAAAATTTGCAATGCGAATAGTGCGACAGCTCCAGTTCCTATAATTAATACGTTATCCTCATCAGTTATGCCCTTAGTTGAACTATAAGCTGTGATTCCAGCATCTGCTAAAGGCGCTAATTCAACAGGATTCCCTTCTACTTTCAAGAGAATGTTATCAGTAGGAACACCCACATACTCTGCAAAACCACCATCAATATTAAGCCCGACAATCTTCACTCTCTCACAATATTGATACTTTCTGGACACGCAATATTTACATTTTCCGCAACCAATACTATTATAAACTAATACCTTATCCCCTTCCTCAAAATTTTTATTACCTTTAATAACCTCACCGACAATTTCATGTCCTAGTATTTTAGGCAATTCAATCTTAATTTCATATCTCCAATCACCACTCATCACATGTAAATCTCCATGACAAAGTCCAGTAGCTAGAACTTTTAGAATGATTCCATAAGAAGGTTCTCTTACGTTTTCAAGACTTAATCCCTCACCAAAACTCCTAAGAATTGCAGCTAACACTTACCATCCCGCTTTTAGATAATATTCCTTTTCCCATTCAGTTATTTCTGATTCATATTCTTCTATCTCTATATTTTTGATATTGATATAAGTAGAAATTAAATCTTGGCCAAGATTATATTTCATATATGCGTCATTTTCCAGTCTGCTTAAAGATTCCTTTAGAGTTTGTGGTAAGTTACCATAATATTCATTTACATTAACCATAAGATTTCTTTCAATACCATCTAAACCTGCATAGATTATACTTGCTAATAGAATATATGGGTTCGCTAATGGATCAGCTAAACGGAATTCTACTTGATGAGTGTCCTTATAATAACTTGGTATTCTCACTATATAATGCCTTTCAGTGCCTATACCTGGCATATTCGGAGTCACTATTTCCTTAAATCTCTTGTATGAATTAATTGTCGGTGCTGCGATGGATAATATTGAAGGAAGATGCTCCAATATTCCAGAAATAAAGTTGTATGCAATCTTGCTAAGCCCAATTCCGTTAGAGTCATTGGGGTCATACATAATGTCTTTTCCATCTATTGTTTGCAAACTTAATGTAATGTCCATACTACTACTAGGGTATTCTTTAAATGGCTTAGGCATAAATGTAGCAATTGTATTATTCATTTTTGCGGTATCTCTTATCACTTCCCTACTGGAAATTAGGGAATCTGCAGCTTCTAAAACAGGTTTTTGGGAAAGCTTAACCTCATATTGACCTGGGCCATAGTGTTTATTAATAGTTTCTACTTTTATATCAATTTCTTCCAAATACTTTATAAGTAGTTTTAGGAAGTTCTGTTGCTCTAATAATCCCTCCAACGAGAAAGCTTTAGAGTAGTCTGCTGGATTCAAGGAAGAATCCAAAAGATAAAATGTTGGTTCAAATGAAACTTGTAGCATGTATCCAGCTTCCCTTAACTTATCTATTGCCTTATTAAGTATAGATCTACTACAATATGGGTACGATGAACCGTCAGGTTGGACTAGAAATGAGAGTACTCTAGCAGTTCTTTCTAGATACGGTATTACAACAAAGGTGTTCAGATCAGGAATAGCAATAATATCCTCATACCTAGACTTTATCGGTCTATCCTTGTAGTCCATTAATGCCAAAGATTCTGGATAATCAACTCCTTTGTTGTTATTTATCACATTTTCAAATTCCGCTCTCCTTAGAGATCTTCCTTTGGTATTCCCTAATATATCTACAAATTCTACTCTCACGTAATCTATTTTTCCAGATTTCAAAGCATCAAATATACTCTCCTTAGACACTTTTATCTCATCAACTATTTGTAGAATCATTTAATAAATGTTAATACGAAATCTTAAGTATTTACAATGTTTAGACCATCGACTCACCCCACTTACAAAGAAACTCATTCATTCTAATTTTTGGAAGAAATACTAGGAGCTTAGTAAATCTTAACATACGTAAACTGAGTTTTTAAATACAGTAATAATATTGAACATCTTTACGTAGAGAAACATTTATCTTTAATGAACGAACTCAGATTAAAAGTTATTTCAAATTAGAAATTCTGTTTGAATCTATAAGAATAAATTATTCCAATTAAGTAACTTTAATATCTACTGCTACATGATACTTATGTGGATTGACGCTTCTTACGATCCTACCAAAGTAAGATCCATTATACTTATTCATGGCAATTTTTACAGGATCCTCACCTCTATAAGCCTCTACCTCCGTATAAAGGTGAATTACACCACCTTTCTTTACTCTTTGCAATGCCACCTCATAGGCTTTATCCGCAAGTTCTGGCAGAGGAGCAATTATCCTATCTGCATCTTCTAGATCGTATATTCTTTTGAAAGCATCTCCATATATTGGAAGCACTTCATAAGCCTTATTTAGTTCTACGTTTACCATCATATAGTAATATGCGTAGGGATTCACATCTATCGAATAAACTACTTTTGGTTTACTAAGAACTGCAGAGAGTATTGAAAATGGCCCAAAACCAGAGAACATGTTTATAATAATTTCCCCTCTCTTAACTTGTCTTGCTACTCTCAAATGTTCATAGGATAATTTCTCAGAAAAGAATACCTTGGTAAAATCAAGAAAATATTTGCATTTATGCTCTTTATAGATGGTCTCACTTCTTTTCTCTCCGGCTAAATGAACATACGTTGGTAATCTATATGTACCAGAGACATCCCTGTATCTTCCCCATACTGATTTAATATATGGAAAAGCTGAAAGTATCTTGTTTGCTATTTCTATAAGATCTTCTGGTTTTTTGTTAAAAGGAACTCCAATTATTACTATATCCCCTACTATTTCAATCCTTTTCCATATATCTTGCTGGTTTTGCAACCTTTTTATCAATGTCTTCAAGCCTCTCTATGGCTTTCTCTATATGTTTTATTCCAATATTTAAAGGAACACCACCATCTAATACTGCTTCTCCACTTACTAGAACTGTTTCCGGAGTAGAGAGACTAAAAACTATAGACTCATAGGGACTTTCATAATCTAATGGGAAAGTTGGAGGCTCCTTAACCTCAAAGATTACTAAATCGGCAACTTTTCCGTTCTCCACAACACCTCTATCATTATATTTCAGTTGTAATTGCCCCCAGATTGTCATGGCATTAAGCGCCTCTTCCGGCGTTAAAATTAACCTAGTTATAATCGTAGAGACTTCATGCCTAATATCAAAAGTAGGAGATAGATCTAAGGATATTGATGGTTTATATTGGCTTAATGGAAATTGGGAAACTTCATATGATGGAGTCGACGCTAAATGAAATCCCTTATGTTTTATAATATCTAGATCCTTCCTAGCTCCTCCACCTAATCCTATTACATTTATTGGATTACCACTGATATTTTCTAAGCTTACAAACCTTTCCAAGAGAACAGGGAAATTATATTGTTGTGAAAGTTCAAATACCTCTTTAGAATACTCATTACTACAAAGACGCAAAATTACCCTATTCTCATTCTTACTAGACCACCTATTATATAACGTTGTGAACTCTCTCTCCCAATCTTCTTTCGAATCTGGACAATCCACACCTACAGCCAGTACTGGTCTTAATCCCACTTCTGAAATCGCTCTGGCTATCATATCTAAGTTAGGCCCTGAAGTTACGACTGTAGTAACTCCAGTTTTCAATAAGTGGTACGCGCCCATTAAGGAGAAGTAATAAATATCATTAGGTGAAAGTGTTGACATCAGTTGAAAGGCATTTACCTTACCCGAAAATACCCTAAACCTAAATGGATATAAGTATAGAAAGGAATGTGTAGTTACAAATCCCGGTACAACCACTCTGTTTTTACCACCGATCACGTATTCTGCATAATCGTAGTCTTCGGGTTGTTCTTTAGATATAACCTTTATTTGTCCTTCATCAATTCCTATATATACGTCTCTAAGAGGCTTAGGTTCCCCTAATAATAAATCGCTTTTTATTAAAACCTTCATTTTTCTTAAAACACTATTAGGCAGAATGTTAATTAAAGTTATTTAATGTACGCAGATTTAATTGAACGTGAAATAACACAAGACTATAGAGTAAATGTAGACTTAAAGTTAGATAGTGCATACGTTGTAGGAGCTGGAGATTCTTATGCAGTAGCTCTCACAATAGAGGGCAAAACCAATGGTAAGTTTAAGGCTTTAGATCCATTCGAGGGATTGTTCTATGAAAATTTAGATCGCCCTTTAGTTATAGTATCAGTTTCCGGAAGACCAAAATCAAATATACTGCTTGCTAAGAAATTCAAAGGAAGAACGAAATTGTATGTAATAACAGCAAATGAAGATTCACAGCTGGCAAAATTGACTGACTATCTTATACTCATTCCCTACAAGTCAAGTTATCGTTTGCCTGGCACATTATCGTTCTTAATGAGTTTAAGTGCAGTATATTCACTTGCAGGAGAAACAGAAGACGATATTAAAGAATCTAGTACACTACTTGATTTGTCAAATAATCCATTTTTCGTAGGATATAAGGAAAGTTATGGTATTGCATATTACGCAATGCTTAAGTTCGCTGAAATCTTTGGTTATACGACAAATAGTGAGAGATTTGAGCAATTTTGCCACTCTCCAATTTTTATGACAGAAAGCAGACAGATAATATTATTTAGAATTGGTAACGAGAGGGAGATTGAATTAATTAATAACGTCGATTATACTGATATTCAATTCACTAACTGTAATGGGGCCTTCTGTAATGCGATTATATTAATAAAATCAATAGTAAATAAAATGAGAAAGGAAAAGTGGGATAAGATTTACTTTCTAGAGAACAAAAAAATATTAAACGTTAGCTCTAACATGATATATTGAGATGGAGGAATTAGATTTAACAAAAGCTGAAAGTGGATGCGGAGCAAATTCTGCGAGTATAAGGTTATTGAAGTTCTGGCTAGAAGTAGGAGGGAATAAAGAGATAAAAGTGATTGCATTAAAGGGATCGCAAGAAGAGCAAGTGAACATGTGGATAGATGTTATGAGTGAGAAAGGAGTTAAACTAGTAGACAAAAAGGATGAAAAAGATAAAATAGTGTATACAATATTTTTACCATAATGGACGTAGTTCAAATTGCCAAATATATTGGTTTTTCTTTACTTATAATTTCAATTATTATTTACGTTTTTGTAGACCCAGTGGATAGATTACTCTCGTATCAAGGACCGATACTCTCAGGCGCACTACTGGGGTGGTATGTGTTAATTTCTAATACTCCAAAGGATAAATTTATTGAAAATGAAGGAGAAAAAATACCTATAGTTTCAATATTAATAAGGAGAAGATCACCCTTATTCATAATAATTGGTTTACTCTTAATAACACCATGGTTAATGCCTCAGATATATCCTATTGTATTAAAGATACAGTGGCTATTCGTCATATCTTTCCTTAGTGAATTCTTAGGGGGTTTTATGATAGGCTATGTAATACCGTCACTAAAATTCGCAGAAAAACTTCTCCTATTTAGTCTAGGATTTGCGGGAGATACAATCTATCTGCTGTTATTATACTTAGCATCTGGGATATTCCACGTTCAATCCCAGCTACTATTAAATTCGGTAATCGTGCTCGTTTATGGTATAAAATTTCCAGAAGGTGTAGCATTTGCAATTTATATTATGAGAAAGATAGGGGGGATTTGATGAGTGGGAAAGTTTATTTAGTAGGAGCAGGACCGGGAGATCCCGAACTAATAACTATCAAGGGCTTAAAGATCTTACAAAAGGCTGATGTTGTGATTTATGATAGGCTCATCCCTAAAGAGCTTCTAAATTTCTGTAAAGTTGGGGCTGAAAGAATTTACGTTGGGAAGAATATAGGGGATTATGTAATACAAGATGAGATAAATGAGTTATTAGTAAAAAAGGCGATGGAAAATAAAGTAGTTGTTAGATTAAAAGGAGGAGATCCATATGTTTTGGGTAGAGGAGAGGAGGAATGTTTATACGTTATATCTAAAGGTGTAGAGTGTGAGGTAATTCCTGGGATAACAAGTGCAATTGCTGTACCTGCATATGCGGGAATTCCAGTTACTAGTAGAATCTACTCAGCTAGTGGCTTTACTGTAATATCTGGAACGAAAGCGGAAGATAAAGTAATTGATGAAGATTATATCCCAAGAAAAGGCACACTAATAATTCTTATGGGTCTTAGGAAAATAGAGAATATAGCTAATATTATAATAAAATTGAGAAATGAAAGAGAACCAGTAGCTGTTATTGAAAACGGAACAACGGAAAGCCAGAGAGTTTTTACTGGGGAGTTAAAAGATCTAGTTAACATTATTAAGAATAATAATATAACGTCTCCAGCGGTTATTGTAATTGGCGAAGTGGTTAAATTTAGGGAATACTTATGGAAATTTAAGTGATAAAGATGAAATGTACTGTATGTGGGGATGAGATAAGAGGTAAACCCTATTCATACAATTATAAAGGAAATACATATTATTTCTGCAGTCCAATGTGTATGGTAGAATTCAAGAAGAGACCAGAAAAATATGTTAAATTATACACATCTAATAAGCCTTAAAATAAGTTTTTGTTTAGATGTTAAAAGTATAGGAGCTAAGTATATAAAGGTCTACTAAATATTAAGGATGTGTATCCACCAAAGTTTAGTTACGTAATTCCAGATAACGTAAAAGAGGCTTTAGAGTTCTTGGAGTCACATGATGATGCTAAGCCACTAGCTGGGGGACATAGTTTAATACCAATGTTGAAGCTAAGGATATTTAGACCCTCATATCTAGTTGAAATAAGGAGATTACCAGAACTAAAATACATTAAGATGGAAGGAAACGTAGTAAAATTAGGGCCTGTAGTTACTCATTACGAGATTATGAAAGCTAATATTCCATTATTAAGTGAAACTGCATCAAAGATAGCTGATCCTCAAGTTAGAAACATGGGAACTATAGGAGGGAGTATATCACATTTAGATCCTTCAGCAGATTATCCTGCTGCATTGATTGCCATGGATGCAAAGGTAAAGATTAAAAGTACAAAAGGAGAAAGAGTTGAAAGCTTTTCTTCATTCGCTAAGGATATGTTTACACCAGATTTGAATCCAGGTGAATTAGTTACAGAAATAGAAGTTCCCCTACTTAAGGATTATAAATTCTCATATCAAAAACTAGAAAGGAGAGCTGGAGACTTTGCAATTGTAGGAGTTGCAGTTGCACTAAAGGTAAATGGGGATGTAATTCAAGATGCAAGAATAGGATTAACTGCTGTAAACAGAACTGCAGTAAGAGCTAGCGAAGCTGAGAAAATATTGTTATCTGGAAAAATATCTGAAAAATTAATAGAGGAGGCTGCTACTAAAGCCATGGATTACGCAAATCCAACTTCTGATATAAGGGGATCAGCAGAATATAAAAAGAAAATGGTAAAAGTTATGACTAAGAGAGCAATTTTAGCCGCATTGAATAGGTGATAAGCATGAAAGTGTTTGAGAAGGATCAAAAAGTAAAAGTTCACTTAAAGATAAATGGACAAAATTACGAAGTTGAAACAGAGCCTAGAAGGTTGTTAGTTCACGTTCTTAGAGAATTAGGATTTACTGGTGTTCACATTGGTTGCGATACAAGCAACTGTGGAGCATGTACTGTAATTATGGATGGAAAGAGCGTTAAATCATGTACAATATTAGCTGTAGAAGCAGATGGGTCAGAGATCACAACAATAGAGGGATTGGCAAAGGATGGTAAACTACATCCAATCCAAGAAGCATTTTGGGAGAAACATGGCTTGCAATGTGGATATTGTACTCCAGGCATGATAATGGAAGCTTATTGGCTACTTAAGGAAAATCCTAACCCAACAGAGGAAGAGATTAGGGAAGGAATCTCTGGTAATTTGTGTAGATGCACTGGATATCAAAATATTGTGGAAGCAGTGAAATTAGCATCACAAAAATTAAGGATGGAAATTCCCAAGGCGCATTAAATCCTCTTTTTTATCTATATCTATTAAAACACCCTGACTACATTCTACAAAACATAATTCTTCCATGCTCATTTTACTTAGTATAACCTTAGCTCCGACATCTCCTCTTAATTTTTCAATTTCATTGAATAAACTTTTAGAAATCAATACTGGATTTCCCTTTTCTCCGTTGTGAGTTGGAATTACGGCTTTACAATTTGGTTTAAACGCGTTAATTATCTTATTAACATCCTCCTTGGTCACAAATGGCATATCACCTAATGCTACCAATACACCGTCATATTCCTTGAAAAATCTTAATCCAAGTTTTATTGATGTACTTATCCCTTCCTTCCAGAATGGATTATATATTACTATTTGATCCATAAGTAAGGGAAGGAGTTCATTAACGTATTTACCTACAATGACAACTTTTTCTAAATCTTCATAAATTCCAATTGTTCGTATAATTATAGGGGTATTATCTATTTTTGCAAATAACTTATTTCCTCCGAACCTCTTTCCTTCTCCAGCTGCTAAAATAATGACTCCTATATTCATATATACTGCTATTCCAACAGTTACTTATGAAATATGAGGGTTCAATCAGCTTAAATGCGAGTAAGGATCAAATTCTCAAACTGCTTGATAATCCAGATCAAGTAGCACAGTGTTTTCCGGGGATAAAGAGTTTCACCAAAGAAGGTGAAGAGTACAAGGTAGTGGGAGTAACTGGAATCGGATTCATAAAAGGAGAATATAGGGCGAATGTACGATTTGAGAAGATAGATGAAAATAAGAGAAAAATTATTGCTAAAGGTACTGGAATGAATAGTAATGTGGATATAGACGCAATAGCTGAGGCTCTAGATGGCAAGATAAACTATTCAGCGGATGTAAAAGTAGCTGGAGTTTTAGCGTCAGTAGGTGCAAGATTAATGGGTAGTGCGATAGAGAAGATCATCAATGACTTGTTCAATTGTATAAAGGAGAGGGTGATAAAATGACCAAAACTGAAGGAGAAATTATGATAAAGGATCCAACTAAAGCTAAACAGTTTTTTTCAGATTACAAGAATCTATTGACTTGTATTCCCGGGGTAAAGGAAATAAATGGGAACAGCTTCAAGGCTTATGTTAAATTCTCGTTTTTGACTATTGAAATTAATGGGACTGTAAAAACGCATGAAGTTAATGGAGATAACATAGATACGCTAATTACCATTGAGGGACCAGGTATAATAGCAAGTATAAATACACTACTTACAATTCTTGGAAATAAAATTAAATGGAGTAGTGATTATGAAGTAAGTGGACCATTAGCTAATAGTTTAAAGAAGCATATAAGTTCACAAGCTGAGGAAATATCAAAGCAGATTGTAGAGTGTAGTGTAGGGAAAATTAGCCAATAGATTCCAATACAATACCCACACCTCTAGTTCGACCTTCTCTAAACACGAAAATCTGTCCCTTCTCTAAGTACTCTGGTCTATATAGAAAATGTAATATTACTTCACTCGTATCACCAGTTCTTAAAAACCCAGTCTGAATTCTCTCAAACTTTGCAGCTTGTCTTATCGTATAAGAATGAAGAGTAGCAACATAACCTTCTCTAATAGTTGTTGGATGATGAAGTATAAATACTCTTGCCTTAAATCTTCTAACTACCTTGGGCATTCCCTTCACCATAACCATTCCTTTTCTAAGACTTTCCTTTTCAATACCTTGAATGGCAAATGTAGCTATATTTCCAGCTAAGACCGAATCCACAAATACCTTATTTACTTGTATACTTTTTATCTTAACTTCTTTAAACTCCCCTAACTTGTTAGGTCCAATTAACACAGACTCATTAATCTTAAGCTTACCTTTTACAACTGAACCAAGTACGACAGTACCCACTCCAGTCACGTTATATATTTCGTCGATATACACTAATGGTGCCTCTTTCTCATCTAAAATCTTAGTTTCAGGAGGTAATAGGTTTAGAAATTTTATAAGTAGATCTAAGCCTTTTCCACTTACATTCGATATTTTAAAAATAGGGACCACCCGCTTAGTCCTTATAGCTAAAATTGAATTTACCACATCATCCTCATCTTCAACTTCTAGAGCTAATCTATTAATTCCGGGAATTTTTAAAACATTTTTAATATCATTAACTATACTCTTTATTCTATCTTCTGGATATTTATCTACTTTAGTAATAACTACAAATACAGGAAATTTTAATATTGAAGCTAAGGCTAAATGTTCTTTTCCCATTATACTTAACCCATCATCAGCTCCAACTACTAGCATGACGTAATTTACCTCATAACCTAATAATCCTTTTAGAGTTGTTCTAAGATATCTTTCGTGACCCCCAAGATCAATAAGCCTAATTATTTTAGTGCTCTTGATCGTTGTTTCCGCCTCATCAAGCGGATCTTTTAATTGCCAATTAACTATCTTACCATTATCGTCAAATCCGATCAATCTCAAAGTAATGGAAGACGTTCTACCTGATAGAACTTCATGGAGATGTCTCGCAATTGCAGTTCTTAAGCTTCCATTCCCATCATCCAATCTTCCTAGGACTAACGCCCCAGTTACAGTGCTTTTTCCTGCATTTACATGACCCATTACTGCAACGTTGACTTCTACTGGTAAATTCTCCTTATATCTTCTGATTAGAAGTTCAGCAACGTATTTGCCCTTTCTTACTTCCACGTCTCTTCTATACACAATTTTAGCGTTTACTAGCTTTGCTATCATATTTAACGTAGCTATACTTTCTTCCAATTCACCCTTAGATAGTCCTATTATTTCTCCTTCATTACTTACACCTAAAACGTAAAATGCTTCGCCATCACCCTCCTCTAATCTATACTTCATTTGAGAAGCTAATTCTTGAAGACGGTCTGGCGTCACATCAGAAAGAATAAGCTTATATTCTACTTTTCCTTCATCATTTTCTCGGGGTAATTTCATTACATCACATCACTTTAACAAGTATTAAATTTGTGAACAACTAAATAAATTTTAATAGGGGATTGTTAATGTCAGAAGGACCTAAGGTAATATTTGAGGAGATACTGATATGTCCAATGTGTAAATCGAAGACCCTAAAGGCAATAGACTACTTATATGATACTCCACATGCCGGAAAGTTAATTTTATCAAATTGGTATTGTGAAAATTGTGGGTATAAATTTAGAGATGTTAAACCATATGAAGCTAAAGAACCCACAATAATTGAGATGAGGATAGAGAACGAGGACGATCTAAGAACTATGATATATAGATCAGCTTTTGCAAAGATAATAATACCAGAATTAGGAATAGAAATAGAACCAGCTGGTATGTCTCAAGGTTATATCTCTACAATTGAAGGAGTTCTAGAAATACTATTAGATCAAGTAGGGAACTTCTGTGATAACGAATGTGAAAATAGAATTAAATCCGCAATGGAAGGTAAAATTAAATTCACATTAATAGTTGAAGATGAATCTGGGTTAAGCTTTATAAAGTCAGAAAAGGCAATAATAAAACCACTTATTCTAACTAATTTCGATTAAAATAGGAAAAAATTAATTACTCAACTTTTATTTCAACACCTGAATCTGATGAAGGACCTTTTCTCTTCAAAGTTATTTCTAAGACTCCATTCTTAAAGCTAGCCTTAGCTGATTTTTCGTCTACTTCCGCTGGTAAATCAATCTCCTTATAATATTGTCTATCCTCTGATTTAGCCGTAATCACTAATTTCTTCCCTCCCTCTGTTACTTTAACTTTAATATCTTCTTTGTTAACCCCGGGCACTTCGGCTACTACCTTAATTTCGTCACCTTTCTCGATTACATCGGCCAATGGCTCACGTTCTTCAGATATGATTGGTTTACCTCTGACTTTCTTAACATTGCCGAATTCCTCTATTTTTGGTACACCGTCAGGTCCAACAGTTATTCTAAATCCGTAAACATATGGTCCAAATTGCTTAATCCCTTCCCCTTTGCCTCTAAAACCTCTCATAAATTCTCTTTCAATTCTCTCGAACTCTTCTTCCATCTCCCTTAGCCATTCATCCATTATGTCAAAAATATCTTTTTCTTCCCTCTTGGGCATAGATTATCGTAACATATTATGAAAATATAATTTTAAAGTTTTTTACATCCTCTCCAAACGTGTCTTAAACATCTACAATTCTTTTTGTTGTACCAATTCAATTGGTACTCCCATAACGCTTTTAGGATGTACAAAAGCTACTAAGTGTCCTCTTGCACCCTTTCTTGGGGCAGTATCCACTAATTGGAGTCCTTTAGCTGTTAATTCTTCTAATGCTTTATTAATATCACTAACTTTTACGGCTAAATGATGTAAACCTTGGCCCTTATTTTTCAGAAACTTAGCCACAGTGTTGTTCATGTCGTTATGATTGATTGGTTCTAATAACTCTATTGAGGTCTCATTTTTTTCTTCTCCAACTAAAAACGCTACTTTTATCCCTCTTTCTGTAATTACTTCATAATGTATTAATTTCATTCCAAAAATATTTTGATAAAACTTAATTGCTTCGTCTATATCCTCAACTACTATTCCAATATGATCTAGATTTTCAACTAGCATAACGTATTCATAATTGTTTAATCTTAAAAGTTTTGCCTTAAAGAAAAAGTTATATATTGTTTATATGATTTAAACATATTATGGATATCGAAGATAGAATTAAGGAATGGGAAGAAAGGGTATATTTAAGTTGGGTGAAGAAGAGGGGAGAGAGGAAGAAGGAGTTCAAAACGTTCTCTGGAATACATATTAAACCGGTCTATACACCATTGGATGTTAAAGGCAATTACTTTGAAAAATTAGGTTTACCCGGTGAGTATCCCTTTACAAGGGGAATTTATCCTAACATGTATAGAGGAAGAATTTGGACAATTAGACAATATGCAGGATTTGGATCTGCTGAAGAAACGAATTCTAGGTTCAAGAAATTACTGGAAGCTGGACAAACTGGTCTAAGTATGGCCTTTGATTTACCTACTCAATTAGGATTAGACCCAGATTATGAATTAGCTTACACAGAGGTTGGGGTTGTTGGAGTCTCCATGTTTCATTGGAAGGAAATGGATATTGTCATGTCCGGAATACCCCTTGATAAAGTTACCACTTCAATGACTATAAACGCCACTGCAATGGAATTACTCTCAATGCTAATTGCCACCGCAGAAAGTAGAAATATTAACAAGGAAATTCTAGATGGAACAGTTCAGAATGATATTCTAAAAGAGTATATAGCTAGAAAGAACTTCATATACCCTCCTTCACCCTCAATGAGATACGCTATCGACATCATAGAATACTCCGCTAAATACTTACCAAAATGGCATCCAATAAGCATAAGTGGATATCACATAAGAGAAGCTGGGGCGGATGCAGTATTAGAAGTAGCTTTTACATTAGCGGATGGTATAGAGTATGTAAGAAAAACGATAGAGAGGGGAATTGACGTAGATGAGTTTGCACCGCATTTATCCTTCTTCTTTGCTGCTTACTCAGATATTTTCGAGGAAATTGCTAAATTTAGAGCAGCCCGAAGAATGTGGGCGAAAATAATGAAAGATGTGTTCAAAGCGAAAAAAGCTGAGTCAATGATGTTAAGGTTCCATACACAAACAGGAGGAGCTGAATTAACTGCACAACAACCAGAGATAAACATCATAAGAACTACACTACAAGCTTTAGCTGCTGTATTAGGTGGAACACAAAGTTTGCACGTTAATTCCTATGACGAAGCATTAGCGTTACCCACTGAGAAAGCTGCTAAGATTGCGATAAGAGTTCAGCAGATAATAGCGAATGAAAGTGGAGTCGCTGATGTAGTAGATCCATTAGGAGGTTCATATTACATAGAATGGCTAACCGACGAAATAGAGGAGAGAGCGTGGAAGATCATAGATCAAGTAGAAAGAATGGGTGGTATGGTAAAAGCCATAGAAAATGGATATCCGCAAGCACAAATAGCTGAAAGTGCGTATAAGATACAAAAAAGAATAGAAGAAGGTGATCTCGGAAAAGTTGGCGTTAATATGTATTATGAACCAGAGTGGATTGGAACAACTGAAATATTTAGAGTTAATCCTGAGGTCAGAGAGAGAGTTATCTCAAGATTAAGGAAGTATAAACAAGAGAGAGATTACATGAGAATTAGAGATAGTTTCAATAATCTGCGGAAGGTTGCTGAAAAAGAGAATGAGAACATGTTCCCATACATGATCAACGCAATAAAGGCGGGAGCTACAATAGGGGAGATTAGTAGCGTTTTAAGAGATATTTGGGGAGAATATAAAGAACCTTCTATTTTCTGATCTTTAATAATTGTTTATATAATTCGAAGAATTTCTCCTTTTTGCTAACTGGAACATCTTTATTTTCCCTAACAACATCCCATTTGTCCCATGGGAAAATTATCCACTTATCAATTTGTTTATAATAGAAATCCGGAAATCTCTTGGACCAAGGTTTTAAGTATAAAGTCGCAGTCATTACTTTAGCCGGATTAAACATGGTTATAACATTACTAACCGCCTCTAAGGTTTCACCAGTATCTGCGACATCATCAACCACTAGGACTTTCTTACCTTCTAAGGAATCAGTATATACGGATCTGATCACTGGCTTACTTTCAGTTTTTCCAACACTACGGTAAAATTTTATATCTATATACCTAATTACTTTCAAATCTAGCAAGTCAGAAAGAAGTTTAGCCGGTACAATTCCACCCGTTAATACCGCGACCAAAACGTCTGGAATATAATTGCTTTTAACTAGTGCTTCCCCTATTGAAAAAACTGCATCTTCTATTTCATCCCACGATGGAATATGATATTCAACCATTTAAGATCACCAAAGGTATCTCAAATTCCTCTTGCAATAGTCCTCCATGATGCCCTTTAAGTTTATCATACTCGTCTTTTTCCTTAAAATTAAATATAAATGCTCTGTAATCAGTGGGGACTGCAATATAGTCCGGTAAGGCAAAAATATCATTAACTTTTCCTAATAGCTTTTCAAAATCGGTTTTTCCAAATATTTTAAGGCTTTCGTACTTTCTGCTTAGATAAGTTGAAACGTCATATCGTGTTCTTAAAAATATTGCCCTAGAGTCTCCATATGGAGGGACATCAAGCATGTTAATTAATTCTTGGTCATTGTTGAAAAGTATAGTTTCAGAAACGGGAACATGACCATGATCTGCTGTTACAATAAAACTATATTTTTTATATTTTTCTGAAATTTCTAAGATACTGGCTAGGATATCTCTTGCGGATTTAATGGTGGGTTCCGCATATGGCCCATATCTGTGCGATAAAGTATCCACATCTGGAACGTAAAAGTAAATGAAGTGATATGCGTCTTGTTGCAAAACTTGTGAGAGTTGATAAAATGCATCCCAAAAGTTAACATATGTTTTAGACTCACCAGAGGCTCCATGCGTAGCATTACTGAACTCAGTATTTTCTATCCCTTTAGGCACTATGGATATAATCTTCATTCCTTGAACTTCTTTTAAATAACTTTTGACATTAGGGAATGAAGATGAAAAAGGAACATAATTGGTTATAGAGTCCCTTTCGCTTATTGTAGGATAAGTATAACGTAGAGTATTTACTACTCCTCCTAATCTTTTTACAAAGGTGTTGTAACCTAAAACTCCATGTTCACCAGGCGTTAATGCAGTAAATAGTGTTGTTAATACAGTAGACGTTGTTGATGGAAAAACTGTTGTTATCTTTTTTGCCCTTAAATTTATACCGGTTTGGTTGAATACATTCCAACCTAGTCCGTCAAATAATGCTAAAACTAACCTGTTATTAAGGTTTAAATTCATCTTATTCAAACATTGCCTCTGAACTCCAAGATATTCCGCTATAAAACAAGATAACGTGTAAATATTCTCTCCGTAATAGTCTGGTATTATCAATTCCATATTTGCAATAAGGTTATAAGTATTTATTTTTAAGTTTATGTTAATGTTACCAATAACAGTGTTGGCCACGGCCACGAATACAGTAATACCACTTACTCAAACCATTGAAACCTTTGCATACATATCTATCGGTCTTGGAGCTTTAGGAGTTGTAATAGGATTTCTAGTACGGCTAACAACAAGGCGAGCTAAATGATAGATGTTGCAATTATTGGCGGAGGACACAATGGGTTAGTTACAGCAGCATATCTAGCTAAAGCTGGACTAAAAGTAGCTGTTTTTGAGAGAAGGGAAATAGTTGGTGGAGCTTCAGTTACTGAGGAATTATGGCCAGGGATTAAAGTCTCGACTGGCGCTTACGTGCTAAGTCTACTTAGACCTAAAATAATAGAAGAACTGAAACTAAGACAGTTTGGATTAAAAGTCTATTTAAAAGATCCTGGATTATTCTTGCCGTTTGAAAATGGCAAAAAATTATACATTTGGTCAAGTCTAGAGAAAACTAAGAAAGAAATAGAAAAATTTTCAAAAAATGATGCAAAGAATTATGAAAAATGGATTAAGTTTTGGGATGCATTTGCTGAGATGGCAGATTTTCTCATGCTAAACCCTCCACCACATATGGATGAGGCTAAGAATTTACTCGATATATTTAAGGGAAACATGAATGAAGAATTAGCGCTAAGTTTCTTAAGAACGTTCTTACAAGATGCTAAATCACTACTAGATGAGTATTTTGAAACAGATGAGGTTAAATCAGCACTAGCAGAAGATTCCGTAGTGGGAACATTTGCCTCACCTTCGACCCCGGGAACGGCATATGTATTGGCTCATCACGTTATAGGTGAAGTAAATGGTGTGAAAGGAGCCTGGGGTTACGTAGAGGGAGGAATGGGAGGGGTCACGCAAGCCCTTAAGAGATCTGCTGAACAACTCGGGGTTGAGATTTACACTAATGCAGAAGTCGATGAGATATTAGTAAAGAATGGAAAGGTAGAAGGTATTAAACTAGGAAATGGAAAAATAATAAACGCTAAAATTGTAGTTTCAAACGCTGATCCTAAAACAACATTCCTTAAACTTTTAAGAAATGCTGAATTAGAGGAAGATTTCATTAGAAGAGTAAAAGCTTTGAAGAACATTGGTGTGTCATTTAAGATAGTTGGATATTTAGATGAATTACCAGATTTTGGTAATGGTAAGAGCCTATCACCAGAACATATAGCTTCTGAATTGATAATGCCCAGCATGAAATACATAGAGAAAGCTTATGACGATGCAAGAACATTAGGGTATTCGAAGGAACCATGGCTTTCCATCAACATTCAATCCTCCGTAGACCCTACAGTAGCTCCACCAGGTAAATTTTCCTTCTCAATTTTTGGGCAATACTTGGTTTACGATAGTAAGAGAAACGATGAAATGAAAGAGAAAATCGCTGAGATAACTTTTGATAAAATCAGGGAATTCGCACCAAATTTCAAACCTATTAAGTATGAAGTTTTAACACCACTGGATATTGAGAGGAGGTTCGGGATTAGTGGAGGAAATATTTTCCATCTAGATATGACTCCGGATCAATTATACTTCTTTAGACCACTAATAGGTTATAGTGATTACACCACGCCAATAAAGGGACTTTACCTTTGTGGATCTGGAACTCATCCTGGTGGTGGTGTAACCGGCGCTCCTGGGTATAATGCTCACGTCAAAATTCTAGAAGATCTAAGAAAAGGTGTGAACAAATAGATACTAATTGACTCCTTTTCTAGATAAAAAGTTTTGAAATAAGCTTATAATCATAAATGCAGATATTACTCTTGATTTAAGTTGATAGAGCCCGTACTTAACTTAGCAATTATATTTATTAGTTTAGCTGTACTAGTAATCATACTCATGAAGATTTTTGGAAAATCCACTGCCAAATTTGCCTATTCCGATAAAGCTTTACAATTACAGAATAAATCACAGAAGAAAAAAGTCGAGATAGAAGACAAAAAGATAACATGGGATGATATAGGGGGATATGAGGATGCTAAAAAAGAGATAAGAGAATATATAGAATTACCCTTAAAAAATAGGGAATTAGCATCGAAATATGGCTTAAAACCACCTAAAGGGATGTTACTGTTCGGTCCTCCCGGTTGCGGGAAAACTATGATGATGAGAGCCTTAGCTAACGAATCTAAATTAAATTTCCTCTACGTTAATATAAGTGATATTATGAGTAAATGGTATGGAGAAAGTGAAGCTAGACTGAGAGAGTTATTTAATAATGCTAGAAAAAACGCCCCATGTATCCTTTTCTTTGATGAAATAGACACAATAGGTGTTAAGAGAGAGTCTCACACTGGTGACTCTGTAACACCTAGATTATTATCCCTAATGTTATCAGAAATCGATGGATTACATAGTGAAGATGGAGTAATAATAGTCGGGTCTACTAACGTTCCTCAAATGTTAGATAAAGCATTACTCAGAGCCGGGAGATTTGATAAACTAATTTACATTGGCCCACCAAACAAAGAGGCTAGGAAACAAATTTTACAAATACATTGTAAAGGAAAACCGTTAGCTGAAGATGTTGACTTTGATAAATTAGCTGAAATTACAGAGAGGTATAGTGGAGCAGACTTAGCTAATTTGTGTCAAGAAGCAGCAAGGAAAGTTGCATCTGAAGCACTGGAAAAAGGTACAGAGAGGAAAATAACTATGGCAGATTTCATAGAGTTGATCAAAAAATATAAACCTAGTATAACGTTGCAAATGATAGAAGATTATGAGAAATTCAGACTTGATTTTGAAAGAAGAGTACGTAAGGGAGAAGAAGAAAATGAGCTAGAAGAGAAATTAACTTTAAATGATATAGGAGGCTATAACGAGATAAAGACTGAATTAAGAGAATTATTAGAGTTACAATTATATCACTATAAATTACTGGAGCAATTAAAAGTTCCTCCAATTAGGGGAATATTGCTCTATGGTCCACCAGGTGTAGGTAAGACTATGATGGCTAAGGCATTAGCTAAAACGCTTAACGTCAAATTAATAGCGTTAAGTGGAGCTGAAATTATGTATAAAGGATATGAAGGTGCAATAGCTGCAATTAAGGAAGTATTTAATAGAGCGAGGGAAAATAAGCCCGCAATAGTGCTATTAGACGAGCTAGATGCTATTGCATCTAAAAGAAACTATAAGAGTCATACAGATTCTTCGAAAATTGTCAATCAATTGTTAACGGAGATGGATGGAATAAGAAGCTTGAAGGAAGTAGTTGTAATAGGAACTACAAATAGGTTAAAAGCCATAGATCCAGCCCTATTGAGACCAGGCAGATTTGATAAAATTATCCATATGCCACTTCCAAATAAGGAAGAAAGGCTAGATATACTAATTAAATATATTGGAAAAGAGGAATGCGAAAAAGTAGATTGTGGAATTTTAGCAGAGCAGACTGAAGGCTATTCTGGCGCTGACTTAGCCGCATTAGCAAGAGAGGCTAAAATGAGAGTGTTAAAGAGTATCTTGAGAGGAGAAAGCAATAGAACGTTAACTAAAGAAGACTTAATAGACGCACTCAATAAGATACACCCCTCAGTTAAGAAAAGATTGAGTAAACGGTCCTCAACAAATTCTGATCACGAGACAAGATAATTTCATCTATTGTATATATATTATCTATTCCACTGAGTATTTCTTTACCATTTAATGTAGATGGAATAGAATTTAATCTTTTGCAAAAGTTGGCTGATGCAGCAATATCTACATTTCTTAACTTTCCTCTAATGTCAAAATATAATCCTACTTTACCGATGCAAGTTAGAATCATATCTAATGACGCACTACCAAAGCTTCTAATCTTATATCCTTTTAGAGCTGAGAGAATCTTTAATGTCTTATCTAAGCTCCTCTCGTCAAAATACGTTATTACTACATTTAAAGGGGAGTTATTAATCATTTCAACCTTTAATGGAGATCCATCCACATATGCAGAAGAAGTATCATATGAATATATCTTATTAATTGAGATATGTGAAACAAATCCTCCTAGCGAATCTAACAAACCTTTCGCACTTTTACCATAAATAGCTACTGATATAGAATACCATGGGACACTAAGTACAAAATTGTTACTACCATCTAATGGATCGATTAACGCAATATAATCATAGGTATTCGATGGTGTTATAACACCGGATTCCTCAGAAACAAACTTAAATTTAAGCCCAGTCTCATTCAGTAGTTGAAATATATATTCCTCAGACTTCTTATCAATTATCCGTGTGGTATCTCCCGAGTGAAATCCGACTACCTTATCTAGATCTTTCTCGTCCTTTATTTCATTTAAATATTTGGTTGTATTTATAGCAATTTTATTTAATAAATCGATCATCTCTTACCCTTCTTTTCTGTCACATATCTATAAGCTGAAGTCGCTGCTACTCCACCTTGAGCTACTGAAGTAATAATTTGTCTAAATCCTAACCACATTGACGTACAATCTCCTGCAGCAAATACTCCCGGTATATTAGTCCTCATCCACTCATCTACTTTAATATATCCATTTGCATCAGTCTCTATCCCATTGCTCTTAGCGAAATCTGTTGGAGGATCAAATCCTATTTCTACAAATACACCATTTACATTCAGCTCCTTAATCTCACCAGTTTTCAAATTCTCCACAACTACTTGTCTAACGATCTTATCTCCCTTAATTTCCTTCACGACTGAATTAAGTATAAATTCAACATTTGGTTTTTTCTTAACGGTTTCAACATAAATTGGTTGAGCTCTAAAACTATCTCTTCTATGTATTAAATAGACTTTGGTTGAATAGCTAGATAATATCTCAGCTCCTTCTAATGCAGAATCTCCCCCTCCAATTACTGCAACTACCTTATTCTTAAATAAAGGTGCATCGCAAACTGAACAATAAGATATGCCCCTTCCTGCAAATTCTTGTTCTCCAGGTACTCCTAACTTTCTTCTCTTCACTCCTATCCCTAAGATAACACTATCAGCTTTAAATTCACCTTTTCTCTTGGTTTTCACAACAAATTCGTCTCCTCTATTTTCAATTTTCTCCACTGTATCCAACAAGACGGGTACTTCATACTTCTCTATGTGCTTATTAAATACCTTTATCATATCACTCGCTTGAATCTCTATTAAGCCAAGATAATCATCAACAATACCCGCTTCTGTTAATTGCCCACCCGGAGTTTCTCCTATAACAAGAGTCTTTAACATATATCTGGCAGAATATAATGCGGCACCGTAAGCGGCAGGACCTAGTCCAACAATTATAACATCAAACTTCTCTCCTGGTTTTACACTTGCAGTTCTTGGTAAAAGACTCATTACTATAGTATATTTCATAAGCGAATTTTAAGAGTTTTGTCCAACGATTCTAAAAACGTGAAATTAAATACCGTAAAAGACTAGAATAAATGTGTGAAAGTATTAGTAGTAACTGGGACTCTAGCTGCACCAATACTTTCTGAAGTTGCTAAGAACATCAAGGATGCTAAGGTCGAAATTAAAGTACTTAACTACCCGGTTGCTTCACTAATGAGTACAAAGTTTATAGCAGAGAACCTAAAGCAGACGAAATTTGACGTAGATTACATACTTATTCCGGGACTAGTTTACGGCGACGCTAAAATTGTTGAAGAAGTTACAGGGATAAAAACTTTCAAAGGAACAGAAGAAGCTTGGGATCTGCCTAGAGTAATTGAGGCCTTGAAGAATGGAATACAACTTTCTACAACAGAATCCGCTGATAAGATTATAGGTAAAATGGACAATATAGAAGAGAAGCTAAGAAAAATAGAGGAAGAAGCTAAGGTTTCTTTCGAAATAAATGGAGTAAAGATTACAACTTATCCGCCACCTTTTAGAATATTTTTGGAAATAGATAATAAGCAAGAATTTGAGAAATTGGATAGAATAAGAAAAAACATCGACGTGGTATTGTTAGGTTTCCCTGTAGGTCACTACGATTTGGATGAGGTAAAAAATAAGGTTAAAAGATTAGTGGACTATGGATATGTTGTTGGAATAGATGCTGAATCGCCTAGAGAATTAAAAGAGGGTGTAAGAGCAGGAGCTTCATTCGTATTTAACTTAAATGAAAATAACTTAGAGGAACTTGAGGAAATTAGAAGAGAAGCTGCATTTATTGTAGCCCCATTCAAAACTGAAAATAGAGGAGAGACAACTGTTGATCTAGTTAAAAAAGCAAAACAGAAGGGATTCGATAAATTGATAGCAGACCCAGTGTTATCACCACCTCTAAGAGGGCTGGTAAATAGTATAATTGAGTATAAATACGTAAGGAACACGTTGCAAGATATACCGATTCTAATGGGAATTCTTAACGTAACTGAACTTATTGATGCAGATAGTCTGGGAATTAACGCACTTCTATCTGCCATTGCAGGCGAGTTGGGAATTTCTAACTTATTGATTATGGAAAAGGGGAAAACGAGGTGGAGTAGTTGGGAATTATCGCGGGCTACAAAGATGATAAGTATAGCTTTGAAAGAAAATAGACTTCCAAAAGATATAGGGATAGATTTGCTCGTACTTAAGGATAAGAGAAGATTTAGGGAGGATTTCAATGCTGACGTAATTGTTAATGAGCACATAAAGCCTGATATGGATAAAAGTGGATTTGCAAAAATTTTTGTCAGTGAAGATGGATTCGGAGTAAAATGGATTGGAAAAAATAAGATAACAATAAAAGGAAAAGATGGGCTAAGTATTGGGAGAGAATTGGTTAGAAGAGTTAAGGATATCAGCAAAGAGCATGCGGTTTACATAGGATACGAACTAGCCAAGGCCGAGATTGCTTACCAACTCGATAAAAATTATATTCAAGATAAACCATTGTTCAAAAAGATAATTGATGATTCTTTCCATACCGAGCATGATAAGAAAAAGGATTCATGATTTTACGTTTATCTTCTGTGTAATTCCCCCAATAATTACACTTAAAAATTCAGACGGAGATGTAAAGGACTTTCTCTCTAAATTGTCTAAATCTTTTAGTATAGAAATTGCATGTGAAAATAAGGACAAACAGTTATGTTATCCTGCAATATTCGGTGGGATATTTATATTTAATCACGACGTAATCATAAAAAGATACGAGCTCACTGGATATTTGTGCAATGGTAAAGAAGAAACTGTGAAAAATGTAAATCAGCTATTTAAGCAACTAGAAGAAGGTAAAGAGTGGTGTTTCAGATTTGATGACAATTCTATACTTTGTTACAAGAAAGTAAAGGAATCTGAAGAATGTAAATGGATAGACAATATAGGTTTACGCTTTTTGGTCCATTCCCAACTAAATGGGCAAGGTTTATCGTAATCTCCTATTACGGATACTCTATAATTGCATAAGAGTCCTTTCCTTCATATATCTTCAAAAGTATTCTGTACTTCTTATTCAGTTTGAGATATATGTCCTTTGCTATTTCAATACCTATATATTCAGCAGTGGGAAATGGAGCATCTATTACCTTATAATCCACCCTGAATGGACCTTCCAATTTCGACTTATCTAAATCAGCCTTGGGTATGATAAGTTTATGATCCCATTCTTGTATTGTCTCCTTAACTATTTTTTTGAGTAAGTTAAAATCTACTACAAACCCAGATTTCTCATTGACTTCCCCTTCAACTTCCACATTAACGATATATGTATGGCCATGAATTTGGCTATCAGTATAAGATGATAAAGTATAGTGAGCTGAATCCATCGTGATTCCTTCAATACCAACTTTAACTTTCATTTAAAGACCTCCTTATATTCTTGTCAAAATGTTCCCATGTGGACTCGCTTAAATATCTTATCTCATCACATAATGATCTGATGTTAGAATCGCTCTTCACAATCTTTTCAACAAGATTGTGGAAACCTATTAAAACTGTATAATCACCATAAGCTACTTCTTTACTTCCGAAATATATCTTTTCACCTAGAACCATATTTCCACCCTCCTCGACCATCTTGTAAATCGCATACACTAGATTATCTATGTTAATATTAGCCTTATACTGAGAGAACTTATCCTCAATCTCGTATTTCAGCGTATATATTTTATCTTCAATTAGATTAATTAAGCTATCTAATATTTCTAATTGTGCCTTGAAATTCTCTATTGAGAGGAGATGTTTATACTTACTCATCATTATACAAGTAGTATTACAAGGTACAGATATATCTAGAATTGGTAAAGTAATACTAATTCTCTCTTTCAAGTACCTTTCAGCATCTTCATTCATAATTTTTTATATTGAGCAACTAACTATTAAACATGAAGTTACTTCTAAATGTAGTTGAAGACTTATCCTCTCTCTTTATAGAATGGTATAGAGATTACGTGAAAAAGATTATAGTTGGCGGAAAATCTTTTGAGAAAAATGATGAGACTGAGGAAACAATTTATTTGATAGCATTAGATAAAGTTTCTAAAATCTCACTTTATGCTAGAGGTGAGATATTTTCGTTCTTCTACAATAAAGTTAAGAATAAGGAGAGCACAAGAGATTTTATCTTGAACTATGGAGCTTTACCTAAAATTTATGGATTAATATTATCTCCTAAGGAATTGGAATATGAAATACCAGTACTCGAATATCTTAATATTCATGGAAAAGTAATATATTCGGTAGAGGATGAGAAAAATGGATAAAAGTTTAGTAGCTGCTGAATATTTACTCAGAGCTAGAAGGACGTTAAAAGAGGCACAAATAGCTTTTGAGGATGGGGATCTTTATTATACCGTAATAAGAACCTTAGACACTGTAGAAAATTTAGCTAAAGTACTATTATCCTTGAAAGATATATTTAGGCATGACCTTTTTTGGAATACCACGATGTTACTTAATGACGAGAATGCATTAGAAAAGAAATTAAGAGATCTTGAATATAAATTAATTCCAATAACTCTAATTAACGAATCCTCTCTGAAAACTCCTACCGTAGTAATAAGGAATAAGGAAGCAGAAATGCTAGTTGATGAAATATCTAAAATTCTAGAGGAGGTCGAAAAAGCATATGACGAATACCACGATTGACCTAGACTCTTATACATGCTCAAGTGATCCACTAGAGGCAATAGAGTATTTGCTCAATAACAATAATATAATGTTTAAGATAAATTTGACAAATCCGTATTTCGAGATAATAAAACACAAATATATCATTAAGATCATTAAGCAAGAAGGTGATACGATTTACTTTATAATACATTCTGGTGGTTGAACTTTTATAAAATAATAAGGAGTTGGCTTGGATTCAAAGAAAGAGATGACTATATCTCTGCATCAATACTAAACTGTTTAATATCTAAGGAGTATGACGAGTCTGAATTAAGAGACCTCGTAAGGGGAAGGGAAATTGCAGTAGTTGGAGCTGGCCCTCAGTTGGATAAAATAAGTAGGCTAAAAGAGGATGTAATAATAGCAGCCGATGGTGCTACAAACTATCTCATAAATATTGGAGTTACCCCTGACATTATAGTAACTGATTTAGACGGTCTTCAAACTTTCCCTAAAAACTCAATATACGTGGTATTGGCTCATGGTGATAATATTAATTTGTTACATAAGGTCAAGGAGATGGATAAGGTGATCCCGAATTCACAAGTAATGCCTTTCGGTCGTTTAAGACTATATGGGGGGTTCAGTGACGGGGATAGGGCTGTAGTTTTGGCGAAGTATATGGGAGCTAGTAAGATAAGATTGTATGCTATGGATTTTGAGTCTGGGATTATTGGAAAATTCTCTAAACCGTACTATAAGAAGGACGTACCAGCTTCGATGATAAAAAGAAAAAAGTTAGAAATAGCTAGAATGATAATTGAACAAGTTTTAAATTATGATGAGTAGTAAGTTTTAAATAGCATTATACCGTAGTTATCATGGTGCGTACGAGGTATGAGTATTCTCTACGCCTAAAAAAATTAGAATATTTGATACTACTTTAAGAGATGGTGAGCAAGCTCCAGGTATAGATCTAACAGTTGAGCAAAAAGTAATGATAGCGAAAAAGTTAGCCGATTTAGGAGTTGATGTAATTGAAGCAGGTTTTCCTGCATCCTCAGAAGGAGAATTCATATCTACTAAAAGGATTTTCGAAGAGGTAGGAGATCAAGTAGAAGTTATTGGATTATCTAGATCAAATAAGAACGATATAGATAAGACGATAAGCACTGGAATCTCAAGTATACACTTGTTCATAGCCACTTCAGAATTGCACATGAAGTATAAATTAAAGATGACAAAGGAAGAGGTCCTAGATAAGATCTATGAAAGTGTAAAATATGCAAAGGATCACGGTATGGTAGTGGAGTTTAGTCCAGAAGATGCAACAAGGACTGAAGAAGATTTCTTATTTACGGCAATTAGAACTGCAATAGAAGCTGGAGCCGAAAGGATAAATATACCGGATACAGTAGGAATTATGCATCCTTTCAAGTATTACGATATGATAAAGAAGATTGTAAACTTCGTAGGTGAGAGAATAATAGTGAGTGTTCACTGTCATAACGACTTCGGCTTGGCGACAGCGAATTCACTAGCTGGTGTATATGCCGGCGCTAGACAGGTCCACGTTACTGTAAATGGTATAGGCGAGAGAGCTGGAAATGCGTCGTTAGAAGAAGTGGTAATGGGTATAAAGAAATTGCTAAATTACGAGACAAATGTGAAAACTTGGAAATTGTATGAGGTAAGTAGATTTGTAGCTGAAATGACTGGCGTACCAGTACCCTATTTCAAGGCAATTGTTGGCGATAATGCATTTGGTCATGAATCTGGGATACATGTTCATGGAGTGATAGAAAATCCCTTCACATATGAGCCAATTTCGCCAGAAGAAGTAGGTAATTTCAGAAGATTAGCACTAGGTAAGCATAGTGGGATACATGGCTTAAGGAAATTATTAGAGGAACAAGGAATATACTTATCTGATGATAAATTGAAGATAGTCCTAGCTGAGATTAAGAAATTAGCTGAATCCGGTAATAAGGTAACAGTAGAGGATGCGAAAAACATTGCACTTAAATTAATGAATTCTTAAACGATTGTATGGTACTAAAATATTTTGGACATTCTTGTGTTTTAATTGATGATAAAATATTAATTGATCCACATGATGGAGGAAGTATTGGTTTATCTAAACCAGATATAAAAAAGGTAGATTTAATTTTAATAACTCATGATCATTATGATCATAACGCATACCAAATTTTCGAATCTAAAGATGTTAAAATAAACTTCTATGGGTCTTTTAATTACGGCAATTACATCATAAAGGGAATAAAGAGTTATCATGATAAATATAACGGTAAAGTAAGAGGACAAAATAGCATATACATAATACAAAATAATGATGGTGAGAAAATAGCTCATCTTGGAGATATAGGTCACCTTCCAGATGAAAATATTTATAAGGAATTATATGGAACAGATGTGCTTTTAATACCTATAGGTGGAGTTATCACAATAAATTACAAGGAAGCACTAGAAATAATTAATAAAGTTTCGCCCAAAATAATAATTCCAATACACTATTGGATAAAAGGGCATTACATGCCATTAGATCCCCCAGAAGAGTTCTTATCCAACTTAAAATATGAGATAAGAAGAATAGATCTGAAAAACAATCTCATAGATGAAAACATAGAGGAGAGCAAGAAAGTGGTTTACGCTTTATCTTATTAAAGCTTTATCTTTTCCACTCTCGCCACTGGAACTCTCTCCTTTGATAACTCATCTCTTACCATTTTTTCTATGGCTTTCCTTATAGCTTCAGATCTATTTAAACCGTATTTTATGGCATATCTATCTAATAGTTCTAACAAATCTTCTTCTACCTTAAATGTTACAACTCTCATCTTTTATCATATATAAACTTGTCATCAGTAGGGTTTAAGTATTCTCTGGATCAGTATTCCCGGATTCTTCTATGAAGAGGAGTATATAATGGAAAATAAAGATTAATATACTCGCATTTCAATATTAATATTTAGAGGAATGTACAGAGATGCCAACTATACATCTTTCATTACCAGAGTGGATGTATGACGAACTTAAACAGAAAGCTGATGAATTAGGCATTCAAATGACTGATTTAGTCAAATTGTTTATAAAGAAAGGACTCGAAGGAGACTTTGAGAGAGAAGAGGAAAATAAGGAAAAAGAAGGGAATGCTAAGTATGATGAGAGCATAGCCTTTTTAGAGGCTAAAGTTGCACAATTAGATGCGTTGCTAGTAGAGGTGTTAAAGAAGTTACAGATGTTAGAAGAGGAAAAAGATGAGGAAGAGGAACAAGTAGAGGTAGTTGATAGTAATCGAGGATAAAAAATTTAATCTATCCTTAAACTAATTTTATTGGCCTGCGTGATTTTTAGGTCAATCCCCGAGTACCGGGGTAAAATGATCGCAGGAGGGTCACCCCCGGATTTTGTGATTATCAAGTGATGTGGCAGGGACGAACTGAAGTTAATGTAGAAAAATTAAAAGACTGATCTAACATGTATTTTCAATACAGTGGAAATACAGGGAGATGATAAATAGATTAAGAAAAAATTACATTACTATTAAAGTCACGGTCCTTATTATGTTCGGATTCCTTCTTATCTCATATATTACTTTCTTTAAATCGTCAGATGACTTAGCTTCAACTTCTACTACTACGTCATATTCACCATAGACTGCATCTGCTCTTACAACACCAGATACCTTTTTAGCCATATCCGCTACTTCCATTTCCTTTCCAACAGCAGTAGAGACGAGAATATAGGCTCTTACAACTTCTGCCATAAAATATTAATTACGACTCAATATTTAAAGGTTTACTTTAGCAGTAATCTTTCTGAATTGAATAGTTTTGAGGACACTAATAGAATTATCACTGCTACTATCAACACACCCAATATAAGATATAACGAAATAAAAGTAGAACCGGAAACGAAGTAAAGTAATGAGAGACTTAATTGCTCATAAGGTATTATTAATATCAAATTAAGTGGAGGCAGTAAGTTAGCTACATTTATAAATAAAGCAGAAAAGGAGGCAATTAGACCGAACGATAAAATGAGAAAGTTTATTATTTGCATATTACGCATGGATCCACCTAGAGCTAAGAGTAAAATTACACTTAGGGCTGCGGTAAGCAATACAGCCAATAAGTAGACTAGGATAACAATTAGAGTAAATGACGCACTAAGGGATAACGATAAACCAAACATGAATGACATTAAGGAGGAAAATAGTATCACTCCTAGAATATCACCCAATGATGAGAGTACTCCCAAAATTATAGCTATAATTACCTTGGAGAATATAAAGGAGTTTATTGATATTGGTGAAGCCAGTAAAGATTCTAAAGTTTTCCTCTCCTTTTCGCCAACTATCCCATCTGTTACATAAAATATTACCGGAGTAGCACTGGGGAAGAGAACTAGAGTTATTATCCTAGCTATTTCACTTAAGTTAGCTTGAGACTGCGATGCACTTTTACCAGTTATAGTAACTACGAAGTTTTTAACCAGTAGGGGGCTTAGAATATCACTAGGATTAACCTTATGCTGTAAATTAGAGGAATTTATCAAGAATTCAGTTCTATTGTAAATTAGATAATAAGATAAATAGCCTAATGCATTATTAACTAAATTCGAAGCTTCCTGGTTAGAGGAAATTAGAATCTTTACATATACAAAGGCTTGTCTTGAGATATTACTAGCATTTATGTTAAAGTCGCCGGGAAATATTATCACAGCATCGGGTATTATACTTCCATTCGAATCGTTGTAAATTACATTTCCCCCATTTTGACTAATATAGTGTGAAACAACTTGAACATAAGGTAAGTTTGATTGATTATAGTTTACTATTTCAATCACAGGTGGAGATACAGCTACAGAAGCGTAAAGTATAATGCCTATCAGCGGTAGTAATATGAAAGGAAGAATTATGGCCCCAAGTACTAACTTTCTATCCCTTTTTAGATCCAATATCTCTTTCTTTATCATTGTCTTTAGCATCACTACTCACCGAACACGAGTTTTATGAAAGCTTCTTCCAGGTTCTTAGAATTAGCACTTTTGACGATGTCTTCAGGCTTTCCATTAGCAATTACTCTTCCATCGTTAATCAGCGTGATTTTATCACACAAGTATTCGACCTCTAGCATATTATGTGAAGAGAGTATTATTGTCATATTATATCTTCTCGCCATATCTAAAATTATATTCCTTATTCTTACTGCAGACTCTACATCTAGGGCTGAAGTCGGTTCATCTAGAACTGAAAGTTTAGGCATCACCATTAAAGTTCTTGCTATAATGAGCCTTCTTTTCATACCTCTACTATACTCAGCTGTCTTATCGTAAATTCTCTTACCTAAATTGGAAATCTCAATACCTATTTTCAAGTATTTTTCCTTTAACTCCTTGTCACCTTTAGCGTATAGTTCAGCGTAGAAATCTAAATTTTCGTAGCCAGTTAATTTCTCATACGGGAAAGCGTCTTCTGGCATATATGAGATATACCCCTTTTGTTTTGCCTCAACTGGACTAAGGCCGAAGATTTTTACATTTCCATCGAAATTTTTAATAATACCGGATAGTATTCTTAGTGTAGTTGTCTTTCCGGCTCCATTAGGACCAACAATTCCAAAAACTTCTCCGTTCTCTACATTAAATGATAACCCCTTAAGTATCTCCTTATTTCCGATTCGCTTTCGTAAATTGGTAACACTAACCGCGAATTGCTTTTCTGTCATACTTATGCTATTATAGCTAAGGAACTTATTATGTATTTTCGAAGTAATATATAAAATGATTGGCACGGTAAGGGATAGAACATTAGAGGCTTTGCTGAAGTACGGTGATAAGGCTAAATATATCTTAAAAGCTATAATAGAAATTACTGAGGAGAATGAAAATAGGGAACTCGGAGACTTTAGCTATAAACAATTAGTTGAAAAACTAGGGGAGTTAGGAGTCAACTATGACCCTAGAATGATATTGAGAGCGTTAGAGAAGGATTTTGGTATAATAGAGACCACTTATAAATCTGCTAATCAGCATTGGTGGAAGTTTATAGACATTGAACAGACTAAGCTAGCACTTATTGGCGAAATAGAGAACAACGAGGAAGATCCCGAAATTTCACTTATAATGATTCAATATAATAGTTTAAATCCTAAAGAGATAGAGAAAAAATTGCTATTCTTATTAAAGAAACCTAAACTACTTGACTTCGATAAGAAAAATTTTATGAAATTTTCATTTGAGATTTTACCGTTAATAGTCAAATTGTATTACAAGGCTTCACAACATGAAGAAACCTTTGAGATTGCCGAAAAATTGAAAAAAATTATAAATTTAGCTAAGAGAATAAGCTCTAGAATTAGCAATGAAAAAGGTGACAATAAGGGACTTCATAAAGAAGAAATCAGTGAAAGAGAAGATTACGATGTTAACAGCATACGATTATCCGACAGCAAAGATAATATCTAATACTGAGCTAGACTCCATACTTGTAGGAGACTCCTTAGGAATGGTTGTTCTAGGATATACAAATACGCTCAATGTGTCCATGAGAGATATGATTTCCCACACGAGAGCAGTAGCAAGAGCAAATCCGCCTCAGCTAATAGTTGCAGACATGCCATTCCTAAGTTATGAGATAGATGCTAAAACTGCAGTAAAGAATGCAGGACTCCTTGTTAAGGCTGGTAGCGATGCAGTAAAACTAGAAGGTGGAGAGGAAATCAAAGACATTATTAGAGCAATCATAAAAGCTGGAATACCCGTAATGGGACATATAGGTTTAACACCTCAAAGGTTTTTAAGGCTGGGAGGATTTAGGACAATCGGAAAAACTAAGCAGGAGGAGGAACAATTAATAAAGGATTGTTTAGAACTAGAAGATGCAGGAGTATTTTCAATAGTCATTGAAAACACGTATGCAGATATAGCTAAAAGAATTACAGAAAAAGTAAGCATACCTACAATCTGTATAGGAGCTGGACCATATTGTGATGGACAAGTGTTAGTAATAAACGATTTACTGGGGCTATCTGACTTCACCCCTTACTTCGCTAAATCATATGTTAATTTGAAAGAAATTATTTCAAACGCAATAAATCAGTACATAGTTGACGTAAAAAATAATAAGTTCCCAGAAAAACAACACTATAAGGAAAGAGAGAGCTGAGTTAATCTGTTAGCTATAAACCTCAATGATTCAGATAAGACAGCTTTATTATCATAATTTATGACTATACGTTCTAATTCTTCTTTACTTTTAGACTTTAGCTCTCTAACCTTTTCCACTAATCTCGGAACCGCCCTAATTATATTATCAACTATAGTTATTGTGGCTGTTCTAGAAGTCCTTGATAGTGGATTAATGTCTATAGCTATAACTTTTTTACCCATTTTCACTAACGCCTCAGTTCTATCTCCATCTTCTAAACCTAATAATACTACATCTGCCACATAGATGCCTTTAGGGCTTACTCTTCTCCTCTGACTAAATAGTTCTGGTATGACTGCTGATGCCTCCTCGCCTATTCCTAAAATCTCCTTGGCATTTGCCTTATAAAGGACTTCAGCTATTGCTTTTTCTCTTCTTTCATCCCTATAGAATAAGTTAACTTCAAGCTTGGCATTTGTCTCCTCTGCTAATTTTACTAGACTTTCTGGAACTAATGCAGCCATATTCCCATTTATAGAAATAACTGGTGTTTTAGCTAATAGTAGGGTAGCTGCTGCGACTTCTATAGCCTTTTCAGCAAAATCTTGAGTCTTCTCTCCTATTAAATAATCGAAACACTCTCCCCTTCCATGAGCAATTAATCCTTGAGGAACTATGATATTTTTCTCCATCGCTTCAATTAGTTTTTCCCTGATCAGTAGGGATTCTCTTCTAGGATGATTTTCTGGTATTATGTCACGTATGCTCCACGGCTTGCTATCTTGTGCTTTATCCATACTCCATACTCTGGATCAAAGATTTTAACAATTATCCCCTTCTTTCTATATGAAAAAGGATATTCTGAGTTAAAGCCCAAACTACTTGTAAATTTTTGAGCAACCTCGATAAATTTTAACGGAGACGGACTTTTAAGAAATTCGTCTATAAGCTTAAGGGCTATTTCTGATCTTTTTATAATACTCTTAGTTGGAAGTTGACTAATAGGCTGAGAGAAAATTGGATAGCTTGACCAATCAATATTTATCACCTCAACTTCACCATAACCTAAACCTCCTGTCTTTCTCCTATAAACTAAACCTCCACCATAATACTGTGCTATTACATCCCCTAATCCATTACCAGCTATAACATCACTTAAATGAGCTACGTTAACTGCATCTTTCTCACTTATTGGAGTTAGTTCCTTAACTCCTAGGGCATACGCTAAGCTTATAGCTCCACTTAAACCATAGCCATAACCTAATGGTACTTCAGAATATACAGATAGCCTATATTCTCCTAATTTTTTCTTTAATATTTCATAATTGGGAAGTTTTATCTCTATCCCATTAAATTCTATTCCACTGCCACCTCTAATTTCAGCAGTTATGTACGGTTCTAGTGTTAAGGTTAACCCTATGGATCCGGATTCTATCAAATTCTCTTTATCTATTACTGGGTACCATATACCGGAAATAGAAATTGGTACTTTAATCTCCACGCCTAAAACTATAAAATTGTTATTTAATAATCTTTACTAAGAGCAGTTGTGATTTTAGATGCATCAATATTTAGCAGAGCTATCATAGGAGGCTATGACATAAAAAAGATCGAAAGTAGGGATAAAAATGAATTGGTAGTTGGTAGACTAACCGGGTTATATGGTGACGTATTAAGATATATTAATCCAAAAATAATACGAGCTCCAGATAAATTTGACGATGGAAGTATATTTAGAGAAGTTGAAGGAAAGAATATATATAAAATATTTGAAGTACCTGCTGGAGTAAATTTCGAGAAATTAATAAATGAGCTTTCCAAAATTAATTATTATCCAGCGATCTTTCCATTATATTTAAAAGGCACAGTTGGAGGATTTACTGCATTAAATGGGTCGGGGTTTGGCAGTTATAAATTCGGATTTACAAAAAGTAAAAAGACTATAAATGAATTAGTTGACTATAAAGTAGTAAGGATTCTAGCTGTAAAATATCCAGAACTGTTAGAAACTGAAAATGAGAATAATTTCGCATGGTCCGCGCTAATATACAAAGATAGTATAAAGTATTACATACCTTCGTTTTACAATAAAATTATTAATAATAATAATTTTAAAACAGTATCTACAGATAATTTGATAAAAAGCTTGAATATGGAGATACATAGTATATTCAAGAGAAACTACATACCTATAGTATTGATGAGTAATTATGACAAAAATGTGGAATTTAATTTTGATTTTAAAATAGGATATATAATCAACTATAACTCTCCAAAGAGATATAAAGTTCTAATAGGAAGTATAGAAGAAACCAGATTACCAGAAATCTTCGAATATTTGAGAAGGAATCCAGATGTACTTCCGTTTCCCTATTTGAAAGAATACGACGAAATACATAAAGATATATTAAAAAACTTTAAAAGATATGAAATAAAGGTAAGATCCAAGAGAATAAATAGAAACATAGTAATTGAGGCATCTAAATGTATAAATTGCTCATTATGTTTAGATAATTGCCTTGCATATAACACTACCAATAACATCGTTTATTCACCTCTAGGAAGATTTAATAGATTATTGAGTGGTGAGACAAATTTTGAATACTGTTTTGGCTGTGCTTCTTGCACCGAAGCTTGCCCAGTAGGAATTAACATTTCAAACCTAATGGAAACTTTACCACAATTTAATGAAAATAAGGAAACGGTAGAACTAGAAATAACTGACGTGCCGAGAGATATCTATGAGTTGGAAAAGAGTTTAGTCTCTAAATATAGAAATAGACCAGTCTTCTTATTATTTGTAGGATGTTCAGCAAAATATGATCCATTAGGACTAGAGGGATTTCTAAATTACCTATTAACTAATGGAGATAAGTTACCTCTTGAGTTGTCTCCTAGGGTAAAACTAGTTACTGGAATTTGTTGTGGTTTTAACGATTACTTATCTGGTAACTTGGAAGGTGTAAAAAATAATGTTGAAAAGATAAATCGATTAAGACTTGAGCAAAACGCTGCTGGAATATATTTCTTATGCCCCGAGGGATTGTACGTTTATAACAAATTTAGTGAACAGAAAGGAGTATTCGCATATGAAGTTATAAGAAATGAACTAAAAGATAAGGAGGTACATTTAGGGTGTTGGGCAAAGAAGCTTGGATATAATTCGCAATATAATGAATGTGCTGGCTTATTCTTAACATCTTATAAAGGTAGTCCACTTAAATCTATTAGAAAAACATTCTTAACTGTGTGTCCATTTTCTACTTGGAAATTTGGAACAATATCAGTATATAGTACCTTCCTTGAGAAGAAAGAGGTAAAAGAGCTTAAGGAAGAAAAAGAGATGATAAACGAAAACGTAGTATTTGATCTGTTAGTGAGAGCTGTTGCAGATGGGTTAATAGCTTCTAAAGATGAAGTTGCTGAGAAAGTGGTTATGTGGAGTTTAGGAGGTAGTCAATATTTCTTACTGTTGAGTATTCCAATTATCTCCAAACATATTAGTAGTGAACTTATACGTAAACTGGCCTCCAATCCTAAAGTAAAGGAATTCTTATCCAAACTATCACAAGATCGATCGCTACTTAAGCAGAAAATTTTAACATACACAGATTATCTTTCAAACTATAATTTTAATAATGAGATAAATGTTTTACGTGATGAAATTGCAAAATCATATAAATTAGATTATTCGGTAAAAGATTTAGTTAAGACTAATGAATTTCTAAGTGTATTAAAGGAAGCTTTAAAAAGGTCTATAAATGAAAATTTGATAGAAAGTACAATAAATAGCATTATTTATTTATAGTCGATAATAAAATATCGTTTCTTATCGTAGTCGAAATATATTAAACCATTTCTTCTCATGAATCTAAATAGTGGGACAAGCCTTTTAGGAAGCTTATCATCTAAATCTTGCTCATTTATAGTTTGAGAAAAGTAAAAGTTAAGAAGTTCTATTGTATCCTTAAAAGTGATAAATTTTCGTGAGCTATCCAGCTCAACTACAAAGTAATTTTTACTTATGTTCCTTATATTTTCATCAATAATAAGATAGGATGATGAAAGAACTTGATCGCATAAACTACCGTTTGCCTGGACTACTCTTTCCTTACTCTTAATTAGATATTGAAGAAGCTTTTCAATCTCATTTAATTTATTTAGGACTTCATTACTTTCCTTTCTTAATGTCGTACCTTGCCTTATATCACGTTGATTATTAAATATTAAATCTATTATCTCGTCTTCACTCATACTATCTAAAGGCTAAAAATTAATAATGGTGAGTGTATGAAAAAAGTGAAAGTCCTCTATTTCGCGTTCATTAAAGACATAACCCATAAGTCGAATGAAATTGTGGAAACTGAGTGTGAAAACGTTGACTGCCTTATTTCACAACTTGATAAAATTTACGGAAATGAATTAGTAAATATTTTAAAGAACGGAATAAATGGGATAAAAGTTTCAATTTTAGTAAATGGTTCGGCGTCAACAAAGAATATTAAAGACGGAGATGAGATAGCACTATTACCACCACCTTCGGGTGGAGATTTAATAATAGGGAAAAGGTTTGACTTACTCGAGGAAATCAGAAAATTTAGGGAAAAAGCCCCTCCGGAAGCGGGTTCTTTAGTTGTTTATGTAGGTTTTGTTAAAGGTATAGTAGACAATCATAGAGTCTTGGAACTAAGATATGAAGCATATGAAGAGTATACTAGAAAAAGGTTTCTAGAGATAAAAGAAGAAATGAAGAGAAAATATAATGACCTAATTGACCTTGAGATAATACATGTAATAGAGTCCATGAAACCTGGAGAGAATGTCTTACTTATAATGGCTATAGGTAAGGGAAGAAAAGATGCCATCGATGCTGTAAAAGAAACATTGGAATTAGTTAAACATAGCACTGGAATTTGGAAATTAGAAATAAGAGATGATGGAGAATATTGGGTAGTAGCTGGAAATACGAGAGTGAAAAGAAATGATTAAACCAGTTGGAATGACAGTGGCTGGATTAGACACTGGAAATGGGGCTGGAGGAGAAACTGATCTAAGAGTTTTTGAAGTATTAGGAATTCACGGAGTTTTTGCACTTACTGCAATAACAGCTCAAACTACGAGAGGTATAAAAGATATCAACGTTGTTAGTCCTGAATTCCTTAAAAAACAGATAGAAACATTGGTTGACGATTTCAATATAGAAGCTGTAAAGATAGGAATGATATATACTAAAGAACAGTTTCAAATTGTTAATGAATTATTACACAACTATTTTTTAGTAGTAGACCCAGTATTGTACGCAAAAGATGGAACTCAATTAATAAAAGATATTGAAGATTACAAGAAGATAATTTTACCTATTGCTAAGGTAATAACACCAAATATAATAGAAGCATCTGCAATTAGCGGTATTAAAATAGAAAAGGAAAGCGATGTGGTTGTTGTATGTAAAAAGCTAAGAGAGACTTACAATATTGCCCATGTGATAATCAAAGGAGGTCATAGTAAAGGAGATTATAGCTTTGATTACATGTGTAATGAAGAGGGAATACACAAGATAGGTTATCAGAGGATACAAGCAAAAGATACACATGGTACTGGGAGCGTATTTGCGACTGCATTTACTGCAGAGTATATAAAGACTAAAGATGTGAAATTAGCCTTTAGGAAAGCAAGAGATTTTGTTCAATTCTCAATAGAATATGGACTCAGTATAGGGAAAGGTGTGGGACCAGTTAACGTAAGCGTTGATATCATGAAGAAGTCTATGAAGTATGAGGTGATTGAGGAAATGAGAAGATTTGCAGATTTTGCTGAAAATAATGAGAAATTCTGGATTTTAATACCCGAAGTGCAATCGAATTTAGCACATAGCATAAAACCGGAATACGTTAGGGATCTAAGCGATATTGCTACATTTAGAGGTAGAATAATAAGGAGATGGGATAGAAAGGTAATTGTCGGTCATCCAGTTGTATTTGGAAATCCGACCCACACAGCCAGAATGCTGTTATCGATTATTCTCAAGGGAACGAATAGTTCTTGCTTAATGAATATTAGATATGATGAGAAGCTAGTTGAGAGTTTGAAGAAAATTGGGTATGAGACAATTGAGGTTAATAGGGAATTAGAACCTAGTCATGGGGAGGGAAAGACAATGCAGTGGATCATTGAGTACATAAGTAGTGAATACGGCAAGATACCTAATGTAATTTATGATAAAGGAGCGAAAGGAAAAGAGGCAATGATTAGATTTTGGACAAAAAGTATGGAGGAGATGATAGAAGCTTTAGATAATTTATTAAAAATGCTATAACCTTATTTAAATTTAAGATGAAACTCGAGAGATTGTTAGAGGGTGCTAAAAATTTAGTTAGAACTGGTTGGATGCAGAATGGAATACCATCAGCAATAGGAGAAACAGTAGCTTCACACAGTTTCGAAGCATCAATCTTAGCGTACGTACTTTCTACTGAACTTAAGAAAAAAGGAGTAGAAATTGATCCGGAACATAGTGCAGTTATTGCCTTATTTCATGACGCAGGGGAGACTTTACTGGGAGATTTGCCAAAGTGGACTACTAATAGAATTAATAAAAGGGATGCTGAGATTGAGGCATTTGATGAATTAGGAGTAGGAAAAGAACTTTTCCTAGAACTTAAGGAGTTAAAGACTAATGAAGCTAAAGTAGCTAAGCTATCAGATAGGCTCTCAACATATCTACAAGGATTAAGATACAAGAGATTAGGATTTAACGTTGATGAGATAATCTCAAGCTATGCGGAGGAAATAGATAAATTACTTTCCATAGAGCCTTTGAATCAGATAAAAGAACTGGTTACTAAAATAATGAATAGTTTAAATAAGGTGAATCCAAAATAATAAGTAGTGAAAGGATATGAAATTAGGTCCGGGGAAAAAAGCCCCAGATGAAGTAAATGTATTCATAGAAATACCTATGGGTTCAAACATTAAATATGAATACGATGAAGAGGAAGAGGTTATTAAAGTAGATAGAGTATTATATACGTCAATGGTATATCCGTTTAATTATGGCTTTATTCCAGAGACTTTAGAAGAAGATGGAGATCCGTTAGACGTATTAGTTCTAGGAAATTACTCATTATTGCCTGGTACAGTAATAGAGGCAAGACCTATAGGAATGATTTATATGAGAGATGAGGAAGGGGAAGACGCAAAGGTAATAGCAGTGCCAAGGAATAAGACAGATCCTACATTTTCTAATATCAACGATGTTAAAGATCTTCCAGAGGCTATAAGGAATAAGATTGTACATTTCTTTGAACACTACAAAGAATTAGAACCAAATAAGTGGGTAAAAATAAGTGGATGGGGAGGGGTAGCTGAGGCTAAGGAAAGAATTAAAAAAGCAATTGAGAGAAAGAAACAAGGATGATAAGGGAAATTTTTGAAATTCTGCTTTTTATATCCTCATTTATTACGTCTTTATGGATACTCCTTCAAGCATTCTACTATAAAATTTCCGATAAAAAAGTGATCCAATTCACGAATCATGATAACAATAATAGTAATAATAAGAGAATAGATATAATAGTAGCTATAAAGGACGAAAACGAGAGAACCATAAAAGAGTTAATCGATAATTTATCAGAATTGGATTACAGATCCTATAGAGTTATAATAATCTCAGATGATACAGCGGAAAATTTTGAGAAAATTATGAAAATTACAGACAAAATTCCAGCGAATTTCACAATAATAAGGAGACCACAAAATAGGGGGAGGAAAGCTGGAGCACTAAACTTCGCCTTGAACCTCTCTGATGGGGAATTGTTAGTGTTTCTAGACGCCGAAGCCAGAGTAGAAAGAGACTTTTTACGTAAAATTTCTCAACTTAATTATGATGCAGTTGCGTTTAGGCTAAAAGTTAGAGATCCTAAGACATCAGTCCAAAAGATATACTCTCACACCAATGAATTCGTAATGAATACCCTATTTAAAGCTAGAGAGAGGTTAGGCCTAATAATTTTTGCAAATGGTTCGGCATTTGCAATAAGGAGAGATATCCTAAGGAAGGTCGGCGGATGGAAAGAAAATAGTGTAGCAGAAGATTTAGAGCTAGGTATTAGACTTGCTCTAAATGGTATTAGAGTGAAATATATTGATGATATTATAGTTTATACCTTAGCCCCTTATACCTTAACTGATTTATATAACCAAATTAAAAGATGGGCCTATGGTTCTGCTGAATTACTTGCCTTCAGTATGAGACTGTTTAAATTAGGAGTAAAGGGAGTTGAGGGATTCATTTATTCCCAACAATGGGGAATATATCCCTTATATTTATTAATATTTTTGATTGTCCTCTCATTACAGTTTATATTGAATATAAACTATTTTTACATCTTTGGTTCACTAATCCCCATACTAGTCTCAAATGGAATTTATATAACTCTAATAAAACCAAAGGATGATTATAGAAGTGGTATTGTAACAATAATAGCTTCTATTATAGGTTATATACAAGGATTATTAAAACTCAAGTTTAAATGGAAGATAACGCCAAAGAATCTCATTGTAAGAGAAGAAGAAATCTTGAGTATAAAAATATTGGGAGTTATTCTCGGAATTATAGCATATATTAATAGTCTTTTCTATAACACTGTTTCATCTTTATTGTTAATTTTGATTTCAACTATTCTTTTAATTCTATAGATTTTATCTTGGCCATTGCTTGAGCTTCTTTCAAGGCTTCTTCTGGCTTTAAACTATATTTTATTATATAGTTCTTCACGAGCTTATAGCTCTCTTCACTCTGTATTATCTCTCTGGAAGATGCTAACAGCTTTAGGAATAATGCTCTCCTCTCAATTTCTCTCTTAACATCATCTATATTAAGGCCAGCCTCTTCTATTCTATTTCTTAATACTCTTGCAGAATCAAGATTAATTGTAAATGCGTCACTTTTCGGATCCCAACTCGCGACCCTTCTATAATCGTTCCAACTGACTATTTCATCGACTGCCACAACACGTCTCCTTAGAACTATCTTCTCACCTATATATACCGGTAACCTCCTAATTGTCATCATTATGTTCATCATAGGTATCCACTCTTGTGGAATGTTAAGGGGCTCATTCATAAGCCTCTTTATTGCAGAGTCAGTATTATAAGCGTGGAATGTCGTAGCACCTCCATGTCCAGTTGATATTGCTTGGAATAGTACGTAAGCCTCTTGTCCTCTTATCTCACCTACTACTATTATATCTGGCCTATATCTAAGGGATAATTTTAGCAGGTCCATCAATGAAATCTCTTTGCCTACACCTGCGTATGCTGGCCTAGCGTACAATTGGACCCAATTAGTATGTGCTAATCTAATTTCCGGAATATCTTCTATGGAGACAATCTTCATACTTTCTTTTACTAGATTCAGAACTGCATTAAGTAAAGTGGTCTTTCCAGCACCAGTAACTCCTATCGACATGATGCTCATTCTCAGATCCATTCCGTACCATAGATATGCAGCTAACTCTGGAGATAATGTGCCGGAATTGATTAAATCTAGAATTGTGATAGGCCTTTCACTAAATCTTCTTATCACTACTGAAGAACCACTGGCTGATACTTCACGTCTAAATGTTGCAGCAATCCTATCACCATTCGGTAACATACCATCTTGTATCGGTTCAGCGACTGAAATAGACTTACCAGTAGATGATAGCATTCTTAGAACTAATTGATCTAGCAACTCCTCGCCATCTATCGTAATATTAAGTTGCGGAGATATTTGCATATTCTTACTAAACATAATATTAGTTGGAACGTATTCATAACTTCTATGATATACATAAACTGGATTATTCAAACCAGAAACAGAAATATCTTCTATGTTCTTATCAGCAACTAATGGAGTTAATACATTGTATCCGAACATGTTCCTTAATAGGTAATATAACGTAACTCTTGCGTTCGTACTTAAAACATATATGTCTCCTCTTTTCTCTTGAATAATATTAAGATTAGATCTTTTCTTATTAAGCTCAAATATAATTTTTGCAAGGTCAAGTGTGGGTGTTTTAGAAAGTAATTCTCTCTCTACTTCTTCTATGAATATATTATACATATTGTAAATTGTTTCATTAACTGGTGGTTCTAACAAAACGTATTTATATATACCCTTCCTTTCATCAAAGGTAATGAAGACATGAGGATTTGGTAATACTAACTCGATATTATTTTTGGTTATGTTGGACCTAACGTCCTCTGGAGTTAAATTCAGTATATTTACTTCATAGTCAGCTACTATAGTAGTTACCTCTTCTGGAAAAGGGCTAACTGGATAGAGTGTTATAGGTAACTCTGAGATAGATAATTGCTTAACGCTAGGTTTGCCTTTTGGCAAAAGAGATCTGAAAACTTTACTCATTATATATCACTTCTCCATTTAGATTATAAAGATGTTGACGAAGGAGATATAGAAGGTATTAGTGATATATGTAATGATATAACAACTAAGATAGCAGTTATAACTACTAAAATTGCTGAGTGAACGAAACCAGCTGCTGTTTTACCATAACCTATCTTCCCTACTAGTAATCCGGCCAAAAATGAATTAAAGAGTGCAGAAATCGAGATTACGTAGAGGGATTTAGGTAAGATTATAGTAGCATTTGACAATGGTCCATAAGATAGAGAATATGATTGATGCGAAATTAAAGTAAACATAGCGTTACCTAATAGAATAGAAGCCACTAATGCCAAAATAATACCGATATAAGGAGCATATAGTAATACCTTTATTTTAGCATTATAGTTTCTCCTTATTCTTATTTGAGCATCAACTTGTTCTGCCAACGATTCAACTGTTTCTGGAGTTAAGCTACCGATTTCTATCATATCCGCTAATGAAATTAAGGAAACCTTACTAGAAAAGTCCAATATTCTTTCTGAAGCTATTTTAAAAGCATCCTTTATAGGAACACCTAACAGAGAATAAGCGTAAATAGTATTCAGTATATCTCTAAACTTTCCCATTTCTGGTGAATCCTTTAGGTTTTTAACTACTGTAGCTGGATTGAGCCCAGCTCTAAGTCCCTCAGCAACTGCTCTTAGAAAAGAGACAACATACACATCATATCCCGTACCTTCCCTTAATTCCCTCACGGCAACTATTGCTGGAGGTATAACGGCTATTAATAGACCTACTGTAAATGCTAATACAGATAATGGTATTTGCTGTACACCCGCATTTAGGAATAGTAGGTATAAAAGAAGAGGAATTGGTTCCTTTATCAAATACAGTATGATAAATGATATAACTAACCCTAAGGGGAATGTAATATAAAATACCTTGTACGCTTTTAATGACTTCTCTGGAAATCTAAATTGAGTCTGATCAACAACCCATATAAATAATAGATTTATTAATGGTATCATAACCATTGCGAAAAGCGCCATTATTGGAAATGGGACTGAACCAAAGAGAGATGGAAATATTGCTTGTAACAACAGAACGAGAAAGAATGTTATGAAACCGGAGGAAAGCCAAATTACGAAACCCTCAGCTATTCCGGACAAGTTATCTGCAGCAGTAGACGCTAAAGTTTCTATATTCTTAAGGATATCTTTAGTCATAGCCTCCATTGTATCTAATACTGGCGCTCCAGTTCTTACAGCAGTAACGTAAGTTATTAAAAACTCATTGAATATTTTAGAAGGCGAGTAATTTAATGATTCGACAATTGCGCTTTCTACACTCTCTCCTAAGTACTTAACTCTCTTATTAACATATGAGGCGATTTGACTAGCATATTGCATTGCTGTAGATTTAGACAAGTAATCGAAAACATATCTTGCACTTAGACCAGATCTTAAGAAAACATTAAATACTGCAGCGAATGCTGGGGCTTCACTATCTAGACCTATCCTTCTATTTTCGGTTGATTGTGATAATTGGAGAATTTGCAATAAATAAATAACAGGTGGTATTATTATGCCAAATATTATCATTGTTAAAAATCCTGCCAAATATTTTGTAAGCAATGTTAATCTATATAGTTCAAAGAACCTTATAGAAAACACTATTAATATTATGGAAATGGCAATCGAAAGTATCATAGTAAGAAACAGCCTAGATGCGAATAAACGAGGATCTTGACTTATACCTGCTTTCTTTATCTTCATATCTATGCTTTTAACTAAGCCATTGATTATACTAGAATTGTAAAATAGTAATTCAATTTTAGATGGACCTTGATTGTTTACAGACTGTTTGTTATTTTTCCTACTATTAAATATGCTCATTCTATTATTACTTTCTCATAAACCTATACTTAAATTTATATAGAAAAATCTACTTTACATGTATCTCAACTATGTCTTTATCTTCAAGAATATGTGACGGTCCTACTTTTTGTCCTTGGAACTTCACTGACTTCCCCCAAACCCTAGCATATCTAAAATTTTCAGCCAATGATGAATGTAGTTTCCTTGCTACGTCCAAAACAGTAGAGCCTTTTTTTAGTATCAAAGGATCCTTAGTTGGTTCTTCTCCAGGTTCCTTAGTGTAAATTCTAATCACCTCTAACATTTCAAACAGAAGTTTAGGTAACCTATCTATTTGATCGATAGTCAATATCGGCAACTCACCAGTATCGAACGTCTCCTTAGAGACAACTATTGTAGGCTTGTAGCTAACTGCTTCGAACATAGATTTCTCTATATCATCTAAGGTAACCTCACCTATAATCTTCACTATTGCTGATTTAATCCCAAAACTCTCTATATACTCCCTTACGGTTTTTTCATCAACGTCTACCAGTTTACCTAAATTTACTATCCTAATTCCAGAAATTCCATACCTAGTTCTCTCTATTATAACCCTTCCCTTAGGTCTTCTCAATAAGACATTATTATCTTCTAAAAGGTTCCTTATAAAGGAGAGTTCTTCCTTGTTATTTACAACAATAATTACCTCATCAGCATTCCTTATTAGACCTATTGTCTTAGTAAGTGGTATGCTCTTGGGTGGATTTACTAACTGTATTTGAACATCCTCATATTTAACCATACCAGGGACCGGTAACTCATTGAATTCTTGTTTTACATTGGTAAGTTTTCTCATTATTAAGGATCTTAGGAGTATATCTCCTATCAAAATCGCTTGACCAGCGCCCTCTTTCTCAACAAATAATGAAAAACCTCCGCTTTTCTTACTCTTTCTTACCTCCATTTCTTCTCTTAACTCAGCCATTCGCCTCTTAGCCCAATATACCAAATTTTCGGTTCCCTTGTGTTTAGGAACTTCCTTAAGAAATTCTTGCAAGGCTAGATACTTCTCCTCTGGCGTCTTTGCATCCATTACCTTTAGCCACTTAGCCTTAGCTTCAGCAGGTAAATTCGTTACCATAGTCTTCTACCCTCTTTACTAATATAATATAATGGAGCAATAGAACGTAAAATTTTCCATGATCTTCTGATAATAGGAGGTGGATTTGTATTTTTCTCATAAAAGGACTTAAGCCACTTTATTGTTCTAGGGTCAGCCGGATATCCACTTCCAAAATCACCGTAAACTTGTTTCAACTCCTCAATATAATTATCTCTTATTACTTTAGCAATAATACTTGCTGCGCTTGCTTCGACAAATAGGACGTCTGCTTTGTGAACTACATTAGACTTATAACCTAACTTTTTGATAAGTTCTATAACAGGCTTTTCTTCTCCCACTTTATCAACTGTTACTATCTCAGGGTTAAAAACCGAAAGTGATAAAATAATCTTAGATACTGCATCATATGTTAGATCATTCAAGTTGTAATTATCTATTTCGTAAGGAAATACTTTAACTACTGTGAAAGCGTCCACGGTACTGGTAATAATATCAAACAATTTCTCCCTTCTTTCCCTAGTTAGTTGCTTACTATCCTTTACTCCAATACCTTTAAGGAATTTTAGTTTTGTATTACTTATAGCTACGCCTGCAACAACCATTGGACCTATTAATGCTCCACGACCTGCCTCATCTATACCTATTCTCATATCCTCAATGAAATAACTAGTTTTGCCTCCCTTTTACCGTTTTTCATCTTTTCATTCTGATAACTCTCATTGACTTCAACGTCAACAATAGAAGATACCATCGATACTAACTTTCTTGCTACACTTTTACTCATGAAATAATAATCTACACCCTCTCTACCCTCAATAATATCAGAAATATTATCCACTATATCTGTAGAGAAAAAGGATTCAAAGAACGCTCTTTTCTTATCGTCAATCCTAATTTTACCTTTACTTCTTAATTGAATTATAGCCTCATAGTATTTTGTCTTTTTCCTAAAACACGAATCACATAATTCCCTTTCCATTTCTAAACTAATTATAGCTTCTTGAGAAAAGGGTTTACCTCTTACCTTCCCTCTAAACTCAATAGTTGCAAAAGAATTACCACTCGGATCCTTCCATATGCTCTTTATATCGAACGCAAACTCTTCCACGTTTTTGTCAATATCTATCTTACTCCCCAATTCTCTTACTATAATATCCTCCACAACAGTGGCTAGCGACGTTGCTGAAGTTCTTATCCATTTACCTTTAATCCATTGTGCACCACAGATTTTGCAATACTTTCCGCTTATTCTTTTAGGTACTTCTATCAATTTTTTAGATTTTATATAACAATCCACGCATAGTGAGTCTAATAGCTCGACATTTTGTTTTCCGCATAATACACAGAATTTCCCTGACATAAATTTCACACATTATAAACTTGGGCAAATTTTATACCAGCTACACTGATTACAGAGTCCTTATGAACTAGTCCTCTCTTTATTGCCTCTTCTACCACATAATTCCCCACAATGCTCATCACTGTAGCCTCATCGATTAATGAAAATGCATAATCTAATTCTACAGAATCTCCTCCGTAAAATTTCTCACTAATATCAAGTATTATTTCTCCATCTCTAAAGACTTTTCCTAATAATTCCTCTTGACATATATTTATTAGTGTCATGCCTTGCGCTCGAATTATATTTAGAAGTACTTTCATAATGGTTTCACTGGCGTTTGCGCTCCACAAGCTAGGCAGACTATATACCAGCTTTTCTTCTCTTTCTTTAGAATCGTGTCTAGACTTTTACAAGTACTACACTCGACGTATGCCTTCAAGAATCTTTCCATTAAGGTATTTATTACTTGTGAGGAGAATTTTCCTTGAATTATAAGTTCACCTTTATCGTCTATATTACCAGGTGCAGCCAATTCCTTTAGTAAGTATTTCATACATATTTTATCTTCTCTTCTAATTCTATCACAATATTCAGAAAAGTTTCTGATCATTGTAGTATTTCCTATATTAAGTATTATCAAATTAGGTAATGTTTGTGTACCTTGCTTACGATCTTTTTCTGGTAATTTTGAGTATAGCCTATCAAGCATTTCTACGTATTCTTTTTCTGAACTCACATTAAATCTATAAGCACATAGGGTTTAAAATACTACTGAAGAATATGAAAAGCATTTACGTTGAGACATATGGATGCGCATTAAATAAAGCAGATACTTACGTAATGATGACACTGCTTAAAAGTGAGGGTTATACTTTTGTAGAGAAACCTGAGAACGCGGATATAATTATACTCAATACCTGCGCTGTGAGACTAGAAACTGAAGAGAGGATGAAACAAAGAATTAAGGAATTAAACACGTTATCAAAAAAATTAGTAGTAGCAGGATGTATGAGTAGCGCAGAACCAGCAACAGTCCTTTCCATAGCTCCAAACGCGTCATTAATAGGTCCGCAATCTGTTGAAAGAATAGTAGATGTAATAAAATCAGAAGAACGTAAAATTATCCTTGAAGGTGAAAGAGCGCTTATAACTCCTAGAACTTTCGAAGGAAAAATAGCGATAATTCCAGTAGCTGATGGATGTGCGGGCAATTGTAGCTTCTGCATAACTAAGCTAGCAAGAAGAAAATTGAGGAGCTATCCATTAAGAGAAATAGTTAATGCTGCAAGGGATGCCATACAAGCTGGTGCTAAAGAAATAGAATTAACTGGTCAAGATACTGCAGCTTATGGGTTAGATTTAGGGGGATCTATAAGTTTAGTTGATGTGGTAAATAAGGTAACGGAAATAGATGGAGACTATATGATAAGGATAGGTATGATGACACCAGAACAAGCTATGAGGATAATAGATGACTTAATAGAAGTTATGAGAAACCCTAAAGTGTTTAAGTTTATACATTTACCAGTCCAAAGTGGAGATGATAGGGTATTAAAGCTAATGAATAGGAAATATACAATAGACGAATATAAGGAGTTGGTTAGAGAAATAAGAAGTAAAATACCATTTGTTAATATAACTACTGATATAATTATAGGTCATCCTGGAGAAGATGACGAGGCGTTTAATAATACCTTATTGCTTATGAAAGAACTAAGGTTTGAGAGAATACACCTAGCAATGTACTCTATAAGGCCAAATACTAGAAGTGCATCAATGCCTCAAGTTCCAGATAGTATAAAGAAAAAGAGAATTCAAATAGCTAACAAACTATATGAGGATATCGCATTGTCTATTCATTTAGATTATGTGGGAAGTACTTGCAGAGCTATTACCACAGAATTGGGTCGTAAAGGATCAGTAATAGGAAGATTAATCAATTACATTCCGGTTGTAATTAGATCTGAAAATGTAGAACTGGGAAAGTGGTACGATGTTAAAATAACCGAAGCATCATTTTATGACCTGCGTGGAGTCACTGCTTAAAAAATTTAAACCTAATAAATGAGTGTATATTTGGTATGCCAGAAAGTGTATATATTGTATCAGCTGTTAGAACGCCTATTGGAAAGTTTGGTGGTGCTTTAAAAAATTTCTCAGCAGTGGATTTGGGTTCAATAGTAATTAAAGAAGCGTTAAGAAGAGCTAATGTAGAACCAAGTAAAGTAGACATTGCAATTATGGGAAACGTGTTGAGAGCTGGGCATGGCCAAGATATAGCTAGACAGTGTGCAATTAGAGCCGGAATTCCATACGAAATAGATGGATTTTCCGTAGATATGGTTTGCTCTTCAGGGATGATAAGTATAATCACTGCTTCACAGATGATCAAATCTGGAGATGCCGACATAATAGTCGCGGGAGGAACAGAAAGTATGAGCCAAGCAATGTTCGCAATAAAATCTGATATTAGATGGGGTGTGAAAATGTTAATGAATAGAAACATTGAGCTTATTGATACTATGCTATATGATGGATTAACTGATCCCTTCTTGCTGAAAGTAATGGGACAAGAGGCGGATATGGTTGCAAAAGCTCATAATATTTCAAGAAAAGAGTTAGATGAAGTCGCTTATCAAAGTCATCAAAGGGCTCATAAGGCTACGGTCAATGGGTACTTTAAGTCAGAAATCGTCGAGATTAAAACTGATGCAAAAGTAATTAACGCTGATGAGGGAATAAGAGCTGACACCACCTTAGATAAGCTTTCTACTTTACCTCCAGCATTTACTAATGATGGTCTACATACCGCTGGGAATTCGTCACAGATATCAGATGGTGCTTCAGCTTTGGTATTAATGAGTGAAAAAGCAGTTAAGGAACTTAAAATAGAACCTTTGGCCCGAATTCTAGGATATAGTTGGGTGGGTATAGAGAGTTGGAGGTTCACTGAGGCACCGATTTTTGCTATTAAAAAATTGTTAAGCAAATTAGATACTAATATAAATCGTTTCGATTATTTTGAGAATAATGAGGCATTTGCTGTAAATAATGTTCTAGTAAATAGGTACCTAGGAATACCTTATGATAGACTTAACGTATTTGGAGGGGCTATAGCGTTAGGCCATCCAATAGGTACAAGCGGTGCAAGGATTATAGTAACGCTTTTAAATGTGCTATCTAGAATGCGCGGAACGAGAGGAATTGCTAGTATTTGCCATGGAATTGGAGGATCAACTGCAATTGCTATCGAGCTCTTGAAAGAGATGAAGTAATTTTTTATGCATTTATAACAATAGACTATTGTAGGTGAATAAATAAGTTGCCTAAGAAAGATAGGGCCCAGGAAGCGCCTAGTAAGGATGTTCCAAAGCCCGAAGAGGGACAGACTATATGTGTAGTTAAGAAAATGTTAGGTGGAGATCATTTAACAGTATTGTGTATGGATGGAAAGGAGAGATTAGCAAGAATACCTGGCAAAATAAGGAAGAAAATGTGGATGAGAGAAGGAGATGTAGTGCTTGTTGGTATTTGGGATTTTCAACCTAATCGTTGCGATATATTGTATAAATACGGAAATGATGAAATAAAGAGACTTGTAAACGAGAATATCATAAGTAGAGAAGTAATTGATCAGTTAAGAGGATAGATTTGACAGAATTACCTAAGAGAACCAAGGATGAAAAAAGACATAAAGATGAAGATCTTTTTAAAGTGGTAGATTCCACGATAGATTATAGGACTTATCTGAATCTAATTCAAATAGCTAGACGATTAAACATTGAAGAGTATCTGGGAGCAATATCGTCTGGGAAAGAAGCTAGAATATATCCTGCAAAGACTTTTGATAATAAGTATTATGCAGTAAAGATATACTATACATCTACAGCCCAAAGTAAAAGAGCAATTAAGAAGTATACTGTTGGCGATATAAGATTTGAAGACATAAAGATAACCAACACTAAGCAACTTATTAATACTTGGGCAAAAAAAGAATTCAAAAACCTTAGTAGGCTATATGAGGCTGGAACTAGAGTACCAAAACCTATTCTGGTTTATGAAAACATTCTCGTCATGGAATTCATTGGTGAAAATGGCCTAAGAGCTCCCCTTTTAAAGGAATTAAGTGACGAGGAAATTACCCAAGAATTATATGAGGATCTAATTGAACAAGTGAAAATTATGACTAAAAAAGCTAAATTAGTTCACGGAGACTTAAGTGAGTATAATGTTATGGTTTATGATAATAAATGCTATATAATTGATGTAAGTCAAGCAGTTCCCATAGATCACGAGGATGCAATTACATTACTGAGAAGAGATCTCGATAACATAAATAGATTTTTTGAGGATAAAGGAATAAATATAAAGCCAACAGAAGAGTTAATTGCAGAATTTGGAATTAACGGGGATTGATAATCTTGTTCATCACGGTAGAAGATGAAAGATTAGAAGTAGTTAGAAAAATAATTGAGAAACTAGAGCAGTTTACAGACACTAAGATTATATATGATGAAAGAACTAAGACTTTCAATATACTCCCTAAAGGTCAAAATCAGTATGATGCCCTTAAGGCAGCCTCAGTAATAAGAGCTATAGGTTTAGGATTCGATGAGCAATCTGCCTTCAGATTACTTAGCGATGAATATATTTTAGATGAGATCGATTTGAAAGCTCTTATAGGAAGTAATCCAGAAGCGATAAGAAGAGTAAAGGGAAGAATAATAGGAGAAGGTGGAAAAGCTAAAAGAATAATACAAGAGTATACCGGGGTTGATATATCAATTTACGAGCATTACATAGGAATAATAGGACCTTACGATCAAGTTCAAGTAGCAAGGAAGGCCATAGAGCTCCTAATTGATGGAAAAGAGCATTCCTCGGTATATAAATTTCTAGATAAGGCAGAAAGGAATCTGATGATGTACAAAATCTCTAGGTTAGGAAGAAAAGAGATTAACGAGATCAAGAGTAATCGGTAAGTGATACCTATTACTAATTGTCTTTATCACATTAGAATACGAATCTAAAACTTCTCTATTTTTTTCGTTTTCTAAAAATACTTTTAGCTCTTCTGATTGTTTCGTGTAAGCGAGTTTAAAGAATCTATACAATATTCTTTTTGGCTCACTAAGAATTTCCTCAGTTAAAAGAAGATTTGGTCTAGGTATCATAGATAAGGTTAAATGAACCCCATCTAATAATGCTATCATCGCTACCTTGTAGGCACTATATTCCCTTGTAGGAGATTTTTTACTAGCCTTTACTTCTACGTAATATTTTATACCATCCTTTTCCGCTTCTATATCATGTGTAGGCATATCTACAGACTTTATGTTTTCAAAATGCATTTCTTGCAAAATTCGCCTAGCCCTATACTCCATAGCAAAGCCAAAAATTATCCCCCTAGCTCTAGATAACGCGTAATTTATCTCATCTTCATCAAATCCATATTCGGACTTCAGCTCATGAATCAGATCCACATAGCAATATAAATATGCAATAATAAAAATCTAGCACTTTATTTTGACGCCTCCTAATTTCCTCTTACCTTCAACTCTAATACTATTTACATCATACGCCGAAACGTGGGAAGCGTTTAAACCAAATTGACTATACAAATCTATTTCAAAGTTATATTCAGTATATATACCAACTTCATTAAGATTCTTGTTAGCATCATCAATTGAAAAGGAATCTTTTACTAAGCTGTAAAGAGGGCTAGTCTCGGCTACTTTGATGGGATCAAGAAAGAACATAACAGCGGAGACAGGTGTAACAAAAACATTTCTTGTACCATTTCTAATGTGTACCTCTCCGTATAACCCCTTAAATGCATCAAAAGGTATTTTAGATGCCTCAGTATTTACTTCATTTAGAACTTTCTCCACTAGATTTGCTGTCTCCCTATCGTAACCTTTAATATCTAGTAAACCGTTTAACGAAGCTATTTCGCTAATCCGCTTAAGAAAGTAATCATATTGTAATTCTCCATCACTACCACTACCTATGACACCTAACATAACATTATAGCCATCCTCCTCTAGCTTTACAAGAGAGGCTAAGGAGATAAAGTCAATAAGTGGACTACCCAAAGTTTCCTCACAACCCTTAGCTAATACGTCACCCCCGGCATCTACTCCAACTATTAAGTCAATTTTCTCTTTATTTACAAACTCTTTTAGTGATGAATAAAGGCCTATGGCTCCACTTTTATTGCAAATTCCGTAAGCTTCATCTATTTTTAACGCTCTAATTGCTCTTACTAGTTGAGGCACTACTTTCTTACCACCTCTAATCGCATAGGTATTTTTATTAACTTTATATAAACCTCGATTTACTAGAATAGCGCCTCTTAAATCATCAAAACATATGGGTCCTGGTATAGGATCTTCTACATATCTCTCCCAAACTACTGCACCTAGTAAAACGTCATAGCCTAACTTTCTTAAGTAATTATAGGCAACTATTGCAGATACTATGTCGCCTCCTCCGCCTATGCCGAAAACAAATGCTTTCATATTTAAACCTTTTCCTACTTTATACTTTAAGCTATCCTAATAATACCACTACAGTGTTATACCATCCGGCGATTTAGTATTATCTGATCTCTCTCTCATATTTTCATCCACAAACCAAAATTGATAGGGAATATAACTTGAGCACAGAAATTGATAATAAAAACGTATTAACGGACATGTTTACTACTTATGAGGAGGAGTTAAGAGTAGGAGAAGCATTGTCTCATATTTTAGCAGCTGCATCTATAGTAATTGAATTGGAAGGAGAGAGTGAGGAAGTGAGAAATATCATAATGAAATATGTTGACTTGTGGATTTCAAAATTATCACCGATTGATTATTCTCCAGGGATGGCAGAAGTAATAGGTTCTAAGATTAAGAGGAAGATAACAAGTATCTTTAATGAAATAAGTGAAAATGAACTAGGAGATATATTAGATTTCATCATAGAAGTTAAGAGAAAGCTAGATATGGGCACATTTGAAACTGAAATATTAGAGTTGGAAGTTAGAGTAGAAAAAGTTCTTAGGGTTTTGGGGATAGATATAAATGATGTAAGACAGTTCTTTGACTTCACCAGCACAGAGAAAAGGGCTAGCAGGCTAATAGCATTGGCAACAGTTTCAATAGGTATTGCGTCAGTATGGGATGAAAAATGGACAGTGGAATTACAATAATCGCAGAAAAATTAATTGACCCTAGTGTTAAGAAAGCATGCAAAATGGTGGTCAAAGATGATGAGATAATTAAATTAGTTGGAATTTCGTCGAAGAAATTAGCCTTAAATGTTATAGATAAAGTGTCTTTTTGGTTAGTCTATGAGAATAACAATCTGTTGTATTGTAAATTATGTAACAGAGGACCTTTCACTAAAAAAGGGCTTTATTTGCATTTAAGTAGAGTTCATAGAAGAGAGATAAGAGAAATGCTAGAGGAAGAATTAAGACATGAAATAAGAACAATAATCTAATATAAGGTGCTTAATGCTCTATCTAAATCCTCTATCAAGTCATTTACATCTTCTATTCCAACAGATAGTCTGAGAAGACTATCAGTTATCCCAACTATCTTCCTTTCTTCTAAACTCAATGTCCTATGTGACATGGTAGCTGGGTGTGATATGACGGAATTCACTCCACCAAGCGTTTGTGCAGGGATTATCAACTTAAGTGATTTCATTACTTTTAATGCACTTTCTTGACCTCCATTCACTTCGAAACTTAAAACACCTCCAAATCCTTTAAGAACCTTTTTGGCTATTTCATAATCTACATGAGACTTAAGACCAGGATAATAAACCTTTACAACTTTAGGATGTCCTTCTAAAAATTCAGCTATTTGCTCAGCATTCCTATTAATAACATCCATCCTTATTTTAAGGGTTTTAATGCCCCTCAAAGTGAGATATGCCGCATGGGGATCTAAAGAAGTACCTAGTGTTCTTCTCATCTGATCTATAGTATTCAAGTATTTACTATAACCAGCAGCTAATCCAGCTATTACATCATTATGACCAGCCAAAAACTTTGAAGCGCTATGTACTACTATATCAGCACCTAATTCTAACGGCTTTTGATTTATTGGCGTGGAAAAAGTAGCATCTACAATTAATATGCTTCCTTTTTCCTTCGCCACCTTGGATAATTCCATAATATCCACGACCCTTAATAAAGGGTTTGTAATATTTTCTACAAATATTAGATCATACTTCTTAGATTTCGCTTTCTCTATAATGTTATCACTCCCTGGGTTTGATGCATCTACGTTAACACCCCAGCTTTTAAGATAATCTGTAAAGAAACGATAGGACCTACCAAACATATCACGATGAACTAACACATTATTACCAGGCTTTAGCAACGCTAGGGCAGATGTGGATATAGCTCCCATACCTGAAGAAAATGCAACACCCATCTCAGCATTTTCAAGCTCCACAATTTTCTTTGTAAGTTCTAGAACCGTAGGATTTGCCTCTCTAGAATATCTATATTTTTCTCCTTCAGGATAGTGATATGCAGTTGTCTGATATATGGGAGTAGTTATAGCACCAGTTGTTTCCTCTATATCTTCTCTTACTGCTTTAGTTGCGTCTTTCAATCTCTACACCTCCAGCAATTTTAGCTTTAATAACTTTACATTCAACATTAAATTCATTACAAGTTTTAGTTCCCTCTTCTACAATTTTATTTTCATCGGTCATTTTATCGGTCAAAACCAAGATTGAAGGACCAGCACCACTTACACAAGATCCTATAGCATCGTATTTTATCGCAATCTCTTTAATTTTAGGATAGTAAGGGAATAAAGGAAGGCGAGCTTTCTCCACAATCTCGTCATTTAAACCTAGTCTTATCAGATCCCTCTCTCCTTTAATGAAACCAACAAGTAAAGAGGATATATATCTTGAATTATTTATATAATCAGAAAGCTTAACCGTTCTGGGTAACATTTCTCTGGCCTTCTTAGTTTTCTCTTCAATATGTATATTTAATGGGACGAAAAGCAAAATATCAAACGAATAATTTAAAGGTATTTTAATAACCTTAACCGGACTAACGGAAACTACAGATACAACTCCACCAAAAACACTAGCCGCGACATTATCTGGATGAGGAGAACCAGAAGAAGCGATCTCGCCATACATCGCATACCTAACTAAGTCTTCTTTAGATAAGTTTAGATTAAATAAATTATCAAACGCCATAACAGATGCTGCTGCCGAAGCTCCGCTACTACCCAATCCTAAACCCTCAGGAATACCTTTTATTACCCTAACCCTAAGACTAGCCTTTATCCCTTTTTCTTCCATTATTCTAAGTATTGGATAAGTAGCAGAGTTCTTATTTGGCTCAAGTGGAATTTTTGAATTACTTTCGATCACGATACCTTCCGAATTATTATTCTCAAAACATATTTCAACAGTGTCAAAAAACGCAGTATGCGCCATTGATAATATATCAAAGCCAGATCCTAAATTAGCTGAACTCGAATATGCCCTAGCTTTTGTACACTCCACAACCTAAATAATAATAATACTTATAAATTTCTTATTATCTTACAAGACCCTATGTAACATGAATTTTTGATGTAGCAAATCAAATTCTGTTGTTCCATAAAATTCTTAAATTATCTTATCGTTATGGCTCTCCCATAATAAAGCAACGATATACCATTCAAACTTGTCTTGTATTACCAAAAAATAACGAAGTTTTCTGGATCATTCATCATAAGTTTATGGATGGAATTTAACTTACATTAGATTAAGAGCACATTATATGTTAAATCTTTAAGGAGTGGAGAGTATTATTCCAATTATGACTAATACTTTGACACTATTATTAGTCAAGTATTATACTATGTTTATTGCATTTAGATACCTCTTACCCCTCTCGCTGATTCCTATTATATACAGACATTCCTCTGCTACCTTATCACCTACTATATAGCCTTCTGGAGCATAAACCTTGGCCTTTCCTAACAACGAGTAAATTGTTGAAGGAGATTTTAGCTTCACTACCGGATTTTTAATAATTTTAGACATCCCAACCCAATCATCATAGCCTATTTCTTCTCCCTCACCATTAACTAGAATTTGTCTACATAGTACTTTATCATAATTCTCTATAGACCCATTAAATAATGAACTAATAACTGCAACATCTCCAAATTTATATTCAACAGCTTTACTTGCGGGCAAGGAACCCAACAAAACATTTTTTGTATCTAAATTAAGGAGTTTTATATCTTCCTCTCCTATGATAGATATCGAATTATCATACTTCTTCACATTGACCTCAACTTCCTTCCCTTCTTCAATTTCTTCGTTAGGTTCAAGCATTATATAGCCCTCAGTCAGGGAAAAAGTACCCACCATATAGCTATCAAACTTCACTGGAAGAGCATAGTAGGAATTATCAACACTCTTAAATAAGTAAACTGGAATTAGAGTACTTCTATATTTATCGGCTCTAACACTTAGTGCTAATCTAGCTTTAATTCTACCTAATTCAATTATTTCTTTACGAGAAGGATAAAGATTTTTCAGAATTTCTGAAATAATAGTATCAAATACGACAATCGAAGATACTATGTTCCCAGGTAACCCAATTACTGGCTTGCCATCAACTATTCCTAAAATGGTAGGCTTTCCAGGCTTGATCTTTATACCATGAATTATTATGCTCCCTAACTCTCTTATAGCTCTATGGACGAAATCTTTTTCTCCTGCACTAGTGCCACCAGTAAGTATCAAAACATCAGCCACTGAGATAGCCCTCTTTATCTCACTCTTGATGGTCTCTAGATCATCTCTAAGTAATGAAAGACCGACTATTTTGTAATTTTCTTTAAGCTTAGAATATAAGTAGTGTAAATTTGACTCGTAAATTTTACCCGCAGATAATGGGCTGCCAGGTTCAACTAGCTCATCTCCTGTTGCAATTAAATATATCTTTAGCTTTTCATAAACCTTTACACTACTTATCCCTAATGACGCTAGCAAAGCAATCTTTTCATGGGAAATTACTTCACCCTTTCTTAATACGATTGAGCTTTTAGGAATATCGCTCCCTATCCAGCCAATATTCTGGCCAAAACTCATCTTTCTGTCTGTTCTTATGGAATTCCCATTAATTTCTTTGATATCTTCAACTTTTATTACAGTATCTGCACCAATTGGAATCATTGCACCAGTATCTACTTCAACTGCTACACATTCATCTATACGAATTTCTTTAAATTCTCCAATTCCTATTCTATCTATTACCTTTAACTCTCCAGGAGTGCATGAAGATTTTAAGGCGTAACCATCTACATTCGATCTTGAAAATGGGGGGTAATCAATAGGCGACTTAAGATCTTCTGCAGATACGTAGCCAAAAGAGTCCTTCACTCCTACTTCTACGATTTTAGGATTAAAATTTAATGATGATAAGTAGATCTTTATTGCTTCCTCTATTGAATATAATGATTCGTCCTTTACAAACACTCTCATATAAAAAAAACAATATCTTATACGATTAAAAAGTTATGAGAGACGCTTTTTCTAACTCGTCTAATACCATTACTACGGGATCACGAACTTGTGATATATCTAAATTCGCCTCTCTACTTAACTCATTAACTATCTCGTCTACACTTCTATTACCATCACACATAGCCCAAATATAATAAGCTATGGGAGCAAGCTCATATACTTTATCTTCAGCTACTTTTACTATATAGTTATCACTTTCCTCGCTTCTATCAATTAATTCTCCTATCTTCTTTGGTTTTTTGTCCTTTACTTCCTCAAAATTCACTCTTCTTCACCTTCCTCGTTTTCTTGTCTTCTTCCGCCTCTTCTTCCATATCTTCTCCCGCCACCGCGGAAGCCTCTTCCACCCCCTCCACGCATTTGCTGAGGAGCTGTTGGTGTGTTCTCTGGTATTTGAGATGAATCGGGAAATCCATCTTCTGAAGCTTCAGCTATCTTAGTCTTACTTCCAGCATTTAACTGCACTTGACCTTTAAAAGCAGTAGTCCATGCGTTTTCTATTTTTACTACTTGACCTTCCTTTATACTACCCGCATGTTTTCCCCATAATGTTAATTTTACTCTTCCCGTTTCATCTCCGACAATAGCCTCACTTATAGTTCTAACACCATTCTTTGTCTGTATTTGTCTTGCTTCACTTGCTTCCAAAACTCTCACGGTTACATCCACGCTTTCCATATTTGGTTTTAGATTACCTACTTTTTCTTCCATTCGACTCGACTCACAGATTTGTTATTTCTAATATCGTTTTATCCATTTATAAATCTATGTGTTAATGAAAGAACGTTAGAAAGAAGCGAATATGAAGGATTAAGAAGACATATGTAAATTAACTTCTATTAGGTAAAAAACTCTAGATGACAAATCATTTCGACTGAAGAGTTATACGTTGGGTGGACATGAGTAACACTAAGAATCACTTTTTTATTATGATGTATTCTTTTTGTTATATACTGTAGATCAAATAAAAATTCTCATTATTTTTAGTATGACGAGATAAAATTTATGAGAATCGAAAGTTACACCAATGATATCACATTATATCTTATTTCCTTTTCATACTAAAAGATGATAGTTGTCTCTTTCTTGTAAGAGAGCCGTTCTTAATTTTTGTTTATAAGCTAAAATTGAGAAGTAAAGAATGGGATAAAATTGAGTGAAAAGACATTACTTGAGTTACCCAAGAAATTCATGGAATCGTTAATGGCACCATTTATAGGTAGAGAAGAAGAGGCAAAAGTGATTACATTAGCCTTACTTAGTAAAGAGCATGTAATATTAATAGGTGAGCCCGGTACCGCAAAGTCAGCCTTGGCTAGAAGAGCTGCTGAATTGTTAAATGCTAAATTCTTTATGTATTTACTAACAAAATACACTGAACCTGCAGAATTATTCGGCGCACTTGATATAAATGCATTAAAGGAGGGACAGTATAGGAGAATTACAAAAGATCGATTACCGGAGAGCCAAATAGCATTTCTAGATGAGATATTTAATGCAAACTCTGCAATACTTAACGCTTTGTTGTCATTGTTAAACGAAAGAGTAATCTATGATGGTTACAACGTGATAAAGGTACCTTTAAGGACACTAATATCAGCAAGCAATAGAGTGCCAGATGAACCAGAATTAGAAGCACTTTACGATAGGTTACTCTTAAGACATTATGCCAGACCGGTAGGAGAGGAATTATGGAAACAGTTATTGGATGCTACATGGGAAATAGAATTTACTAATAAATGGGCAGTTAAAGAGCCTATAATGAACGTAGAGCATCTAGATAAGCTATACTCGTATCTATCCCAAGTTGATCTCTCTGGAGTTAAAAACAAATTATTAAAACTATATGCAATGCTAGAGGAAAAGGGGATACACTTATCAGATAGAAGAAAGGGTAAGGTTCTGAAAGTGGTTTCTGCACATGCGATATTAAATAGTAGACTAAAGGCTACTGAAGAAGATCTAATAGTTTTAAAATATATAGCTCCAAGAGAGATAGATGACTTTGAAAAAGTAGCTGCATTATTATCTGAAGAGTTAAAGACACCAATCAAATACATGAAGGAATTAAATGAAATATATAATAACATCAAGGAAGCAGCAAAATACGTTGAAGCAGCAAATGAGTCTGATCCTAGACTTATCGAACTAATTAGAAGTTTAAGGGCAACCAGAGATAGAATAGTGGCTTTAGGTAAAGAAAGCGGTGACGAAAAGGTCGAAGAGTTTTCCAAAGAAGTTTTAAGCGAAATAGACAAATTAATAGAAAAAGTTGCTAGGAAATTAGGGATTTACCCATGACTGAAGAGGAAGGTGTATTAAGAGGAATAGATTACAAAGATCCTCTGGTTAAATATAGAGGAGAGAGAATCTCCTATACTTTGAAAAAATTACTGGGAAGAGATGTTCAATTAAATGAAACATTTTTAGTTGATACCTATTATGTTCACTATCTACCCTTACCAATAACCAAAGGAAAGAGTGAAATAGGAAAGAGCCAAGAAATAGCGTATTCATTGGTAAATTCCACTCTATCTTCTGATGTGGTTCTGAAAAATAGGGAATACTCAATTGTGAATTCAGCCGTAAGTTTAGCTTTGACAGTAAGTTACGTCCAAAATTTGATTGAGGAGTTAGAAAGAATAAAGAAAACTTCTCAGTCTATGGAGGAGAGAGAAGCAGCTGAAGAAATATTAAACGGTTTAATGAAAGGTAGTTCTTCAAAAGAAGGGAAAGAACAAAGGAACACGAATCAGCAGTCCATGGAAAAGGTCCTTAGACAGGCTCATGAGAAGGCGATGTCTAAGGCTATAGAGGATGCCAATTCAGTTAGAAATATGCAAAAGATTGTTGGAGGTAACGGAGCAGGTACAGGAAGTGTCTTAACATTTGAAGGAGAAATTCATGAAGTGTTAAGACTTGCTAGAAATACTGAAATTAAGAAGATATTAGAGTTTTTAAGTGGGATTCCAAAGTTAGGTAGCATTACCAAGAGAAGAACTACTAGGTTCTCAAAAGGTGAACTTTACGGATACGAAGAGGGAAGTGATATTGAGAGGATAGTCTACTCCGAATTAGCCTTACCAGATATACTCTTTTACTTAAAACTAGCAGAAGGTCAATTATTATTATATCAGAAACAAATTAAAGAAACATTAGGTCCTATATACCTATTACTTGATAAATCGGGAAGTATGGATGGGGAGAAAATATTATGGGCTAAAGCTGTGGCATTAGCACTGTATAGTAGAGCAAAAAGAGAAAATAGAGATTTCTACCTAAGATTTTTCGATAATATACCATATCCATTGATAAAAGTTCAGAAGAATGCCAAAAGCAAGGACGTGATAAAGATGATAGAGTACATAGGGAAAATAAGAGGGGGAGGAGGTACAGATATAAGCAGATCAATAATATCTGCTTGTGAGGACATTAAGGAAGGTCATGTTAAGGGAGTTAGCGAAATAATATTATTAACAGATGGAGAAGATAAAATTGCCGAAACGACCGTGAGAAGATCGTTAAAAGAGGCTAACTCTCAATTAATAAGTGTCATGATTAGGGGAGATAATGCAGACCTTAGAAGAGTATCTGATGAGTACCTGATAACGTACAAATTAGACCACGAAGATCTATTAAGAGTTGTGGAAAGTTAAAAAGAGGAGGCCTCAACTTCACTCTCCCACGGGACACGTGGGTGTCTGCTGAGTATGGCCATTTTAATATATAATAAAAACATATTATGAAGTTTTCTGTTGTTTCTGCTTTCTTATGTTTTCTATGAAAGTCTTTAAGAACTCGAAGTCTCTTTTTAATCCTTGGATATCAAACTCTTGAATCCATATTAAACCTCCAGCTGCGTCCACAACTTCTCCACTAAGTTTCAAATCCTTTATTCTATCTTTCCAATTGAATACGTCCTTTGAGATTACTAGGACGTAAATCTCTCCTTCGTTCCTAACATGAACCTTACCCCAGAAATAATCACTAAAACTATAATTGAGTTCCTTCGCAAATGGATCCTTTCCAGGTCTTTCAGAAACGCTAATCCACTCCTCCGATTTACCACCAATATCTTGAATTATTTTTTTAATTTCCTCACTCATTCATATCACTCCCTTACTTCGTAATATCTCAATAGCAAGTCTTCCTATTCCCAATTCCTCGGGGGTGAAACCAAACGATAAACCCAATAGTTGCGTTATATAGATTGCCGGCATAGTCCAATTTACGTTGAATTCTGCTTTGACCTTCAGCTGTAGAGAGTCCAACTGGAGATGGCATAAACTACATGGATGTATGACTAAATCAGCTCCAGCTTGTTTAGCACCATTAAGAACATTAAACGCTAACTTTAAAGCACCTTTAGGATTACTTCCGACTAAAGGAAATCCGCAACATGAGGTCATTGTAGGAAAAGGAACTGGTATAGCCCCAGTAACTGCAACCAACTCGGATAAACTAGTTGGATTGTATGCTTTTTCAAATCCCATAATTTGCTCTGGTCTTAACATTTGACATCCGTAATAAGTGCCTACTTTAAGTCCAGTTAAAGGTTTTTTAACGTGTTTCTTGATATTCTCTAAACCCACATCTCTTATTAGAACCCAAACAATATGTTCAGCATCAGCCTTTCCCTCATATTTAACTGAAGTACCTTCTAATCGTTTGTCTGTCTTTCTTTTAATATCTTTATCTTCCTTGTATTTGTATGTAGCCAATCTATGGCTATGAAGACATACACTACAGGGTGTTACCATTTTCCCTAATCCTAACTTCTCCACTTGCGATAAATTCCTTAAGTTTAGAGCAACATGACCAACCTCGTCATATTCGTCATAAAATCCTCCACCACAGCAGTTCCAATCTGGTACTTCAACTAGCTCTATTCCAAGTACTTCTGCAACTCTTCTTGTTGCTATATCTACATCTTTAGATAAACCATGCGTAGCACATCCAGGATAATAAGCTATTTTCATTTTTATCACTCACCTATAATCTTTTTGATTTCATTTATATTTTGTACTGGTTTCTCTTGTACTAATGCATATTTAAGCTTTCCTGTCCTTGACATATATACTAGATCTATAAGGGACTGCAATACTCCATAAGTCTTCAAATATACTGGTGCTTCTGCAAGTTTTCCAGTCTTTAGTATCGATTCATGAATAGCCTCAACATGTTTTTCACCTCTTTCTGCTACTTCTGACTTGTCCTTGTATAGTTTAGTAAAACTTCTAGTTTTCTTTATTGCAGTAACTGGCTCTATATCTCTGGGACATACATTAAAGCATTGGTAGCAATAAGTACACCGCCATGCACTATCTATTAATATTTTCATTCTCTCTTCAGTTATTGTATCCCTTGGATCTGCTAAGAATCTATAACCCTTGGCATGAGCTGCTGGTCCTAAAAATTGCTGATCTATTACAACAGCTGGACAAGCTGAAACACACAACCCACACCATATGCATTGAGCGAATTTCCATAACTCTTTTTGATCTTCAGGCTTAAGTCTATGTTCAGCTTTGCCCTCTAATACTTCTTTAGCTTGATATAGTCTTGGTTTCACCTTGAACATCCTTTCGTAAAACTCATCCCAGTCAACTATTAAGTCTTTGATTGGTTTAAAGTAATCCATTGGTTCGATTGTTATTACATTATTGTTATATTTTTTGACAGTATCTAAAACTAACGTCTTACAAGCTAGTCTAGGTTCACCATTAATCTTCATTCCACAACTTCCACATACTGCCATGTGGCATGATGCTCTATAGGATAATGTAGGATCTTGCTCACTCTTTATTCTCCTAAGAGCCTCAGTGAATTGTGTAAACCTATCAACCTTTAGTTTATATTCTGACCACCAGAATCCCCTTTCTGGGTTAAACCTTTTTACCTTTAATATAACTTCTTCCTCTTGCACTTGGGCCATTTCAATACACCCTAGGTTCTGGCTTCCATCTGGTTATCTTAACTGGTTTAAATGTAACTTCAACCGTATTACCCCTCAAATACGCGATAGTATGTTTCAACCAATTATTATCATCCCTTTCAGGATAATCCGTTCTGTAATGTGCTCCTCTTGATTCTTTCCTCTCTAAAGCTGATTTAGCTATTACCAATGCTAAATCCAACATATTCCTCAATTCTAGAGCGTTAAAGAATTCTGTATTATAGACTTTACTCTTATCTGTAACATACATATTACTAATCATACCTCTTAGTTTATTTATCTCGGACATTGCATTAAGTAGACCACCTTCATCTCTATATATTCCCACATAATCCCACATCGTATCCCTTAGCTTCTCCAATATTTGACCAAAATGTACACCACTCTCACTCTTTACGAACTTATAAGCCTCATCAACAACTTTCTCAGCTTCTTTCTCATAATTTGATGTGGGATTGCTTGGATTAGACTTTAGAAATTGTACGACAGTTCTACCAGTAACTTGGCCAAATACTAAAGTGTCTAGAAGTGAATTAGAGCCTAATCTATTAGCACCGTGTACTGACACACAAGCTGCTTCACCCGCAGAGAATAGTCCTACAATATCTGGATTCCTACCCTCTATATCCACATCTATTCCTCCCATATAATAATGCTGAGCAGGCCTAACTGGGATGGGTTCAGTAAACGCATCTACACCAGCAAAGCTTTTTGCAGCTTCTACAGCTAAAGCAAGCCTTTCTTTAATATATTCTTCACCTAAATGGGTTAGATCTAGACCAACATATCCACCAGGATATCCTCTTCCCTCCTTTATCTCTGTGATAATTGCCCTTGAAACTATATCCCTAGGTGCTAAGTCTAGCTTTTTGGGAGCATATCTCGTCATAAATCTTTCTCCCTTTATATTTCTCAATATTGCACCTTCTCCTCTAGCGGCCTCACTAATTAAAACGTCTGATGGATATAGTGCAGTTGGATGAAATTGGACAAATTCTGGATCTTTTAGTGCTGCCCCTGCTCTTAATGCAATTCCGAATCCATCCCCAGTATTGATGTAACTATTCGTTGTATGCCTATACAACATTCCCATTCCTCCAGTCGCTAATACAACAGCCCTTGTCTTAAAGAAGAATGGAGTTAGTGTCTTCATTTGCATTGCTACTATACCAACTACCTTCTTATCGTCGATAACTAGATCTAAGGAAAACCACTCGTTGTAAAAATCGACGTTTAAACCAGAAGTTCTTTCAAAAAGCGTATGTAAAAGCGCCATTCCTGTTTTGTCTCCAACAAATCTGGTCCTCGGATAGGTTTGCCCTCCGAAATATCTAACTGCAACCCTGCCATCCGGTTGTCTATTGAATAGCGCACCCCATCTTTCAATTAGCATTACTATTTCTCCGGATTTGTTAGAAAGTAATTCCGCCGCGTCTTGATCTACTAAATAATCACCACCTTTAACTGTATCATATGTCATATAATCTGGGTTATCATTTGGATCCGAATTCCCGGGAATATAAGCTGCTATTCCACCTTCAGCTGCAGCGGAATGAGATCTTGTAGGGAATACCTTTGAGATAACAGCAACCTTAAAACCAGCAGAAGCTATCTCATGTGCAGTCATTAAACCAGCTAGTCCTCCTCCAACTACAACTGCATCGTATTCTATCTTTTCCATACAAGTTTATATTTGCATAATAGTTTTTAAGTATTCTTTCTACAATTTCACATAAGGTCTAATAAGCTATTTACTACATATTTCGGCTTAACACTACTTTTATCAACATCGTTAATAGTTGATATACCCGTTAAGACTAATGCAGTATCAGCACCTATATTGTATCCCATTTGGATATCAGTCTCTATTTGATCCCCTATAACTAGAATCTTATCTAACTTCTTTACACTTGAAATTCGCATGGCTATTTCTATTATCCATGTGTTAGGTTTCCCCGCTATAAAGTCTGGATCCCTTTTCAAAGCATAAATTATAGAACTAGCTAATGCTCCAGCACCCAACTTTAACCCATCTTTAGCTGGCCAAAGTCTATCCATATTTGTTACTATGAATTTTGATCCCTTGCTTATACACCTCATAGCTAACGATAGTTTATCATACGTACTTAACCTATCTAGGCCCATTACTACGGCATCTGGTAAACTTCTCTCTGATTCAGTACTAGAATATACTGAGAAACCATGATTTTTCAATTCTTCAATAAGGCCTTCCTCACCTACTGCAAATACAGATTTTACATTAAGCTTTTCTTTCATGTAAATTGCAGCAGCCAATCCACTTGTAATTATCATATCCGGAGTGACTTTAAGGCCTAGATAAGACAACTGTCTAGATAATAGGATCCTACTAAATCCAGAGTTATTAGTTACAAATATGATCTTAACTCCATTATTTTGGATATTCCTTAGCGCCTGTATATTTTCCCATATCGGTTCTCCTTCTCGCAATATTACCCCGTCTATATCACTTATTATTAATTGGTAGTCATTGAGCGTTGACATTTCTAATTAACACCTCCATCTTCTCCTTAATTTTTTGTTCTAATTCTTCTAGTTTATTTACAAAGCCGAAAAGTCCGAATGCTGTATAGAATATGTTTTCACAATTTTCCCACTTTCCAATTATCTCCGGCATTATTTTGAAATAATAATACTTTTGTCTATCAAATAGATATAGGAGAAACACTTTATCACCTTTTTGTAGGATATACAAGTCACAATAGTCTAATGAATTCTTTATAACTTTGTCTACACCTAGCTTTTCCTTATTGATTGACAAAACTATTTTATTTCACCCCATCAACTTATCATGGACATGGATACTGAAAACTTAACAAGGAAATACTATGGATATCTTAAAACTCTGCCAAGTATAAAAATATTTGCAACAACCTTTTCAGCAGAATCATTATTTATAGTGCTGAGGAGTTTCCAACTAACTTTTGATTATCTGTTTTCATTTACACTTTACTCTATTCTCCTAACAATAATTTTTAGGAACAAGATAAAAATAGCCTTATTTATTATGGATCTAACTGCGATACCTTACCTTCTGCTTTCTCTATTACCTGTAGGTCCATTTTATGCATTCGGGTTTTTCATGCCACTTATGGCGTATATTCTTCTAGGTAGTTATAAGGAAATCCCTTCTATAATATTGTCTGGAATTACATCGTATCTTCCTATAATATTTTATCTTAAATACTCAATTATATTTTTAATCTATATAATTACGATAGGTTTAATATTTCATTTCTATATATATACGGTTAATAGAAAGGGCATAAAAATACTTGGGTTCAAATCAACTCAAGTAGCTGTTCCCTTCATTACAGCAATAACTGAAAAAAATAAAGTACCACTGGAGAATTTTCTAAATCTAATATCTGTGAAAACTAATCTGAGTATATTTATGTATAGATTAGACGATTTTCTTTTTATGATACCACAAATACATTTCGGAGTTTTTGATAGTGTTGGTAGTTCTAGATTCGTATATGATATTGAAAAGACCTTAAAAAATAACATAGTAACAATATTTCATGGACCAGGTAGTCATGAATTAGATTTACCCTCATCAGCCGAAGTAAATAAAGTAATAGAGGTAATCTCAAAAAGTACGCTAGAACGTAACGACTGGAACAAAGCATCTTTTTACGGTATTTCAATTGAAAAACGCTCTACTTTTGATGTCACATCATTAGAATTCGACAAGTTTAGAGTCTCATTTATGGAGAGACCAGAGTTTGGAATTGATGATTTACCATCCTCCCTATGGAAGTATATGTTATCCTCAAATAACTACCTTATAGATTGCCATAACTCTTTTTTGGTAAAGGAATATGATGCTCATGAAATAAACAGCTTAAAGGACTTCATTATGGATCAAAGAGGGATTAAAAACGTAAGGAAACTTTTGGTAGGATATGCGGAAGGAAAATTAGATAAAACATGTGAGGGATTATGTGATAGCCGAATACGAGTCTTCACATTTGATGATGGAGTAAAGAGAGTATCTATCGTTTATATTTACGCTAATAACTCAACTAAAGAACTTAATAACGCTATATCCAATGCAGTAAGGCAAGTCGTTGATAAGGTAATTTTAGTCACACCAGATGATCATTCTTGTACTGGGATAAGCTTAGGGATTACATACTCTCCAGCCACTTTTTGCGAAGATCTTGTGAATAAGGCATCTGAACTAATTAAAATATCCACAAAGAATATGAAAGAGGTAAATAACATAGAATATAAAGTGATTAAGATAAAAGGTGTAAAGATACTCGGAAGAATAATTTCCATTATGTTAAAGGCATTAGAAGACGTAGGGAACTATACTTCAAAAACGTTTTGGATTCCATTAGTAGCACCATATGTTCTACTTATAGTTATACTACTTTTCCAAAGCTTTATTAAATTCTAAAATTATCGAGTCCACATTATATTTCCATTTCATTAAATCCTTAGGCTCCGCTGGAAAGTGTTTATAAACATCTTTAATCTTCCTCATATACTCGGCAACAGTTTTTAGCTTAAATAGTAATGATGGTTTTCCAAGGGCCATAATAATTCTCATCGCCTTTTCGGCTGTGGAAAGTTGAAGATCACCATTTGCACTTGCCTCCAATAAGTCCTCTTCTCTTATCACTTTTTTATTCATTCCATAATTTATCTCATCATCACTTAACCTCTGTAGAAATCTCCTAAACAAGTCAAGACTAGCTTGCTTAGCGCCATATCTCTCTATATAGCACTCGTTAGCATTCCATAGTCCTTTTGCAGAGAAATCGCTATTCTCAAATGCATTAAGTATAGCTTTACCAACGCAATAAGCTGAAATCATTGCAGAACCTTTTCCTCCTCCGTGTACCGGATTAACTGTAAATGCTGAATCGCCTATTACTGCTATACCATCCCATACAATAGTTGCAAGTGGCCTTCTAGTAGGCACTAACGCTCCACCTTTAACTAATAGTCTATTCTTATCTATGTCTGGAGCATAATAGTCAACGTATTTATTATAGAACTCATGAATACTAGGATATCCCATACCTCCTTGTATACCTAGACCAACATTAACCTTATTTGGCCCTTTTGGAAAGTACCACCAATAACCTCCTGGGGAGGCCTTCTGTGTTATGAATATTCTTAAATAGGGATATTCTTCAATTTCGTCCTTAGTATTTAACACTTCTCTATATGCAACATCGGCATCTTTATCATCTAATGTTTCAGTCACCGGAAATTCAAATGGAAGCTTACTTCTGAAGCTAGTTGAATATCCAGTAGCGTCGACTGTAATTTTAGCTTTTGCCTCTATAGTTTCATTAGTCCTTCTATTAACCAAGACCGCTCCTTCAACTTTATTGCCAACTATTATCGGTTTCATTGCTGTAGTTAGATCTAAAATTTCAACTCCCCTTTCTCTAGCCTCTTTGGTTAGTCTCTGCACATAACTGGGAGAATCAATTTCAAAACCTTCTCCTTTTACAGTCCATACGGTTTTCATATCAGGGCTATACAGTTTTATACCCTCTACCTTCTCCTCTAATTCTTTACCTTGAGGATAAGGCATTCCTAGGTTATCGAAATGTTCTTTGCTTATTGCGTCTCCACAAGGTTTATCGCCAAATCTGTTCCATGGTTTACTATCTATTGCTAATACCTTAAGGTTAGATTGAGATAATTTCCAGGCAAGTGATGCACCAGCTATACCTAAGCCAATAATTAAAACATCATATTCCGCTCTTTTCAATTTAGCACCACTATCTACTTTCCTCCTTAGAATAAAAAATTATTTACAATAATCCTTTATAATATTCGCCTTTATTGAATTAGGAATCTTGGGTAGTATTTTTTCGATAAAACGTTTATTATCATTATCACAATATATTATTATACCTTTCATATCTTGACTATTTTCTAAGATCTTTCGCATCATTTGATCAACCTCTTCGGGCTTCCAAATGTAAATATAAGTACCTAAATCTATATTATCTAAAAGAGCCTCCCTGGCATTTTGTATGAACTCTGGGTAAGGAATCGATGAAATGAAATTTATTATTAATTTCTTACTCCCATTCAACCTACAATCCTTAAACATCGTCCTAACGAAATTTGGTATTTCTTCAGCGTTAGTTGAAGAGATTACTACAATGGGCTTATTTTCAAGTTGCATAAGCTATTAGTAAGACTCAAATTTAAATGGTTTATGAAAATACCACTTATTATTATCAATTATCTTAAGAGAATATAGAGAGAATTATAATATGTGATTATAGTAATCAAGTATAGGATAATTGATAACAACATAAGAAACATTATCAACTCTCTCAGAAAAATACCATTTATAAACGAAATATTATTCTATAGAGGAGAAAAGAATAGCATATTTGCAAATGACTATAAAATTTGGGAAGAGGGATCTGATTTGAATCCCGTAGAAGAAATATATGACGTGAAAATACTGGAACTCGCAAGAAGAACATATTTTCCAACATGTGGTTAAGTTCTTAGATTCCTAATGTAAAAATTGGAGTCAGTTATAACTACATAACCTCTTGCCTCAGGTGGGAATTCCCTAGTTATACCCCCACTATATAATACCCTTGCTAGTTTATCGATTTCTAGTCTCTTATATTGACCTATTACTAACCAATCCCATGGACCGGCACCAATACTTTTCCTTAACTGATCTATTTCTCCTTGATGTCCATGAATAATATGATATTTAACAGAAGCTGCTTCCGCAATGTACATAGTTGTGCCAATTATCTCCTCCCTATATCTGGGCTCTGCAGTTATGCACTTAATTGCATGAGGATCCATATCTCCTTGAACGTAAATTATCTGGGCCCAAGGAGCTATACTCCTAATGACATAGAGTACATCAATAACTCTAGGACACTCATAATCCCAATAACATTGGGTGGTATCACCATTTAATACTATAACCTCTGGCTCCTCCTTCTTTATAATACTTGATAACGTACTTTCAACATGAGGTTCGGGGAATCTAATATTACTCATTACTAATATCTTCATTTAGATCTCACCCTCGAAGACATATACTCTCTTAACCCCATCTGAGGAAATAACACCTCTAGCCATCCCTCTTGTATTATAGTATGCGGAGGCATTCCCATATTTATCTAATCCTATCATTCCTATATTATCTTTTCCAAAAATTTTAGTTATTTTGTTTATCACGGCTCTTAGAGCATCATCAATAGTATAACCCAATGAGACTAAAATATCCACTTCTTTAGCGGGTAACATCCTTAAAATTATCTCACCAATCCCTGTACTAGAAACAGCTACATTGGACGTTGCATAATAACCAGCACCCGGTATAGGAGAATCCCCAACTCTTCCAGGTAATTTTCCTTTTATCCCACCAGTGCTAGTCCCAGCTACTAAATTACCATGCTGGTCTAAGGCTACAGCACCTACAGTATCTCCAAAAACTTTGCTCTCTGAAATAATATTATTATTATTAGAGTTATTATTACCACTATTGCCTATCATTAACACATGCTTATTTTGAAGTAAGATCTCTAAAGCCTTTTTTATTGCACTACCTTCCCTTAATCCCATGATACCTCCTGCCTGAAGTGTATTACCTATCATTATTCCAGCATCCATTTCAATATATCCAGCCGAGTTTCTCACACTTCCTTTACCAGCATCAAAAACCCCAGACTCCTCCATATAATATATAGCCTCTACTACTGCTTCGAGCGCAGAACCTTTCCTAAACTCATAATATCCTCTTTCTAACGCTTCACTTATTGTCAATTTAGCCTTATCTTGATCAGCTATTTGCCAACTTCCTGCTCCACCGTGTATTACAAGTACTGGTAAATTATATCTCACACTCTTCTATTAGGAATAGATATTTTTATTTTCTAATTAATAGTCTTTAAGAATAAGATGAAAGCCAGCTACACGTTACCCCTTTCCATATTGATGATAGTTTTACCAATAGTTCCAGGTTTAGTAGACTCTTTTATAGCATTTCTAGCAGGAGCTACAATAGACTTCATTATTGCAATCTATATCTTAATTTCTGAGAAACCTTGGGCAAATGACATAAAAACCGCTATTAGCACTCTTTACTTCACCGCTCTATCAACATTTGCGGATGTAGCTGGAGTTTTCTTTGTTATGGCATATCAAGATGAGTACAAATTCGCAATAGTTACACTAGCCTTTTCTATTCCATTTATATATAACTTGTTTCTAGTGTTAAAATCGGTATTACCTAATATAATAAAGAGAGATATATTGTATGTAGGAAATGGATTATTTGCATTTATATTAGTCTTAATTATTGGATCAATAATAGGAAGAGCGTTTATAACAAACTTTTACGCGCTCTTACCCTTATATGCTGGATTTTTAATTTTGGCCATTATAGCTTTATTTTACTTCAGAAAAAAGTGAACAATATATGACGAGAATAGCAATAGTAGGGGCAGGTCCCGCAGGGCTATCTCTAGCTTATTTTTTAAAAGGGAGTAAAAAAGTTGAGGCAACAGTCTACGAGAGTATGGAAGAACCTGGACTCAAACCTTGTGCATGGGGATTAATTACTGGAATAGAAAATATAATACCAATACCCAATGAAACTATAATTAGTGAAATAAAGGGTTTTAGAATATATCTTGATAATAAACTTGTTTTTGATATAAAAACAAATAACAAGCTAGGATACATTATCGATAAACCTCTCTTCTTAAAAAGACTTTCAGATGAAGTAAATGTAGAATTTAATTCAAAAGTTATAAAAAAGGGTGATAAGTACTACGTTAATGATAAACCATTAGATCATAATAAGATAATATTTGCAACAGGGCATTATAGTGTAACTAAGTCTATGTCAATTCCCGCCATCCAGTACATTACAGATTACGAAATAGATAAAGAAGTTGTGGAATTCTATTTTTACTCAGGCTTTTTGGGCTATGCTTGGGTATTTCCAGATAGAGAGGGATCTAAAATTGGGATTGGAGGATACGCTGAGGTGCCGGAGTTAAAGGAAAGATTAAAACAGATCCTCAAGGGGAGAATTAAAATGTTTCATGGAGCTAGGGTTACAGATTATGGAGTGATAGAAGACAGATTAGACGGTAGTTACACGGGTGAGGCTTTGGGTACTGTATATGCAATAACTGGAGAGGGGATAAGACCATCGATTATTTCTTCAAAAATTTTAGCTGATTCCATATTAACTGGAAAAAACTTCAAAAAGGAATTTAAAAGGAGTAAGCTATATTGGTCGTTAAACTGGCATGCAAAAATTATAAAAATGACGAAGGAAAGAGACCCAGGTACTGTAAGACTTTCGAAAGCCTTACTTAATAATGATCCCCAAATAATTTTAAAATTTGCAATAGGCGACTTTAATAGAGTTGACTTGATAAAGATCTTTGGGAGGTCTCTTATTTGAATTCGTCATTTTATTATCTTGATGATATTGATAAAAAGATACTTAATATACTACAACAAGATTCACGAATACCTTTCTCTAGACTAGCTAAGATGCTTAATTTAAGCGAGGCTACAATATATGTAAGAATAAAGAGATTAAAAGAAAATGGTGTCATTAAGGGTTTTTATACTGAAATAGATTTCGATAAGATTGGGCTCAGCGTTGTAGCTTTTGTGTTAATAAAAGCGGATCCTAAGAAATATGATAATATACTAAAACAATTAGTGGAAATGAAAGAAATTTATGAAATTTATGATGTAACTGGAGAATATTATGCAGTGCTGAAAGTAAGAGTTCCAACTAGAGAAGATTTAGCAAAAGTATTAGATAAGATAGGAAATATGGATGGAGTTACATCAACTTACACGATGCTTGTACTTAGATCAATAAAGGATAAGAAAGATCTTGATCTATAAATCAGGTGCGAGAGCTCCTCATCACATTTTTCAGACGGTTTTCTATTCCTCATCTCCTAATCTTTTCTATTAAATGTGTCACAATATATTTAGCCGGATTAATGTTTGTAGCTGCTTCAAATCCATCCCACAAAGGTGCAGCGTTAACTTCAATTATCTTATAACCACCATCCTCTACGTCTTCTATAATATCTATCCCAGCATAATCCAAACCAAGCACTTTAGCACTCTTTAAACTTATTTCCTCCAATTCTGCATCTGGAATTAAGACTTGCGCCGTAGCCCCTTGAGCTATATTAGTCTTCCATCCGCCCTTAGATATTCTATATATGCTCCCTAAAACCTTATCACCAATTACGATTACTCTAATATCCCTATCCGGTTTCTTAACATATTTTTGAACATAAACTGGCTGGTTTACTGATAAGATAGCCTTTGCTACTCTAAATGCTATATCTGGATCTGAAACTTTAACAGATCCTAAACCAAGACTTCCTACTACGGGTTTTATTACGACTTCACCCCACCTTTCGACTAGTCTCATAACTTCGAAGGGATCTTCTACTAGTGCAGTATTCGGAACTGGAATACCCATTCTCTTCATTCGCATTAAACTTGCAAATTTATCCCTGGCCAATAACATAGAATCTGGTCTATTGATCAACACCACTCCGCTTCTTTCTAGTTCCCTTAATACATCAAACCTTTTTATGAATTGTTCAGTAGTAGAGATGAAGCCTAAGTTCCTTATTAATCCACCATCTATATCAACCTTCTTTCCACTATATGTGAATTCTATACCATTTTCAGTTATTTCCGCGTTTAATTTAGAAATTCTTATATAATAGGCACTATGATTCCTATTTTTTATCTCTAATAAAAGCTGCTTAGAAGCTTTAGTTACTTTCTCAGATTCATGAATTACTGCTAATCTAATAATAATCCACCAAAAAGACCTTGAATTTAAATTTCTTAAATCTTATCTATATTAGCCTCCTTTAGAAGACCGTTAGCTAAGAACTCTGGAAGAGACCTTATCTCACTAATATATTTAGATTGGAAGGGAATGTTACTTATTAGCTCATCATATTTTTGCTTATATTCTAAATATACTGACCTAACATACTCTTCCAACTTTCCTTCTCGATAATACTTAAATAATTGCTTTGCACTACCATTTATTTCCTCTACTTTCTTAGTTTTATAGTCAACAAAATCATCTATTACTTGATAAATTATTCCTAAATACTTACCAACATCCAACATCTGTTGTTTCGTATTATAATGTTTAGAAGCATATGCAGATAATACTGTGGAAAGCTTAAATAAACTACCAGTTTTTAACTCGATTGTTCGTATGTAGTCACTGTTATCATACATATCCCTTAAAGCACCAACTGAAGTATCCTTCCATAACTCAATGCTAATATTTAACGCATCGTCACCATAAGAGGTCTGAATTATCCTAAGAGCAGTGGGAATAAGATAATTGGTTATGAATATTACTTTCCTATTTCCATATACAACCCATGCTGCTTTATCACCTCTCCTAGTTGTATCTAGATCAACTATATCATCCAAAGCTAAAGAAGCAGAATGCAAAATTTCAATAGCCAAAGCACCACCATAAGAGTCCTTAATATCTCCCCCTAAAGCAACAGTAAAGAACATGTTTAAAGTTCCCCTAAATCTCTTACCATCCTTAAGAATATAGCTACTTATATCAACTAGATCCCAATCTCTATTAGAATTTAGAAACTCTTCTATTAATTTGTCTATAGTAGTCTTAGCTTCTAACCAAAATTCTATGATGCCCAATCAGCAGAACCTCCTTCATTTCTTTTTTAAGTAAAACATAATCATACTTAAATATATGGGTGCTAATAGAGGGTCTGCGTCTATTAAAACGTCAGTAACCATTACCCCCTTAGATTTTAAGGAAAAAATCATTCTTCTAATAATATGCATATCGACACCAGTATAAACTATCTGCGCACCATCTAATATTTTAGTATCAAAATAACTTGAAACATTTACTCCAAGACTCTCTAAGAAAGACTTAGCTGGAAACATGATCGGAGACAGGAAAATAGGCAAATCTGGCTTGAAAACTTTTGCATAATTCTTAACATAATCATCTAAATCCGAAAGATCGTTTAATTGATCCAAAATCCTTTTTTCTCTTATTGTATTATCATTACACAATATCTTTAAAATGGATAGAGATAGATTAATCTCACAGAAGGTTCTATCCAAATTAATAATTGAAATAAAATTATATCTGGGTTTTATCTCTGACTTACCACAATAATAAATATTTCCTTTTATTCTTAGACTCTCTAAACTATCCAAAAGCTCCCGCAATTCACTTTCATCCGCAGTAAATACTACCACGTTTGAAACTTCAACATACGGATTGTAAATAAATAGAAAATCGTAGATATTTAATATGTTGATTATTTTATTCTTCAAGGAAGAAAGAGCTCTTGCAAAAGTAAATGCAGGAAGTTCAAGACCACGACCATATACTATTAAATCTGTTTGAGGAAAATTTATATTTAAAAACTTCACTAGTTTCCTTATACTAGTGCCGTCTTCAGACTGTTGCAACAGGAACACGACCCCTGTTCTGGTTTTTCCGGTAACTTTTGAATTAACGCATATAAAAGTTTCTTAGCCTTTTCCGTATTTTCTGCCATAACTCTAGTGACCTCTTCTGCTGTAACTGGAATCTCAGCGAAAACATCGTAGTCAGTTACCATAGCAATGGTAGCATAACACATTTGTGCCTCACAGGCTAGATTAACCTCTGGTACTAACGTCATGCCGATTATATCAGCCTTATAAACTTCTCTCCATATCTTACTCTCAGCCCTTGTAGAAAACCTAGGACCTTCAATACATATATAGGTACCACTTTCATGTGCCCTAATGTTTAATTCTTTAGCAGTCTCTAATACCAATTTCCTCAAGCTGTTACAAAATGGATCAGCCATTGAGACATGAGCTACTACAGGACCATCAAAAAAAGTGTAATCTCTTTTCTTCGTCATATCTATAAATTGATCTGGTATTACAAAGTCACCAGGCTTATAATCCATTCTCAAACTACCTACTGCAGAAACTGAAATGACCCATCTAACCCCAAGTTCTTTTAATGCCCAAATATTAGCCCTATAGTTTATTTTGTGAGGAGGAATTCTATGTCTCCTCCCGTGTCTAGGTAGGAATGCTACAGTCTTATTTCCAATTTTACCTATCGTTATTAAATCACTTGGTTCCCCGTATGGGGTATATATTTTTATTTCTTTACTTTCTGAAAAAATACCCGGATCATATAATCCAGAACCACCAATAATTCCTATCGAGGCTTTTTCATTTTGCTCAATCATAAGTGAAATACATTAACGTACCTTATAAAGTATAAACCAAAAACTTGATAAAGTTTTAACAGAGATTTTTTAGGGAGTTAATTTTGCCCAAAATACCAGTGAAAGTGGTCACATGGGACGAAATAGTAAATCTTTCAACTAAATTGGCTGAGAAAATTAAAGATAATGATTATAATGTGGATGTGATAGTTGCAATAGCCAGAGGAGGTTTAGTACCAGCTAGATTAGTAGCTGACGTCTTAGGCGTCTTTGATATATTATCAATAAAGATAGAGCACTGGATAGTAACAGCATCCCATACCCCTGAGGCTAAGGTGAAATATCCATTTAAAGTTGACCTTTCAGGTAAGAACGTAATTATAGTAGATGACATAACAGATACGGGCGACAGTATAGAATTGGCTCGAAAGTATGTAACTGAAAATTTCAGCCCAAAAGAAGTTAAAACAGCGACTTTACAATATATAAAACCAGCGGCAAAGATTATGCCAGATTACTATGCGGAAGAAATTGTAAACTGGGCCTGGTTCATGTACCCTTGGAATTACTGGGAGGACGAAATTAACTTAGTTAACAAAATATTAGCGGAAATGAAAACAAAGGATATTGACGTAAATGAACTGAAAAAGAATTTCGCTGAAAGTTATGGTATAGATGACCCACCAATCTCATTAGATAAAATATTGATGGAAATGAAAAGAAGAAAAATAATATAATAATTTAGTATATCCTATACCTTAACTTACCTACTATACCATTAAACGTTTTTTTAACCCATTCAGCCTCTGGTACCTTATCACTTACCACAAAAACCTTAACACCGTAATTTTCCGCATCTTGAGCTATTTTCTCTAACTCCTTATCACTAGAATCCTCATGAATTACTAAAGCCTCTACAGCTCCCATCTCCATAGCTTTCTTAATTTGCTCCTTTCCATATATTATTAATCCATCATCCTTAGCCAAATGATATTTTAATTCCTCTAGTAATTTCTCCACCTCAACGTATTGTTGATTCTTTAATAAATCCTCAGCCTTCATTACAATTTCCCTTAAACCAACCTCACCTTGATCGGAAACATCAATTAAAGGTTGCAAAATTAAATTCTTTATCCTGTAGTCTACATAGTCTTCTTTATAGAAATCCTCCTTAGCATATCCCGGACCGCCTAGTAGTATACCTTTCATCTTGCCCGTCTGAATAAAGGGCATAAAATACGAATTAACTTTCTCACCAACCTCTTTTAAGAAATTATGATACATCTCGTCTATTATTCTATCAATTCTTCTCTGAGATTGCCCTCCCATCATATGTTTACCTGGCACAAAACCTTCAATTTCCTCTAAAATTTCTATTCTAGTTCCCTTAAGTAAACCTATAGTGGCTTCATCCCTTTCTACAATTATAAGACCATATACTGCAGTATCTTCCACCATATCCTCTAAAAATTCTACATGAAACTCCTTGTCAGTTCTATAAAAGAATAATGGAACTTTATCTGGAGGAGAAAACATAAAACACTTGAAGTCCTCAGTATCGAAATTTTCACCGCAAAACAGCACTAAACCATTACCATCTACCTTCGGTATCTTATTCAGCCTATCTATTGCTGCACCTATAGCAGAAAGTACAGCATCTCTAGTCCTCTTAAGCTTTATGTTCTGGGCTATTGAGTACTCTTGCCTAAGAAGATTGACTACATCGGGAATAGGCCTACCAGGAGGTATATATAAGGATAGAAGTACAGTAGCTGGCGCCTTCCACTTCTTTAATTCCTTAATTAATGCCTTCAATTCTTGTTTATTTAAGGCATATTCATCAAAGACTCATCCCTAATCATTATCATTTACTAATCTCATATCTTAAAAATCTGCCGATTTAACTTCATATTAATAACATCAAAACCACTAAAATTGATAATAAAAACTCTGATGAAAGTGGCATTAACCCATATAATACCGGTACTATGAGACCCATTACTGAACCAATATTCAAAGCTAAACCCATCCTCTTTGGATCTTCCCCTCTCATTGCAAGATATTTTGGCGTTATCCCTAAAATACCAAGACCTACACTAGTAAAAACAATTACAACCATGGGCAATAGAAGAAAAGTAATAATACAACTAAGTATTACAATAATTGAACTAATAACTAAAACCTTTCTAATTCCTACTTTCTCACTAATTATAGGTAAAAGCACATAGGTTGGAATTGATAATAAATAGGATGGAAGAATTAACCATGTAAGCTTTATTGCCTCCAAAAAGCTTGGCATGACTTGCAAAATGAAAGCTGGTGTTAACGCTGATATATAAATCAATATTGAGGAAAGCTTAGGGAAAGATACAGAACTTAAATCTCTTCTGAACTCCTTCTTATTCAATTCAAATAATGCTAACAGCATTATTGCAATTCCACTTATAGTAATTACATTCCAATTTTTAAGGAAGGAATAAGCTAGATAGCTAATCACCCAACCTATAGACCAACCAGCAGTTGTAAATCCTACTAATACATTTCTACCACTTCTTACTGCACTTTCTACGGCATAGCTCGTTAACAAACCAAATATTATCCCTACTAAAAATCTCACAAAAATTAATTCTCCTAAAAAGTTTTGAAGAATTACCAAAAAGCCAAGCAATGGAAAACAGTAAGGTATTACACTACTTTTGAATAACTGATATACGAAAGACCCTATTATCCTGCCCAGAAATGGTAAAGCGACTATTGCGAACACTTGCCAATACGCTAAATGCATAGAATCACTTAGCCAGTTTACAAAGAATGATGGATAAACTAATACAAATGTAGGAACGGCATACGAAATAATAGGTAACGTAAAGGATTTTACTTTATTGCCAAACAAAGACATTGCACTTTCAACTTAAGTTTAAAGAACAACTAAGCGAGAGACCACTCTAAAACTTTTTACGTAGCCAAAACTAGCTTTATCTAATTTTACATTTCTGTAGATTCTGAATTTAAACTAAAGTAGAGATAATAAACTGTCCTCACCAAGATAATGAAGCTTCCCCTAACGTATTTTAATCCAAATTAATAACATAAGCAATATTGAGTATTTGTCTAGACTCTCAATTTATTGAATTTCTCCTATGCTCATATATTTATGTAGGACAAATCTCTTTTTATATTACTTATACTTTAAAATAAATCAAAACCATAGAGTATCCCTTCATACTAACATAAGCTATTCTAACTCCAAAAGAAGAACTTCTTAACCTGGGTCTCGTACCCGAATTACATTTTAAAAGTTTGGAACATTTACCTCCTTCATAAACTCCCTCTCTCATATTCTATGGTAAAACTTTATACCTAGTTAATATAAAGTATTGGTGTGCGGGGGTGCCCGAGCCAGGGCAAAGGGGGCGGACTGAGGCTCCGCTGGCGAAGGCCTGCACGGGTTCAAATCCCGTCCCCCGCATAAAATTACTTCGTCGTAATTTTCTCATATAATCTGGTATTAAATATCTTCTGAATTTAATTTCCACTTATTTAAATTATAACTATAATCTTTATTGTAACGAAAGCCGTAATTTAGCAAATCTTGAGCATCAGTAGTTATTTTAAGTTCAAATCCGCTCACTTTATTTGGAAAACTATTATTCACTTATCATTCAGACTTTCTAGTCTTAACGTTTTCTAGCTTATTCTTTATGAGATATCTTTAAGAGAATATTGAAATTTCACTACTAAGCATTTCTAAAAATCAGATTCCGTCACTCCACTTAATACATAACTAGTTAAGAGTTCTATATTATTTAGATCTACTTTATATGATCCATAATAATTTTCATCAAAGAAAAATAAAAATACTTTATTTATCTTCACATTACTTTTAAGAGGCAAGGAATTAAAAAACTTTCTTAACATAACGTCATACTCGTTATTTTCTCTTATAACCATATTTACAACTAAAAAATTAGTATTCTCCTCACTATTCCACTCTCTTACATAATTTAGAGTAGTATCGACAGAAGAAAAATCCGAAACGAAAATATTGTAAATACGATCCCCCATGATAACAGAAAGCGTTCCATTAGATATCCCAGAATAAGTATCAATTATCACATACTCATAATTGCTAAACGAAATTTTACTGAAATCGTTACATGCAAATACGAAAATATTTTTTACATATGTTAACTCACAATTCTTAACTCCCAATACTCTTGAAATAGTATGAAGATTATCCATATCTAAAAGCAGTACCTTGTAGCCAGAACTAGAGATGGTTCTCGCTAATGCATAAGCTATAGAGGTTTTGCCAACGCCACCTTTGATACTCAAAACTCTGACAATATTGGTTGCCAATAATTCTCTACATAATACTACACATCTTATCTAATAATTTTTTCGCTTCAAACTTAAAACCATTAAAAAAACTATTTTATAATGCTTATGAATGTGATTGAGAAATTTGTTAAAGATATCGAAAAGGTAAACGACGATGAAGAAGTACGAATGCTCGAGAACCTATGGATGAGAAAAATAACTAATTTTCCAACTAATCTACAAGTTGTTGAAGAAGAGTATGGAGAAAAACTGCACCTATTTGTACTTAAAGGAGCTGAAGCCATCTTACTGCACAAGCCCACAAATATATTTTTATACATAACTAATCTGACGTCACTGGAACTAGAGACCTTGAGATATATTACAATAAAGAAGAAGGGGGAAGAGGCTGATGAAGACTTCGTAAGCTTAGCGTATGAATATATTAGCTTTAAGAATAAGGCAAAGATAGGAATAAGACAATAGTTACCTAAAGTTAAGTAACCGATTTATACTGCAGAGAACAACTTCATTTTATGAAAGCCCTAGTTTTCGACAAGAGTGGTTTAGAAAATCTCAAGGTAAAAGAAGTCCAAGAACCACAATTAGGTCCACATGACGTTTTGATAAGAGTAGTTAAATCTGGTTTAAACCCTATAGATTACTTCGTGATTAACGCAATTCCAGTTACTCCAATGCCCCATATACCCGGAGCGGAAGTAGCTGGAATAGTCGAAAAAGTAGGTGACCATGTAAAGGGAATAGCTAAGGGAGATAAGGTAGTGGTATATAACAGAGTTTTTGATGGGACTTGCGATTTATGCCTATCTGGAAGGGAGATGTTGTGTAGAAATGGAGGGATAATGAGCGTTATAACGAATGGTGGATGGTCAGAATATTTTTCGGTTCTAGATAAAAATGTTTTCAAAATTCCGGAAAATATAAGTTGGGATCTTGCAGCTAGTTTACCAGTAGCTGCTTTAACTTCGTACCACTCTCTAAAAGAATTAGAAGTAAGCCCAAACGATATTGTAGTAGTATTTGGTGCAAGCGGTAACACTGGTCTCTTTGCAGTTCAATTAGCTAAGAAGTTCGGATCCACGGTAATTGCTGTATCAAGAAAGAACTGGCTAAGGGAATTTGGAGCAGATTATGTAATAGGATATGATAATGTAGTGCAAAAGGTTAAAGAAATAACCAATGGGAAAATGGCTGATATAGTAATAAACTCCTTAGGCTCCTCTATGTGGGAACAAAGCTTACAAGTTCTAGGTGTAGGTGGCAAATTGGCATTCTTCGGAACTTTAACTGGAAGTGAAGTGAAAGTGAATCTTAGCCCCTTATATGGAAAGCATATAAAGGTACTTGGAACTACAGGTGGATCTAGAAAGGAGCTGGTGGAATTAATTAATCTATGTAGGGATTGCAAGATGAAGGTTCATAAAACTTACAAACTAGATGAAGGGGTAGAAGCTGTGAAAGAAATTATGAGCGAAAATAGAGATGGACGAATAATGCTACAAATATCATAAAATCGAAGTTGGCTCTCTTAAGAAGTCTAATATGTATCTTATGATATCATTTATCTCCTTAGGAGGTTCAATATCCTTGAAATGTCTTTGTGTGAGAGAAATATAAAAGGGAATGACAAATCTAGCAGATCTCTGCAGTATTTCGTCTCCTTTTATAAATTCCTCTAACCTACTTTCTTGACCTTTAAGAATTTTGTTTATAATCACCGCTATGATTTTTAGAAATTTAACACTACTTGGTAAAGAAATACCTAAGACATTCTCAGCATAGTTCTTTACAAACTCGTTTAACAGCACGGTATAGTTTAAATATCTTTTTATTGGAATTTCGTCTCCACTAAGAACAAGCACTGTGTTATATGCAAAGTTTCTAAAATTTTCCATAAATGCCTTCAACTCTATCTCAGTTGCGAAATCATGAGGTATAGATGAATGATCTACAATGACTATATCACTATCCTTTATCAATTTTCCATATAAGTATTTGAATGCATTAAAGTCAAGACCATTCAGATCATCCTCACTTAAAAACGACATATTTATTACCGAAAGATTATTTCTATTAATATAGAACACTTCGTTCCTTCCTTTTAGAAATGAGAAAATATTATTATTTATGTTATATATACGACTTATAGTTCCAGAAAATGTCTTATCTACAAGTGCTACATTATAATACTCAGTTAACTGTCTGGCCATATAATATGCTATAGTAGATTTTCCAGAACCACCTTTAAATCCGACAACGTTTATCCTTATCATCTATTTTTACTATCGTAAACAACCTTATAAATCTACTCTAGAAAATATTCTTGTCTCTTTACAATATATTATGTATATTCCGAGACTAAGTTCAATTTTGTACGATCACTAAACATAATTAAACCCAAGTATATATAATGACTAAGATTGAAAATCTTTGCATCTGATCTTATGTCTTCTATTTTATTGTAAATAAAATGATTTTCATATATATTTGACATATATAACTTAACAATATCTAGTTTATTAATGGAGTATTACATCCTTTAACAATACATGATAGTATAATGTTAAGTTTCTCGTTTTCATACTCAGTGCCTATAGGTTTATAGTTATACATTTTTTCGTCAAATGGAACAACTATCACATTGTTGAATAACTCTTTATTATTATAGTAGACTCCATTTGCAATTTCCATAGCTTCAGATAAGTCCTCTGGTATTGGTGGAACCATATTTATAGCCAATATCTTATATTTTATCACATTTTCCCATAATTTAGCATATTTTATAGTAGAATTCACTGATAACATATCAGTTATGAATACTCCTTTTTTCTCTGCATTTAGATTTTCTAGTAATGCAATTACAATATCATTATCTGGAAGTATACCCACTGAAGAATCTAAAATAATATAATTAAGTCCCATCTTAGCAATGGTGCTTGCAATATGAGGTATATTGTTATTCAATAAAGAATAATCCTTATTGGCATTTAAAGGGTTTGAAAAAAGTTTTAAAATTAAAAGATTATCAATATTTTTCAAACTTCTTGAAAATATTGGTAAATTGTTTTCGATCTCCTCAAGAAGTCCAAGATCATTATGTCCCAATATTAAGGATCCAAAGGAAAAATAATCATGATCAATATACAATACTTTTTTACCGGTTGAGGATAGCCGATTAGCAAAATAAAGAGAGAAGGTTGTTTTACCTATACCGCCTTTTACTCCAAGTACATAAATGACTTCCATATTTCTAAACCTCATAAAACTTCTCTGTAGCAAAATAAAAATTTTATGGAGTATTTCTTTTTTCAGAATCTCATATTAGTCATGCGGAGCTTTCTAGCTCTCAATCTATCTATGTTCTTATTATATATCTTGCTAAATTTAATTTATATTTACTTAAACTTAATTATTCATCAATAATTCTCGTTATTATTACTACTGCTTGACTTAAGATACTTTATATATTTCTCTATGGCATCCCTAATGAAATCACTCCTACGTTCATAGCCTAATTTCTTCACAATTTCATCGACTGTATTCAAAAAGTTCTCTTCCAGTTTGAATGTTATAACAACCGATCGTTCATCTTCTAGTATATAAGTGGTATCATTAACTTTCACTATCTTTTCCACAAATTACCGCCTATAGATATTACTAGTTATAGGTTATAAATCTTCATGATTACTTGTGATACACGATCTCAAGAATATATTAAAAATAAATTAAATATAGTTATTCTACAACTAGAAACCTATATTAACTGTCATTAATTATTCTTGTAATTTTAACAGATCTTTGAATGAGCATGAACAACAATTTCATGCATTTAAAATATTTGCATTTATTATCACTCTCCTATCCACTAAATACACTTGAGTGTAAAGAATGTTGTAGATTAGGAAGAAGGTAGAGAGCCAACTCTTTAACCTATTTGAACTCCGAGGGAAATGGAGGTCCATCGAGGAGAGCCTATTCAATGTCCTTGCTCAGCATAATCCCTCCTACCAAACCCTCTTGTGCTTAACATTAAACCAGTCAAAGGCATTATAAGCTGGTAAACCATCATGCAATTAAATCACTCGATCAACCCTCTTAAAGTACTTACCAGCAATCTCATCAATCCCCCTCATGTTAACTATTAATACGTGAAAACCACTCCTCAAGCTAGTGACCATGAAGAAAGGAATAGCCTTAGTTACAACATCCCTAATAATCCAAACGTAATAATAATTACCCCCTAACGCAAACAACCTTAGTCTCGTCAATAGCGTAAAGACCACTCAAGGACACAACATACTTAACCCTACCAAGCCTCTTGTAATAGTAAAGCAAGGTGGAGTGTGGTAATGTAGTCCTCCAAGAGGATAAGCCAGCTAGATAACTCGCTAAGCCTAACGCGATCTCCTCCCTAACGTGAAATCTAGGCTTAAGATTAATATTATACTCCATAGGATTAAAATAACTTGGTCTAGACGGGGATATTCCATCTATTAGGCATGTGCTCACCAATAAAAATCCCGTGCTCACCCAAAAAGGTATTACGCTAAATAAAAGGATTTATTTTCATAACAAAAGCAACTTATACGATTAATTTCAAATTAATTAAATTGTTGACCACACTCATTCCAAACATCAATTCTTAGTTATTGCTCCATATACGGCTATAACTATAACACCAATAAGAAGGCAAAAATACGAATAATCCCCCAATAATATCGACAAAATAGCCTTCTTGTCAGAATAAAAAAGAGAAGCCAATATTAGCTCCACTATACCAGTTAAAATTAAAGCCCTTCCAAGATTATATATTTTCATTTTTTATTCATCCTCTCAAATATAATATAAAATGAAACTACTAGTACAATCGTAAGAAGAAATGTCTCATATTCTTCTATATTATTATTACTTCTTTGATGACCCAGTATATATGAAGGAATTGATTTGTAGACCCCTGGCCCTAGGGGAATTGTAGCTCCAATTAGAGTTACATTAATTCCATGTCCTATATAATGTACCACTATGCCATTATATACATCAACATAGATCGTAAAATTCCGTATATTAACAATCGTGGTGTTTAATCCATTAAACTGAGTGACTATACTTTGTTGTGTTTCGTTTGGTACATAAATAAGGAAAATTGGATAGGCTACGATATATGATAATGTAATGTTATGACTTATCTCTGTCATGTTTATAATAGCAAAATTATCGCTCACATTAAGTATAGTAACTAACATAAGATAATGAGTATAATTTCCTGTTACTAAATATAGAAGACTAACATTAACTAACTCCATATATAACCATCACCTATCTCATTGTTAAATAAGCGAATATACTCAATAATGAGGTGAAGACCAACATATATAACCATAAAATGCCAAGTTCACGAATTGGTTCATCGCCATCATAATATATTATTATGGGTGAAGATAATGCGAAGAAAACCATAAGTTTCACTAAGGCTGATTCATAACTTATACTAAAAGTCATTTTTAATAATAATCTTAGAAATAAATTATTTTTTATTTTAATTAGGCTAGGTACCTTATACGCCATTTTCCTTCCCTCATTAGTTAGCACAATACATTGAGTATTCTTTCCTAACAAGTTCTTCTTGTTCACTTTTTTAAAAATCTTCTTTTTTATAAATAATTCTAGATAGTACTTAAGCGTCTGTTTTGATATTCCCAATTCTTTATACGCTTTGTCTACAGGTAAAATGTCATTATTAAGCAGAGATATCTTTATCAATTCTAACAAATAGAAGTTTTGCGAAGGATTTTCTATATTTACTAATGCCTTATTGTTATAATCAACATCATTTTGACTAGGTATTGTATGAGATGTAAAGGAATTGAGTTTATTTAATACTTGCTTTCCCTTATCAGATAAATCGTAAACGTCATACTTAACCTTAATAATCAGTTCCTTCTCTATCAGTTTCCTTATAGCATCAATTACCGCCTTTTTGCTGTTACTAGTACCCTCTGCTATTTCTGAAACAGATGAAGGCCCCTTAGAATTTATGAAAAATAAAATATCCCACTGTAATTTAGCTCTAGCAAAATCTACTATAGAATCTAGCTCCCTCAAGATATCAAACATATTATAAGACATCTCATTAATTATTTAGCCAATGGATCTATTTAAGTGTTGATTATAATTAGCCAAACCATATTATCTCTACTAAGTAAGAATGCGTTCATTAACTAGATCTATTACCTTTAATCATGTCTATTAAGTAATCAACACCTTCATATTTACTTAATACTAATACTTTAGAAGAATTTAGTTTCAAGATTAGATGATTATCGCTTATAACTACAGTATTGTCTTTAATTGATGACGGGAAATAAGCCAACGTAAAATCACCTTGAATTACATTATATTTGTTCCTGATAATAGCTGCGAAATCTCTTCCATAGACTTTTTCTACGTATTTATAAAATGATTTTAAATCTTTTATTTCTGGTATTCTAGACTTAACAATCAAGTATGTCGAAAACAAAACAATAGGAACGAGGAGAACATAAAGCCTAGATACTGCAGTCATAATCACTAAAAAAGAGATAATACCAACTAATAATAACTGGTATATTTCCCTCATCATTAATAAATCTCGAAGGGAAAATAAAAATCTTACTATGATAGCATAGGAACGCTATTAATACTCATATAAATACCCCATAATATTAAACCTAAGAGTAATAATACCGAAACACTTTGCCTATCAATATTTCTTATGGCATAAGCAGCGGGAATAAAAAGAGGTAAGTCAATAATTAAATTGGTAGCCGGGGACAAAAAGATAATACCAAATACCGAGATTGAATAGACAAAATTCAGAACGCCTTCTTTAACATACTTATTTCCAAATGATGATAACAAAAAGTATAGCAAAGCATTATTTGATCCCCAACTTACCACAGCTATTTGGTATACAAGTTGATTATAGTTTAATAGTCCCATAGGTACTGGGAAAACACCACTTAAAATTAAAAAGAATCCAATAGCTATAAAGGGAATTGAAAAGGACAAATAGGTTAGCGTATAGTTGTCTGGTCTAGATTTACGTATAATTGATTTAAGGATATAGTATAGAGATATAGCGGCTGATAATTGAGCCCAAGCGTATATGTGAGAGAACATTGATAGTAAAGAAAAAAGTATTGCTAAACCTAATTTTTCCCTTTTGATAAGATATGACATTGAGATATACATTAGTGAAATTGAAAATAAGTTAGCTTCCAGACCAGAATATAGAAAGGTAATTAGCATAGGAGATACTGAAGCCAATAAGGCAGATAAAGAAGCTATAGATTTATCCAAAGCTGAGGCTAGCTTATATGCAGAATATACATAGAAGACAGAAAGAAATACAAATTCATAATATGCTACTGTATACGGCTTAAAAATAAGTGATAATATATATAAAAGCATTAAATACAAAGGCCTGGAGTAAAAGAACCACCCACTGAAGGTAGGTGTTAAGAGCCATGAGTAATAATACTTAAAATCAACAGTTTCTGGAAATTTATAAGGATTTACAAAAGGAAAGTAAGGGATTAGAGAAATAAGTAGTACTACAATAAATGGGATTAAGGGACTAATTAATAGTTGACTCTTACTACTTAAATCTCTTTTATAAATGGAGAATATTACTCCACCAAACCATATAAATGGAATCACCATAGGCGCTCCCGCTTCTAAAATCATTAGAGGAAAAGAAAAGTAAGTATTAACGCCCAATAGTATACGTAGAATGAGCCATGATAACATGGATGCATCTATTACTAGGAATATAATACTAACTGTCCGGTCAACTTTCCTTAGCTCATGTAAAATAAATATAGAGATTATAAGAGGAGTTAATGATACAGAGAGGAAAGACAATAGAGATAATGGAACTAGAAAAACATATCTCTTATAATTGTAAAGAGTCATTAATGATGATGAGAATATCGTGAGAAGTACTGAAACAATTTTAGATTCAAAAATAGGATAATACGTAACACGATGTATAGTTATATACAAGCCAGTCCCTATGGAGTAGGCAAAAAATAAGAGAACTACAGAAATCCACGGAATGAAGTTATTTTTATCTAACCTTATCATACCTTTCCACCATAACTTTTAGAATGAAGAATAACAAAATAGTTAATAAAACTCCTAAAATTAGAACCCTTATATTAGAATCAAAAATGGAGATCTTGGCTAGTTTATAAAGACTAGGGAATTTACTGTTATCAATTCCAGGATAGTTAGCAGCTACAAGATAACGAATGGAGTTATTGCTAACCTTTTTCAGAATTAACCCGTTATATGCTACTATTATACTCCCATTGTAGCTTTCATAAGCAAGAATCTTTTTTCCATTTAAGCTATAATATGTAGATAGTCCAGTTATATTTGAAAAAATTTGTTGAGGCTCCAAAGATACATTATAACTAAGAATTGAATGGGAATCAGGATTTATTACATACATTGTTACTAACTTTAGTGATAAATTAGATATAAAAACATAAATAATATAATATGTAATATTATCATGTATAACCTTGTATTCCAGAAATATGGGATTCATTAAATATTACTTGCTAACAGTTACTTAAAAAATAGCTAAAGTCATATCGACTTGTAGTCGAAAATCAGAGAGAGGTTTTTAAAAGTGTTCTGAGAAACGCATTTCAGCAAGTGACCAAAAAATGAACCCCAAAAAAATGTTAAAGGAATACAACAAAAAAGTGAAAAGGAAAGGATTAGCGGGATTAGACACTGCAATAATATTAATAGCATTCATAATAACTGCATCAGTATTAGCTTACGTGGCTATAAATATGGGATTATTTGTGACACAGAAAGCCAAATCCACTATAAATAAAGGAGAGGAGACGGCGTCAACAGCATTAACACTATCCGGCTCCGTCCTATATGCTGTCAACTATCCATCAAATACTAGAAGCTACTGGATATACTTTACAGTATCTCCAAGTTCTGGAGTTTCTAGCGTGGAATTATCGCCCACTACTACAGCCATCTCGTTTATTGCATCTGCAGAAGGAGTGGCGTATTCAAATATATATAACTACACCTTATTAACAGTATCCCCATCTGAACTAGCGAATGCCGTATACGCGAATGGGCAGTACTTAGATCTCGTAAATCAGCAGACAAGTGCAGGTCAAACATATGTATATTATCCTAATCCTTACTATGCGTTACTAGCACTTAACTACACACTATATCATAGTATAAAAACACCATCACCAATATTTATTACTACATCCGAATCTGCCCCTACCAATTACCCATGGTTAAAGAATGACAATAGTTTCACTTTCACTCTCAACATAAGCGGCCAACTAATTACTTACTATGTGTTTGTTAATCAGACATTCGCATTTACATATCCAGTGGCAGGAGATCCATTAATAGGGAGTGCTATCGCCCCCGCCGGATCAGTAATAGGAGTAATGCTTTTGTTTGGACCAGATCTAGGAAGTTATGTATTTCAATATCAGACAATAACAATACAAATTACACCCAATATAGGATCTTCTCTCACAATATCTGAATATGTATACCAGCCAGAGGGTAGTATATCAGTAATAGGGTGAGATTAAAGTGCTAAAAAAGGTAATAAAAAGGTATCTTTTTTTCCCATTTGTAGCATTCATGAGGTGAGGGATGATAAACATAAACTTACCTGAATTGCAACAACTAATGGAGTCTCCACTATTTATTTTACTGATTAGCGTAAGCATACCTTTAGCAGCATTCTTTATATCCTTTTTTAAGATAGTATTACCAAGAATAACTAGGCCTAAAAATATACAAACAACACAAACTACTACTACACAAAATCAGCAACAACAAGGAGTTACGAGTAACTCTACCAAGGAGATTGAAGAACTCCTTAAGAACCTAATAGGTAGAATGGATAAATATCAAAGTGATCTAGTAAATGTTCTAAATACATCTATGGAAGATTTAAAGCAGACCTTACAGAAATTAAATTCTTCAATTGAAGATGCCGTTTTATCTCTAAAATCTGCCCAAGCTGACTCTTCATCCCCTTTCAATATCATATCGGAGCAGTCTAAAGGCGAACAGAAACCAGAAGGTAACAAAGAATTAAAGGCTGTAGCGGAAATTGTTGGAACATCCAACATAGATTTGAGCACTTTTATCAGAAATTGTGTATTACTAGAAATTTTGGATTATAATGATTCTAAGTTGACAGCTTTATACGAATTAGGTTATATTTCTGCTGATGATATGTTTATCGTAAATAAGGTGCAATCTTATATTAGGACTAATAATGGTAAGATAAGAGCAAAAGATTTAGCCAATATTGCTATGAATGTAGCTGAAAGTTACTCCTCTGTAACTGCAGAAATGAAAAAGTATCTATTAGTTTTAGAGGTGGGGAAGAATGGCTAGTGAAGTTATTAGCGAGACAATAATGTTAATCGTAGCAGTCACATTAGTAGGAGTACTTGCAGGATCGGTTTTTTCTGTAGTTTCATCAATATCCACTAACATGGTATCGTATAGTATGTTACAATCGCAAAGATTAGTTACTGATCTTCAAATAGATTATGCTACAAATGTCAGTTCTACAACTGTAATAGTATACTTACATAATATAGGAGAATCAACAATTTTTAACTTGAAAAATAGTGTATTGTACTTCGGTCCACAAGGAGATCTACAACAGATTGGATATAACGCTAGTACATTACCCTATTGGGTTGTTAATACTAATACATTATATCCAGGATCTGTAGCTAAAATTATCATCTATTTATCCTCACCTTTGTCTACTACACAATATTATACGATCCAACTGGTTACCCCTAATGGCTACTCGGTAAGCTATACATTCGAGGCGAGTTAGGTATGGGAGTTTCACAAGTAGTAGCATACGTGCTATTGTTTTTCATTACAATTTCACTAGGATTGATTGCTTTAGGAGCGTATATCAAAAGTCAGCAACTCTTATTACGTGCAGAGGATGTGAGACAAAGTATGGAACTAGATCAACTTAATACTAGAATATTTGTAAAGAGTGTAGTGGTAAATGGTAATCTATTATATATAACAATAACTAATAATGGATCTACCGTATTATATGATTTTAAGGATTTTACAATAATTATTAAATATTATGCAAACATAAGTAACATATCTACTCTTATAATTTCTAATTACAACTACTCTACAATCTTAGGCCCATATAAATGGATCTCAAATACTGTTTTAATAAACCCAAACATGGTAGGTACCTTTATAGCTGATTTACCGTACTCACCATATCCTAATACTGAGGCCACTATAGTTGTTGTGACCAATTATGGCCCAAAAGCAATATGGAGGGGTATACTGTGATAATAAAAACTGGAAATGAGGATTTAGATAGAAGATTATCAGGATTACCGTTTCCAGCACTAATCATGATTGAGGGAGATCATGGAACCGGTAAAAGTGTTCTATCTGCACAATTTTGTTATGGACTACTAATAGGCGGAAAGAAGGGTTATGTAATAACTACAGAACAAACTAGTAAAGACTATTTGAAAAAGATGAAAGATGTAAAGATTAATCTAATACCGTTTTTCTTAAAAGGTATCCTGGGAATTGCTCCGTTAAATACGAATAGATTTAATTGGAATTCAAAATTAGCAAATAGGATACTTGAAGTCATCATAGACTTCATAAAAAAGAGGAAGAACATGGACTTCGTTATTATTGATAGTTTGTCAATAGTAGCCACATTCGCAGAAATAAAGCAAATTTTACAATTTATGAAAGATGCTAGAGTATTAGTTGATCTAGGAAAGCTTATATTATTTACTATCCACCCAGATGTGTTTAGTGAGGAACTAAAGAGTAGAATCACAAGCATAGTTGACGTTTATTTCAAACTTTCTGCAACTAGCATAGGGGGAAGAAGAATAAAGGTTCTAGAAAGAATTAAAACAATCGGTGGAATACAAGGAGGTGACGCTATTTCATTCGATATAGACCCAGCTCTCGGAATTAAAGTCGTACCACTGTCACTATCGAGGGCTTAACTATGAGTTTCATTGAAGATTACTTATCTAAGTTTCAGGAAAAACCAGTAATGATTGACGACCCAAATAGACTGAAAGGTAGTAAGAATTACAATATAATTTACAAGGTAGATAAATATATTTACATCCATGTTCAAAGTACAAAGGCAGAAGACGGCTATAACCAATATACAGTAATTGAACCGCCGAGACCGAAACCTAAAGAAATGGAAGAAATAGAAGAGAAATTTGCAAAAACCGTTGGTGACTCTGAACCGCCACCTACTATTGAAGAAAAGGAAATATTTATGAGAAAAGTTTTAGATAAAATACTAAACAAGGTAAAAATATCTGTGCCAAAAGAATACGCAATATATCACTTTATAAGAGATAAGTTATATTCAGGGATATTAGAACCGTTAATTAGAGATCCATATATCGAGGATATGTCGATTCCCGGCTTAGGTCATATTTACATTGTGCATAAGGTATTCGGTCCTATGAGGACATCATTATTGATCGAGAATGAAGAGGAACTGGATACTCTAATTATTACTTTAAGTGAGAAAACATATAGACCAGTGTCTCATAACAGACCAATAATTGATGCAAGCTTGCCAGATGGATCAAGAGTGAATTTCGTTTATGGAATTGATATAAGTAGAAGAGGTTCTAATTTGACTATAAGAAAATTCAGTAAAATACCGATTAGTATAACTCAGTTGATCTCATTCGGTACCTTATCTCCACTTCTAGCAGCATATATATGGATGATGTTAGACGAAGGAATGAACTTGTTCGTTTGCGGAGAGACTGCATCCGGAAAAACAACTACACTTAACGCAATTACCACTTTTATCCCTCCCAATTTAAAAATAGTAACAATAGAAGATACTCCTGAACTTACGGTACCTCATTCAAATTGGGTAGCAGAAGTAACTAGAGAAACAGGTGGTGAGGGAAGCGTAAAACTATTCGACTTACTTAAAGCCGCTTTAAGGCAAAGACCTAACTACATTCTGGTCGGAGAGATTAGAGATAGGGAAGGTAATGTCGCATTCCAAGCAATGCAGACTGGACATTCAGTAATGGCAACGTTTCATGCGGCGAATATAAGAACACTTGTACAGAGGCTTACTGGTTATCCTATAGAAGTACCTAAAAGTTATATTAATAACCTTAATATAGCACTATTTCAGACTGCATTGTATGACAAAAAGGGTAATATGATAAGAAGAGTAGTGGAGGTTGATGAGATAATAGATATAGACCCCGTTACTAATGACGTAGTCTATATACCAGCATTTACTTATGATCCTACAGAAGATAAGATAATTTTCGCCGGAAGAGGAGCTTCATACCTTATAGAAAATAAGGTTGCAGTTAGAAGAGGAATAGAACGTAGAAATATAGGAATTCTTTATGATGAATTAAATTTAAGGGCGGAATTTCTAAAAATACTTATAAGTAAAAAAATTTTTAATTATTTTGAAGTTTGGAATCAAATATTAAGAGCTAGACAAGTTGGCATAGAAGAGATGATAAAATATGCTAAGAATATTTAATGTAAGAAATGAAGTAGACTCTAAATATATTTTTATGCTAGCTTTTATGCTTGCGTTATTTTCCTCAGGAGTTCCACCAGAAATCGTTATATTGCATTTAAGTAAGGAAGACTCGTTTAAACCATATACCAAAGTGTTCAAAAAAATAAGAAATTTAGTTTCTGAGTATAGATATAAATTCTCATCTGCAATAACCTACAGCATTAAGAACCTCAACATTAGATACTTGAAAGAATTCTTAATACGATTATCACAAGCAGTAACTTTTGGTGATGACATGATAGAGTACTTGTCAAGAGAAATCGATTTTACATTATCTGAATACAATGCCTATTCTGCTAGGTTAATAGAATCAATGAATAATTTTCTTACAATTTATGCTACATTAAATAGCTCCCTTACCTTTTTAGTAGCTGACATCACAATTTTATCCTTAATTTATAGTGGAGGAACAACCCTAATAACTCAGCTTACTATCTTATCCTTAGCACTTCTAGGAAATTTAACATTAGTTATGTATCTATTATATAGACCAGAAAATTACATTAGGTACAACATTATAGATAAACTCCTTCTGACATTCGCAATATCTCTTTCAATAATATTTTCAGTAATATATACTTCATATATAGTTTTAATTGGAAGTGGTATAGCTCTATTAGGAATTGGTCTTAGATATAGATTATATGAAAATAAAATCTATAGAATAGAAAGATATTTCTTACTCTTTATAAGGTACTTTTCGAGAAATTATGCAATAGTAAGTAATTTAAAAGAGTCTCTGATGGCTGTATTAAGGGGGGATTTAGGAGACGTGAAGCCTTTAGTCAGAAGAGCGCTAAATAGATTAAACTTCGGAATTAATAAAGAAAAAATATTTACATTGATAGGAGACGAAAGTGGAAGCATATTAGTGAGCATGTTAAGCAAAGTATTATTTGAAACGATAAGTATGGGAGGGAATGTTATGATAATTGGAGAGATTTTAAGTAAGATAGGTGATTCAATTTTGAATATAAGATCTAGAAAAGAGCAAAATGGAAGAGCTTTTGAAACATCAATATATGCATTACAAACAGCTTCAGCAGGGGTATCTGCTGCATTAATATCAATAGTAAATATGCTAAATAATATATTTTCAACCCAGAACGTATCTACGGTATTTAGTTTCTCAGAAGTTAATATAGACGTTATATCACGAATATTTCTAATTATATTATTAATATTGAGTTTCGCTAATGGAATAGCTATAACATTGGCATATGGCAAATCACTTCATGTCAGTCTATATTTTATAGGAATACTAATAATATTAAGCTCAATAAGTTATTATGTAGTTCTCATACTAACTGGAAACATATTTAAGGAATTAACTTCACCGTCAGGTTTACTACAAACAACGTGACGAATCGGTATTAACCATATCATATATTTACCTAAAATTACTTTAATAGTACCGAATATTACGCAAGTTATATTTTATAATAAGCATATGACATAATAGTTATGTTGTAATTAGAGAGTTATATATTTTGCAATGAGAGTTATTTAATTTCAGATGGACACCTGATAAAGAGACACTTTAAAATCAATTTGTTCAGGCATATTTTCACGATAACGTGACGTATAAACCACTTTGGTTATAACAGAAACTATACAGAATTATAAACATCGCACTTACATCTATCCTTTGCATTCTTTAATGAACCTTTCTTCTAAAAACCAACCCTCTTTGGGATACGTTATATTCAATATTCTCTAACCCAAGGAGTATTGATCTCACAACAACTGAATTTAGCAATACATTAGCCGGTGTTAGATCTGGCTTTAACTTGACCACAATCTCCTCAACTGTAAGCTCACTATTTGATAGTAGATCTAAGATTTTTCCAATCAACTTTTGAGCATAAGTGATATTACTCTCTAAAATTGAGACCATTTTATTTTTATTAGTGTACACTGGACCATGACTTATTACTATGTTATCAACAGTCTTTACTAAATCTTTAACTTTATCCAGTGACTCTAATGCAGCCCAGAAATCAGTATAAAATGGAACTGAGAAACCCTCTAGCACTTTCTCGCCAAAAAATGCATCTCCTGCGTATAGAATATTATCAACCATGTATCCACTATGGCCTGGTGTATGCCCTGGCAATTTTACTACTTCAATTTCCGAATTTCGAACTTCCTCATTTAAGGAGTCTAGGTTTTCTTTAACGTAGTCAAATACAAAGATTTCGGAATCCTTTGAACTACATTCATAAATCATAGCTCTTCTTCCCATTAGAGTTAATGACCAATAGTCCTCCTTAGGAAGATATCTTATTTTAGCATCCCTTTTCAATAAACCAGCTATGTGATCAGCGTGACCATGTGTCGCTAATTGAACTTCTGCGTTTATATCTAGGGAGGAGTTCTTTCCTCCTAGATCTATCACAACTCTATTATCATAAATCAACGTATTTGGACTACCAGTTACAACTATAACGTTCTTTGTGAGTTTCACAGTTGGCATAACTTGACTAACGAAATTTGTGATATTTAACTTTTCGCAAAAGATTAATACATGTGTTTGTATATTAATTAAATATGTCAACTTTAAAACCTATGATACTAGGGAATGTAAAAAGGACACTTCTAGGACTTGGAGTTAGAAAATTACCTCTGATTGCGGGACACAAGTTGCTATATACGTGTAACTTAAGATGCAAAATGTGTCCTTTTTGGAGAAGGAAAGATGAAAAATTACTATCTTTGGAAGAAGAGGTTTTGATGTTAAAATCACTAGAAAGAGCAGGAGTCCTTTTCATGGGATTCGAGGGTGGAGAACCACTGCTGAGAAGAGATTTAGAGCAAATTCTGGAAGAGTCTTACACGAGATTCTATACTTCATTGGTTACAAACGGATGGTTACTTAAAGATAGGGCTAAAAGTATAGGTGAATACCTAGATTACTTATTTGTCTCCATAGATGGAATAGGCTATGTGCATGATAAAATTAGGGGAATCTCGGGTGCATTTGAAAGGGCTGTTGAAGGTATAAAGGAAGCTAGGAAATATATACCAGTGGCAATTAGCTTTACAATAACCAATGAAAATATGGATCAAGTTAAGGATGTAATTGAACTTGCACGTAAACTTAATGTTAATATTAGTATACAAGTTGAATACGATTACTCTACAGCTGAGAAATTAAGTCCAGATAAGAGGAAACTTTACGATATACTAAGGCTAATAATTGAGCTAAAAAAGAGGGGTTATCCCATAGTGGAATCTATAGATTACTTTGAGGCAATAATTAAATCTTGGTATTATGAAATACCATGGAAATGTAAACCCTGGTTAACCATCAATATTGACCCACAAGGTAGAATAGTCCTCCCTTGCTACGTGTTAAATGAGTATAGTGGAACTGAGAAAGTCTGGGAGGTTAATATAGTAAAATTATGGAATACTTATCCTTGGGAGAAATATGAAAATTGTAACGCATGTGCTCTTGCTTGTTACTTAGAACCTTCTCTGTTTAGCTGGTCAAATGGAAAAATGGTAAAAGAGAAAATAATAGACAACATGGCAAGTTATCTTTATAACACTATTCCTGTTAGATTTTTATTATCAAGATAAGCAATATATATATTAAAAATGTTCTGCTATAGATTAGTACTAGTAGATGATAGGTACTTCATGTACATTTACGATGGAGATAAGATAATTGGATTGATACCATTAGACAAAAACCAGTCCACTTCTATGACTAAAGTAAAAGAGTACGAGGAAAGATTCGGATGGAAACGGTGCAATAATTAACTTAATAATATCAGAAGCTTTACGTTCTATGATTGAGATCAGAGACCCACTAGAAGTCTGGCTTAATTGGTGTCAAAAATGTTCTTAAATACATTAACAAGCTCCATTGTATTGAAACTGATTTTTATTAAAGATATCTAGATATGTACGTAGATCAAATCCCTCATATTATGAATACGGACAAAAAACCATGATATATACGGTATAAATTAATAAAGTATTTAGTATTATCTACGTTATACACATTTGTACTTTATAAATCTCCGTTCGTTATCACCTTATTATCACCTTAGTGTAATATATAGGATTAATAATATAAATAACTGGAACTTCTATTGGCTATATCGACAAGAGTAGCAACTACTAATTATAGTTTATCAGAATTGAACTAGGTTATTACTATTCAATTTTCTCTTTTATTATTATAGTATATGTCACTTATTAGCACGATAAGGATTGAGTTCTAATGTTAACTGGTATTATAACAGCCTTAACTTAAGATGTGCAATATTATCTGGTAGATCATAAACGAGTTATAAACGCATATATTAACAATCCTTAAATACTAGATGAAAGAAATGAATATGTGGATAGACAATCCAATACTGCAATAATGCTAATAGGCCATGGTTCAAGAAGAGAGACGTATAATAATGATATTGAAGGTATGATAAATTACTTAAAAGATAAGATTTCAATACCCATATATTTAACTTACAATGAATTCGCCAAACCTGATTGGAGATCATTATTAAATGAGATCATTAAAGAAGGGTATAGGAGGGTAATAATAGGGTTAGTGTTTTTAGGAAGAGGAAATCACGTCTTTAGAGATATAATGGGCGAGTTAGGAATTCAAAAATTAAACAGTTGGGAATTAGGTAAGGTAAGTGGAAAGGAAGTAGAATTGTACGTTACTGAGCCACTTTCATCATCACCCTTAATTGGATTGGCACTGTATTATAGATTGGCAAGAGCACTAGACGTTTTACCAACTCTCGAATATATAGAGGATCCTTACGAAATCGAAGAGAGAAGTATGAACTATATTCTATCAAATTTGGACGTTAAAGATGAGAGGGAAAAAAGAGTAATAGGCAAAGCCATTTTCGCATCTGGAAACCCAGAAATAGCGAGATATTTAAAGGTAACTAACTTAGATATGGGAATTGAGGCAATAAGGGCTGGAAGTGAAATTGTAACTGATGTGAAAATGGTAGCTGTAGGTATTAGATGGAAAAAGGTTACTTGTATGATAGATGACGAAAGGACAAAGGAACTATCGAAGACGTTAGGAATAACTAGAGCTGCAGCTGCTATGAGATTATCAGTCGGACAAGGTGGTAAGGTAGTTGTCATAGGAAACGCTCCCACTGCACTTATCGAGACGATTAAATTAATTAAACAAGGAGTTGATATACCATTTATCGTAGCAACGCCACCAGGCTTCACCAACGCTGAGGAGTCCAAGAAAGCATTAGTTGAGAGTAAAATTCCATCTGTAGTGTTAACGGGAACTTACGGTGGGAGCGGTATAGCAGTGGCAATTATTAATGAAATTATCAAAATGGCAATGGAGGGATGAAATTGGGGAAATTATATATTGTTGGAATCGGACCGGGATCAAAAGATCAAAGAACTATAAGGGCACAAGAAGTTTTGGAAAAGTCAAACGTAATAATTGGATATAATACGTACTTAAGGTTAATATCTGACGTCCTAGATGGCAAAAAGGAAGTAATAGGGGCTAGAATGAAAGAGGAAGTATTTAGGGCTAATACTGCAATAGAAAAAGCCTTAGATTCCAACAATACAGTTGCCTTAGTATCTAGTGGCGATCCTCAAGTCTATGGAATGGCAGGTTTGGTTTTTGACTTGATCGCCAGAAGAAAATTGGATTTAGACGTTGAAGTAATACCTGGAGTAACTGCTGCGCTGGCAGCTGCTGCAAGATTGGGAAGTCCTCTTTCTCTCGACTTCGTCGTAATAAGCTTAAGTGATCTGTTAATACCACGAGAGGAAATTTTACATAAAGTAACTAAGGCTGCAGAGGGTGATTTCGTAATAGTATTTTATAATTTAATTAATGAGAATTTATTAATTGAAGTTATGGATATAGTTTCAAAATATAGGAAGCCAAATACCCCAGTAGGGTTAGTTAAGAGTGCATATAGGAATAATGAGAACATAGTAATCACAACCTTATCATCATGGAAAGAGCATATGAATGAAATAGGTATGACTACTACGATGATAATAGGAAACTCGCTTACATATAGCTATAAAAACTACATGATAACGCCAAGAGGTTACGAGAGGAAATATGAACTATGATAATAAACTCTTTGAAAAGATTTGGAATAACCACTGGAGCAGCAGCTTCTGCAGCCGCAAAGGCAGCCGTTATAGGATTACTTAATAAAGAGAAAAGAAGCACGGTAGTAATACCCACGCCTATAGGATTAAGACTTGAAATACCAGTGGAAAAAGTTGAGATACAGAATGAAATTGCATGTGCGGAAGTTAAGAAATTTTCTGGAGATAATCCAGATATACTAGATGGATTAGTAATTAGATGTTGCGTTAAATTAAATGAGAATAATGAAATCGTTATAGTTGGAGGAAAGGGGGTTGGTAAAGTTACCAGAAGTGGATTAAAGGCAACTATGGGGGAGATGGCTATAAGTCCTACTGTAAAGGATATGATAATTAACGCAATAAGGGAAGTTACAGATAAAGGAATACAGATATTAATTGAGGTACCAAATGGAGAAAGCCTTGCTGAAAATACCTTAAATAAAATGGTTGGAATAGTAGGTGGAATCTCAATACTAGGTACTACGGGTATTGAGACGCCAATTAGCGATGAGGATTACTTAGAGCATATTAAATGTGAGCTTAACGTAATTAAGCAGTCTTATGACTTCGTAGTAATTGCCCCAGGAAATTCTGCAGCAAAGTACGCATCAGAGTTATTTGACAGTACCAGTATTATAAAAGTAGGGGATAGGATAGGAGATTCGATAAAGTTAGCGAGTAGTCTTTTCAAGAAGATAATACTAGCTGGATTACCTGCAAAACTTCTTAAAGTATATGCAGGTATTTTCAACACTCATTATTCACAAGGTGACGCTAGACTGGAGTCATTAACTCACGCTTCAGTTCTAGCAGGACTTCCCTATGATGTTCTAATTAAAATATCAAACGCTTTATCAGTTGAAGAGGCTTTCACGTATATGACAAAGGAGCAGAGGAGAAAGGTAATGAAAATTGTAGCGGAGAAAATATTGAGTAGGATAAAAAGTTTTAATGATGATATAAACTTTTGCGTAATTATTTTCGATTACGATGGAGAATCTTTAAGTAGGGTGGGATGTTAAATGGAATGGAACTACATTGTACCGGGAATTCCGGATAACTTCTTTGAGAGAGATGAGGAAATACCAATGACTAAAGAGGAGATAAGAGCTTTGGCTTTATCCAAATTGAGGATAAGAAAAGGTGATACAGTCTTAGATATTGGATGTGGCACGGGAAGCGTTACTGTAGAGGCTTCATTACTAGTTGGAAGTGATGGGAAAGTTTACGGTATAGATAAAGAAGAGAAAGCAATTAACTTAACTAGACGAAATGCTGAAAAATTCGGAGTCTTAAACAATATAGTTCTCATTAAAGGTGAAGCACCAGAGGTATTGTTTATGATTAATGAGAAGTTTGATAGGATTTTTATTGGAGGTGGGTCAGAGAAAATTAAGGAAATTGTATCAGCCTCATGGGGAATGATAAAGAAGGGTGGAAGGATTGTTATTGATGCTATACTATTAGAAACTGTAAATAATGCCGTATCTGCAATGGAGAACATTGGATTCACTAATATAGAGATAACAGAAGTAATCATTGCAAAAGGTATGAAAACCAAGGTAGGTACTGCAATGCTAGCGAGAAATCCAATATTTATAATTTCTGGTGAAAAACAATGAAACTTTACGTGATTGGTTTAGGACCCGGTGATGAAGAGTTAATTACTATAAAAGGAGCTAAAATCCTTAAGGAAGTTAAAACTATCTTCGTTCCATACTCCACTGGAACCAATAGAAGTATTGCAGAGAACATAGTTAAGAAATATGCTAACAGCAATTCAAAGATAGTTCTATTAGGCTTTCCCATGGCAAAGGACGTTAATGAAAATGAGTTGAAAAAGATAGGAGAGAAGATCTGTAATGAAAGTGAAGGGGACACTGCTTTTGTCACCTTAGGTGATCCCACGTTATATAGCACATTCTTTAGGATAAAAGATAAATTGCCATGTAATATTAACGTAGAAATTATTCCCGGCGTTTCTTCCATAACTGCATGTGCCTCGAAAGCCATGATATCTTTAGCGAATTCTGATGATTCAATAAGTATAATACCAGCTTCAAGACTAGATTCTATTGAAAAAGCTAGCGAAATATTCGAGACTATAGTAGTACTTAAAGCTAATGAAAACATTAAGGAAATAACTCAAGTACTTTCTAAAAAATATGACTTAATTTATGCTAGAAGATGTTTTATGAATGAGGAGAAGTTAGTTAATATGGAAAAAGAGATTATTAATGAAAAGGATTATTTTTCGATGATAATAGCTTTGAGAAAGAAAAGGTGATATAATGGTAGGAAAAGTAGTTTTCATAGGGTCTGGTCCAGGAGATCCGGAACTAATTACAGTGAAGGCTAAGAAGTATATAGAAACTGCTGATGTAATAGTCTATGCGGGTTCCCTTGTAAATCCACAAATATTGAAATGGTCCCGAAAAGATGCTGAAATATACGATAGTTCATCGCTTACTTTAAATGAGATAGTAGAAATAATGGTCAAAAAAGCAAGTGAGGGAAAACTGGTTGCTAGACTCAAATCCGGGGACTCATCAATTTATGGAGCGTTATTTGAAGAGATGTGGGCATTAGAAGCTGCTGGGATCCCATTTGAAGTTATACCAGGTATTACAGCAGCAATAGCTGCAGCTTCTGTAATACCGATTGAATTAACGGTCCCTAAGCTTTCCCAAACTGTTATTATAACAAGAGCCTCATTAAGAGTCCCAATGCAAGGTTCTATAAAAGATTTTGCCAAAATGGTAAAGATCGGAGCTACTATGGTAATCTATACTGGAATACATATCATTGATAGAGTTGTTAACGATCTAAAGGAAGCAGGATTAACTGATGATACTCCAGTAATAGTGGTTTATCGTGCAACTTGGCCTGAGCAAAAGATAATCAAAGGGACTTTAGCTGATATCGTAAGTAAGGTTAGAGAAGCTAAGATATATAGGGATTCAGTGATAATAGTAGGACTTGCTGCAGACCCACAGCATATCAAGAATATGGTGAGATCTAGTGTATATGATCCTAAGCATAATCATTCATATAGGCCTTGGAAAGTAGAGGAAGATTAATAATGATAGAAAACTTATGGCGAGGAATTGCCATAATCTCAGCTTCTGAAGATGGTTTTAATGCAGGTGAGATAATTAAGGAAAAGCTGAAAAATTTTGAGATACCTGTGGTACATTTTAAGTATAAAGATGCAAATGTCGAAACAGTATGGAGATGTTACGATGCAATTATATTTGTAATGGCACTAGAAGGAGCCACAAGAATTATTTGTAAATACGCAAAATCTAAGACTGAAGATCCTGCAATAATATGTATTGACGATAAGATAAATTACGTTATACCCCTTCTTGGTGGACATTGGGGTGCTAATGATGTCGCAAGAGACTTATCTATAATCTTAAACTCTACACCAATAATAACTACAGCAGCTGAATTAAAAGGCAAGTTAAGTGTTGAAAGAATAGCGAACATTCTTGTTGCTAAAATATTAAATCCAGAAAATATTGTCAAGATAAACGCAGCATTACTGAGAGATGAGTATGTTTGCTTAGATGGTGTTGATATTAACGTTAAATTCCCTGACAATATTAAGGTAAATAGTGAGGAGTGTAATTACATAATATCGTTGAATAACAATAAGGAGTATAAGGATAAGATAGTTGTATGGCTTAAGCCGTTAAAGATATCCATAGGTATAGGGTCTAAAAAGGACGTAAAATTAGATGAGATTAAAAATGGAGTATTCAATGTGTTAGAAAGGCTCAATCTGAAAAGAGAGAGGATTGGCATTATTGCGTCTATTCGAGAAGAAGTCAAGAAAATAGCTGATGAATTTAACGTTAAATTTAGATTAGTAAATGAAGAGGAGATAAACAGTTTTACAAATCCATGTCTTACTCCTCCGAGTAAAACCCTTACTCAAGTTGGTTTAAAAGGAGTAGCTGAAATTTCGGCCCTAATAGCTGGCGGAAGTAACTCAAAACTAATATTGAGGAAAATTGCAATAAGTAGAAATTCCACTATTGCAGTAGCAACTTATGAAGGTGAGTGAAATTCCAGTTTACATAATTGGAGTCGGTCCCGGTGATCCCGAATACATAACATTAAAGGGATATAAGGCTATAAAGGATAGCTCAATAGTTGCTGGATGGGAATCAGTTTTAGAAAGATTTCGGCCAATATTGGAAGGCAAACGAACGGTAGTATTAACTTATAAAAAAGAGAGAGAAACACTAGAAGAGATTATTGAAATGGGAAAAACTGAGAATGTTGCAATACTTGATCATGGAGATCCTTCTGTATCCGACTGGCAATTCGTAGAAAAAATAAAGAATATAGCCGCAAGTAAAGATGTCAAAGTACACATAATCTCTGGAGTATCATCTCTAAATATTGCACTTTCTAGACTAGGTCTTGACATAAGTTTTATCGGTTTTGTAACCTTACATGTAAGGGGAGACATATCGAAATCCTTGAATGATCTTCTTAACATATTGAAAATGGGCCGTGTAGCTGTGGTAATACCAGAACCTTATAAAGATGGACCACAAAAAATAGCTAAATTCCTTTATGATAATAATTTAAACTGTAGAATAGTGATCTTTGAGAAACTTAGTTATGATGATGAAAGAAGAAGGGATTATGATGACTTAGTTTCGTTATTGAACGAAAACTATGAATTCAGTGATCTTACAATAGTTGCTATATTTCCTAAATCATGATTACGTTTTTGAGTAAAAAGATAAAAACCATAATAAATAACGCATAGAGTATGGAGAATATAGAATACGTTTTTGAAGACGTAGTTAGAATCTATGATACTGACGCGCAAGGTATAGCACACTATGCTGCATATTATAGATTTTTTACCAATACTATAGAAAAATTTGTTAGAGAAAAAGTTGGAATACCATATCCTATAGTCAATGAAAATTTGTGGTTTGTTATATTGGAATCCCATGCAGTTTATCATAAACCAGTTAAGTTAGGGGATAAGCTTACTATTTTATTGAGCCAAAAAATCTTAACTAGCAAAACAATAAGGTTTGACTTTAGGATTTTAAGGGATGGAGAACTGACAACTGAAGGATACGTAATACAGATAGCAATTAATCCAAAAATTTGGAAATCAACTGAGATGCCAAAGGAAATTATTGATAAAATGTCCATAAAGTAAAGGTTAAGTGTAAAGAAAATTAAAAAGCGTAATTTAATTGTTAATATTATGAACCTAGAACCATTATTGCAAAAAGCAAATGAACTTTTACGTGCATCAAAATTTAATTTTAATTCAGGCTTTTATGAAATAGCAGCTATTGCTGCCGAAGAGTCCCTATACTTGATATTAAATGCGACCTTAATCAAGTTAGGAGCTGACATACCGTGGTATCTTGATTTTGATGCGCTTTTTAGAGTAATATCAAGATATTCGAATAATGATAGACTTGCAGAAATTAGAATTAAAGAAAGGGATAGCATCAGATTGTTAGATGAGATCAAAATTAGGTTAGGATATTCAATACCCTTAGAGCTTGATGGAAAAGATGTTGAGAAATTGATAATGTTTTCTGAGAAAATATTTGACCTACTCTGGAGGAATTTCTTTAAAGGTTAATGATAGATCTATTCCTTACTTGGAATTAATGTACTTCATTATACTCCATATTATTATGCCGGATACGAAAGACCCTAGCACAAATGACAAAGTAATAATATTAACACCAGTTGTTGTTGAGAAACCGAATAGGGGATTTGTTGCAGCTTCATAGGTCAGATATATGAAATAGATCGTCATTAGAATACCTGCAATCCTCATTAACTTACTTTTACTCTTTTGCCCAAATGTTATGGCTGAAATACCTACTGCTAGGAAATATAACATTCCAACTATAGACGCACCATATAGTGATACGGTGCATCTATTGAAAATACTGGAATTAAGAGGAATAGTAGCGTTAGTGTTATGTCTAAGATGTGAGCGTAAACTGGAGATCCATGTGCGTTAAGTTGCGAGAATTTTTCAGGTAATACTCTATCAAACGATAAGGCAAATACGTATCTTGAAAATACTAGGACGCCATATGATAAGACGAAGTAATTCCAGAGTATTAACCCAAGTCCCAATATCCATTGTATTATTGGATTTAAGGATAACGCCATAGCTACTGTCCAAAAGTTATAAATTACAGATGGATAAGCATTTAAATTAAAGTAATACCCCACAACAACATCCATTTCAAGAAATCCTAATGTTACTAAAATTCCAGTAATTAATAGAGAGAAGAACACATTAAATTTAGAGACTCTGTCTCCTCTAAACTCAGAAGCTACAGCGGGACCTGCGTTCATCCAAGGATACGTATAGAGAGCAAATAGAGGTAAAAGAGAAAGTGTAGCTGGTAATGATATTGAGTAAGGTAATATGGTCTTAGGCAAGTTTGACGGCACAGTTACATTAAAGTCTTTAAGTAGAGGTAATACAGAGGAATTAAAATGATTACTGTTGATTGCAATTACGATCATTGCAATTATTACAGTAAGGATCGAGAAAATCCCCAGGCTTGTTACTAACTTATATCCCCATTTAGAGTGCAGAATATTTATAAGTACTATTATTCCAAATGCAAGTGCTGAAATAACATAGAATACTAACCTTTGCTGAAGTGTTGGGTTAGAATAAGGATTAACTATTATATTTTCTGCTAATAAATTAATGTATTTTGATGATTAAGATAGCCAATTGTTAGTAATACAGAGTTGATTGACGATGCTGAGAAGAATGAGATGATAGCATAAAATGCAGTGGATTCCAAAAGTAGTACTTTACGTAAATTTACCTCAAATTCCTTAAACCTTAAATATTAACATAGATTCTCTTCAAGAAGATTTAAGTAATCGTAAATAGTCTAAGCATATACAGTATAAATACACCTTAAATTCTACATTGAAAAAACTAAACATTATCTACTATGCGTCATTTTCAGGAAGCTACTACAAAAAATATGCTACTGCGAAAATTGTGCCAATTGTCCCACCTAGACTCCTTGAAATCCATACGTAATCCCCACCAGTTCTACCAATTTTCCTATTGAATATGGTATAAACTAGCGCTTGGGATAACGCTAAAAACATACCTATCAATGATGCTATCCATAGTACTCCACCTTGTGTTATGTATGGAGATATGGATTGGAACAAGGCTATGCCTATTGACATGTTAGCTAAATTGAGCATTACCGCATCAGTAAGGGATACTTGCTTTATGAGGCCAGAAGTTTCCCTTACAAAGACCTGCTTTCTTTCGATATTACCACTCTTAACTTTCGATTAATAAATTTTACTTAGACACAAAAATTTAAAGGGAAATATGTTGCGTTAATTTTTACTTGGACAAATAAATATACCATTACCATTATGAACCTAAAGAATAATAAGACCTAATCATCTGATGGAAAATAATTATTTGGAATATTTCATTCCTGTCAATTTCATTCAAGGACGATAATAAGGATTTTTAACTTATAGCTCATACACGAAAATAATGAGACGAGGGATAAAAGGAAATGAAGTAAGATTCGTCCTTGCTAGATATGGCATATTGGTCTCTACTATCATTCCCGTTCTTGGATATATATTATATGGGATAGCCTTAGGCTCACTTTCTTCAATTGGATATTCTACATTAGCTGGAATACTTTATACATTTACGTTATACTCTCCTTTTATATTGAAGCCTTCTTTATTACCACTTTCTGCAATATCTTATTTATTAGGTTCTATATTCCTTTATAAGGCTTATAAATACAAGACGCTAAAAAAATATGGAATTTTAGCCATTACGTTATCTACATCTTATATCATATTGTATGCATGTGATCTCTTTCTAGTAGAATTGATTCCAAAATTTCTAATGAACTGGGTTTTAATAGGATTCTATGAACTAGGTAATATTGCACAATTATTAGTGTGGAGGGTAAACCCAAGGACAGTCTTAATAAAAGTCTATGGCTTGCCAGATAATTTAAAGTGGCACATTAACATTGAGGGACAAAAATACACTTTCTCAGGATCTCAAGCGAAAGTAAAAGTCAACAAGGAGAACCCCAGTTTCTATGTTGATAATGTTTTAGAAGGATATAGTACATATATACCCAAGCCGAGAAGTGGAATTATAAGTAATAATTTATTAGAAATTTATTTCACAAAGATTAATAAGATACCAGATATTAGCAATTGGGATCCAAAATTATGGATAGGAAACAAGATAAATGATTATGAAGTTATTGATTTAATAGCCATAGGCGGAAGCTCGTACGTGTTAAAAGTCAGAAGGGGAAATACATTATATGCGATGAAAATCCCGAAGATTGGCAAAAGCGTTCCTGGACAGACTAGGAGTGATGCTAATAATGTAATATTTTATCTTAGTAAAGAATTCATAAATTTACAAGAGATTGGAAGCAAGACCCAAAACGTAGTACAATTATTTGTGATTAGTGAAATAGATATTAGCAATATAATGAAAATGGAGAAAGGGGATAGTTATCTTTACCTCACTAGACCGCCTTATATAGTAATGGAATTAATGGAGGGCGGTAATGCTCTACAATTTATAAATATAAGGAAAAGTAAATATTGGTATAAAATAGTAGCTATAATAATTAAAGATGTTGCAAAGGCATTAGATGTTATTCATTCATCTGGTTATGTTCATTTAGATATAAAGCCACAAAATATCTATTTCAGTAAATTTCCTGGTAATGAAGAGAAAGAAATACTTAGTAACTTAATTACTGGTAAAGTTATAGTCAAATTAGGAGACTTAGGATCAGCTAGAAGAATAGGTGAAAGTGTAACTGAATTTACAGAATTCTATTGCCCTATTGATCAAATAGAAGCTGCAATGCTAAAGAATAAAGGGGCATTACCTAGTATGGATGTATTTGCCTTAGGCGCAACTGGCTATAAGCTTCTATTCGATAGCTACGTATATCCTAAAGAGTATTATGAGATAATAGAAAAAGCAATAGAAGAATTTCAAATGGGCAGAGGAAATTACTTAAATTATCTAAAACTCGCTAGGCAGTACATTATACTGCCTAAAATAAATAATATACCATCATGGTTAGTTAACCTTTTGTATGATATGTTATTACAAAGAACTAACGCTAGAACCATCTATACTACTATAGAATATAACTTACACTAGTTCTAAGATAATAGGTGCATGATCTGAACCTTGCACATCTATCAAAATATCAGCCGCTTTTATTCTGTCTTTTAAGTCTTCCGATACTATACAATAATCTAATCTTAGTCCCAAATTCTTTTCTCTAGCATTTCCAATATAGCTCCACCAACTGTATTTTCTATCATTTGGATGTAGATATCTAAAAGTATCTATAAAACCTAAAGAGAGAAAATGAGAGAACCAAGCTCTCTCTTGTGGTGTAAGTCCGGGAATTGTTGGATCAGAAAAAGCCCCATCAATGCTCTGATGTGCAATGTTGAAATCTCCACAAAGTATCACCGGTTTAACTTTTCTTAATTTAAGAACAAAGTTCTCAATTTCATTATTAAATCTGAGTTTAAAATCAAGCCTTTGTAAGTTATCTCCGGCCCTAGGAAAATACGCATTAACTACATAGAAGTCCTTTAATTCCAAAGTAATCGTTCTCCCTTCATCATCGAATTCCTTAATTTGGAGACCTTTAATCACATTTATGGGTTTTATCTTAGTTAATGTCATTACCCCACTATATCCTTTTCTCTTAGCTGGAAATGAAATTACTTCATAACCCATCATAATAAAATCAAGGGGAACTATATCACCTCTAGTTTCTTGAAACATTACAATTTCGAACATATTATTTTCTATGAAATCCAATAAATTCTTCTTTAAAGCTGATCGTATACCATTAATATTCCAACTAACTATCCTCACATCTAGAAGATTATAACGAATGAGTTAAATTATCTATTCTCCCTCCATCGGCAACTATGACTTGCCCAGTAATATATCTAGCTTCATTACTCGCTAAGAACAATACGATATTTGCTATATCATCTGGCTTTCCAGTAGTTTTTAGAACTGTCTTATTCCTGAATAACTCCTTCAATTTCTCAGCCTCTTCTTGGCTTTTTCCAGACAATGTCATATCTGTTTCTACCCAACCTGGTGCTACAGCGTTAACTCTTATCCCATATTTTCCTAACTCGAAGGCTAGTCTTCTTGTAAGAATTATAACGCCTGCTTTGGTTATTGCGTAAAATGTAGTACCTTCAGCTGCAGTTCCAATACCCGCATTTGAAGCTATATTAACTATTGCACCATTTTTTGATACCTTTAATAAGGGAAGAAACTCATAAGTGATATATATCACACCGTTTAAATTAATTCTTAACATCTTGTTATATTTCTCCTCATCAAACTCCTCAAATGACATCAAAAGCATTACTCCCGCGTTATTAACTATTACATTAACCTTCCCAAATTCCTTCTCAACTAACCTTTTAGCCTCTTTAACTTCTTCTCTGTTTCCTATATCACATTTTATTGTGAAAACTCCTTTTTCTTTTAGTTTTTTAGCTTCATTCTCAGCAGAATTATAAAGGACTAATGGCAATCCACCCTCTCTTAAAAACGCTTCCGTAATTGCCCTTCCGATCCCTCTAGTACCTCCAGTTATAAGGATAACTTTATCTTTAAACCTCATATGATAAGACATTACCATATCTCTTATTAACGTTTTGCTTCACAAGTTCAGATATTGTGATTAGAAAGTATATGGGACAATACTTTATCATAACAAGCTTCACAATGATAGGCCTACTATTCCCAGTAGAGTTTTACAGCGAGACTAAATCACTGATCTTACTGGGTGTAGTTACAGGGATCTATAATGCGTTAAATGCATTAGGATCCTACGTATGGGGTTATCTAATCGATAAGACGAGGTTGAGAAAGGAGTATGCAGTGGTGCTCTCGTTATTTGGCATAGCTATTGGCCTAATATATCACTATAATAAATTAATAGCTTATGAACTAAGCGGATTCGTTTCAGCATTAGATGGCCCTATATACTCTGCAATATTGCTTGAAACCACCCCACAAGAAAAGTTAGTTTTAGAAAATACTAGATTATCGCAAATTTCATTAGCTGGAAACGTTACGGGCAGTTTACTTTCCGCTTTTTATCATAATGATTACCTCATCCTTATATTCTTCTCAGTTTCCCTTATCTTCAACGTAATTCATATTCCTAAATATGATGGAGGGATTAATTACGATGCGGTTGATAGAAACAAATTGCTTAGAATTTTATTCATTCCACTTGTTTCTTATTTCTGGTTTAATATGGCAGCTGAAATATTCTATACCTTATTCGTGCCATTAAACTATTTAATGTTGAATCCATCTTACATTATATTCCTCAGTTATACTTTCCTTTATTTAATAGAAGAGGTGATTTACAGCAAAGGAATTAGTGTGGTTAAAGGAAGGGAAGAATACTTTATGCTGTTAGTGACGTTTGCCAGATCATTGATAGTTTTATCATTAGTTTACATAATTCTTATGGGATTGAAAATATATGAAGGGACAATGTTATTGTTCTTAGTTTTTGGTCCTCTATTTCCAATATATAACATCTCTTTCTTCACACTGTTAATAAAGGGATTGAAGAGAAATAAGGCAACTATTATTGGAATATTCAACGTTAGTAAAGATATAGCAAATGTTGTTGGAGGATTTTTATCGGGTTCTTCTAACAATATAGTATCTGGGTATCAAATTTCATTCTATTCCTTTGCACTTTCGTTATTCCTACTATATATTTATTTACGCAAACCTCTACGTACTAGTGCTTCTTCATAAAGTCTTTTTTCTCTTTCCGTAACGGGTATATATGCTGGCATTTTAATGGGTTTCCCTTCTTTATCAACTCTGACATACGTAAAATAAGCAGTGGTTACGTGTTCCTTTTTACCATTTACATCTTCTCTAATTACGTTAATGAGAATATCAGCGGAGGTATTGCCTACATAAATGAGCCCCCCTCTTATTGTTACAATATCGTTAAGTCTTATGGGAGAGTAAAACGCTAATCCCTTTACTGCTACTGTAACTACGGCGTTAAAATTATCATAAAGACCCTTGCTACTATAGTTTATATAATTTAAGCAGATTATCCCTCCAAGATCATCCATAAGTTTCAGTAATTTACCTGCCGACATTATTCTTCCATCATATGTTAACTCTGGCGATACGTGAACCACATTACTTATCCTATACCTTAATCCATCAGTAATATCCTCTACATAAAACCTCATATTCTGTCTATTTAGTATTTTAGATAGCCTATTCTCTCTTCTTCTTTTAGCCTCATCCATTTTCTTCCTATCATCACCAGTTTCTGCTATGATCTTTACGTTAACTAGAGCAGGTCTTAACAAATCATCAACTTTGACATATGTAGCGTAAGCTGAAACTACCTCTTCATCTCTATCAAATGCACTGATTTCTACTTCAAGCGAAGTATTACCCACATATACCGTTTCAGCCCTCACTTTGACTATATCACCTAATTTAACTGGTTTTTTGAATACTACATCGTCAAGTGAGGCTAAAACAGTAGTACCCATCGCAACCTTCGTAGCAGACAACATCCCAGCCTCCACCAGAAAGAACAGCATATCACCCCCATGTAGTCTATTTAAAAAATTGGATTGTTCATAATGGATAAATCTAAATGTTTCAACAGCAGTATCAGAGATTTTCAAGTATGACATGATTAATCATATCAGCTATCTTGTCAAAACTTTTATCTCTTTTTGCGTATTCTAAGGCTATATCCCTTAGTTGCCTTAAAATTCCTTTCCAATCAAGGTTGTTTATAAGATTATCGGGGAGTTGTGAGTAGTCCATTCTTTTCTCATATGCTGACATATAAGGTAAATACTCATCTTCAGCTATTCTCATAATTGCTACGCCATTCCTATCTAGTATATATTCATAAATCCCTGATTTCCATAACGTTATAGAAAAATCGTCCGAGGGTGGTAAGTATTTCCTAATAGTTTTCAAAAATTCTATAACAACTTCCTTCTCTTTCTTTCTCTTTAACATATTTACAAGATCTTCTAAGTTTGACTCCACTAGTTTAACTTATAACGATAGTATTTATGTTTTAGACAAATCGTAATGACCTAACGGAGGAGGTACCGCAGTTTTTATCTTAATTTTACCTTCTCTAAGCCAAGGCGTAAGCAAATAGGCTACACCATTTCTCTCCCAGTTTAATATTTTAGCCTCAGTCTTAGATAGACCTAGAGTTTCAGCTACTTCTGACTTAATTCTAAATATAATCTTAGTATTTGCTAACTGTATAATTATATCACTTAAGTCATTAGGATTGTGAGTAGCAAATACGAAACCGATTTTCCTCCTCCTACCCAATCTCATCATGGTAGCTATTTTGCCAGCTACTCTTCTAATATAGTTAGTATCCTCCTCACCTCCTTTAGACGATGGAAAAAACCTATGAGCTTCATCAATAATTATCACGTTTCTTCCTTTAACGTTTCCACTTCGCATTTGCCTTTCTCTAAATTCAAATAAGCGGTCTAGGAAATAATATGTTAAGATTTTCTGAGAGAAATCATCAAGCTCACTATTGTATAGATCAAAAACTAGTGTTGATGATAAAGAGTCTTTAAGAATCTTGCTTAATGGAAACCTCTCTACACCCACATCAAAAAGTTGGGTTTCCTTGAGCAAATATAAACCTCTAACAATGTTTTCCCTTGTGCTTCTATGAATTTCAACGCCTTCCAGGCTATTCTCGTTAAATAAATCTATTAAATCTTCTAGCTTTTTGATATCTTTCCCCTTTTTTCTTATCATAATTTTTATAAAATGTGACGCTTGCTCAGTGAAATAAGGATTGAGCCTATGTAAAATTGTCTTAACATCTCTAAATCTAAAATAAAATGGATAAATTGTAACTTGAGATGTCCATTCTGCATTGGAAATAATAATCTTATTGTTTATTATGGAAGTATATAAGGAAATACCCTTATTACTCAAATAGTTGAGAATTGGTTTCACAAACATATCTAAGTATACTTTCGCTATTGATCCAGCGGATTTAGCACCACCAAGATACTTTTTTACCCATGATTTACTGATGGGATAAATAATGTCGAGATTGATACCCTTAACTATTGCGCTATAAAGTTGATTAAATTCCTCTACGCCCCTCATAACCATCTTATCAGATTTGTCAGGAGGAAGGAAAATATGATAGTAATCACCAGTCGCATCAAGGATAAAGATCTTACTACCTTCTTCATTAATTACATTAAGTCCAGCTATTAAATCTTTTATGAAAGAAGTTTTGCCTGCTCCCGTGGTGCCTAATATAAGCATGTGGAAATTCAGATCATCAAGACTTGTACTTACTCTAACCTTACTATACGCAATATCTAAAAATCCTAATCTCAATAAACCTCTAGTAGTACCCAAAGATCTCTCTATAACTTCCGGCTTAGGAATTATCACGGGAGATTGTGGTTCTAATATAATATCCGCAGCATCTGGCTCAGAAGAAGAAAGGAAATCTACCTTAGTAAGCATTTCGCATTTTAGAGTAACATTAGTTATTAATGATCCAGGTTCATCATCACTTAATCCTATATTATTCAATACATTGGAATCCCCACTAAATAAAGAAGATGCGTCGCTTCTTTCATAACCTATAACTCTTAACAAAACAAAGTACAGTGTCTTTATATCTATAGCTCCTAAAAAGATACCTATCTTACCTAGAAAAGGATACTTATAGTAAGTTTGAGGATCTATAGTTACGTTAACTAAATTGTTTTCCTCATCAATTCTGCTAGGTACATACCTAGATACTTTTCCTACCAAATCACCTAACGTTATGGCTAGTGCTCTTGCCTTAGATATCTTATCTTTTATATCGTTGTATAGCGAAACATCTGAGCTCAAATTCTCACCTGCTCAATCTTGCTGTAAAAACTAGCCTGTAATCCCATTGTCTCTAATGAGGTCATAACAATCTTTAATATGGCGTTTGTTATCTCCTTTGCAGTTCTATCGGCGATTGCGAGAACAAATGGGATACCGTCTTTAGTAAACTTTAATGAAGATAATTGATCTATAACTCTAGAATCATTATTTAGACTCTCTACCCTCAATACAGCAAATTTATAAACGTAAGGATGAAGAGGATAAATCAGATAATTAACGTAGACTGGTGTGCTACCTATATTTCTTAGTATTGGACCTAAAGATATTGGAGAATAAGGAGGTGATAAATTAGCTTTGATTAAATCAAGTATAAACGATTCATCACTGAAATATCTCCTTGGATCAATTCTAAATTTTTCCACAAATTTAGAGGATAATTTGTAGAGACTAGAAATTAACAATCGGCTTTTATCTAACCTTTTAACAATACCTATCACATTCCTTCCCCTTATAGCTTCTAAACGTAAATTCAATACATCATCTCTAACCTTATTTCTCAAGAAAATCAACGGGGGTATTAAGGGACCATCTAGCAAAATAGAACCCTCATTTGGTATTTTTTTAAGAGCCTCAGTTTCAAGAATAGTCCTTATTTCAGTCTCTATTTCTTCTGGCGAATTTACTGAAGTAAAGAAGGAACCGTCTAAAGATAAGGTTGTAACGTATTCGGAAGTGTAAAAGAAGGGTAATAAGGGACTTTGATGCGCTGAAGAGGCTAACGCCAAAAAGGGCTTTCTCAAATCCAATTCTGGATAACCAGAAATGGGAGGATATACTCCAAAAATAGGAGAAATATTTGATGAAACTACAACAGATGCAACGCTAATAATACCTTTAGATGAGATAAAACTTCTACTACTTCCATCTAACGAATAAATTAAAGATTGACCAGATTTAGCACTGACAACCCTAATAAACTCATTTAAAGGAGAAATCAAAATACCACTACTATCTTCCTCTCCAACTAGATTATCTACCCCAGCAGTTATACTGCTGTAAGAGGTTAAATAGTTCACAATATAATTTGAGATTATATCCTTTAGTAATACTTGAAGCTCTAACCTTTTAGCCATCTTTCATATCATATTTTATTATGGTAATATTTAAATATGAGGTAATACTCAAAGAAGATTCGAAAAGCTTAGATCTATTCCCCGCTAATGCCAGTATATAGTTTTCTCGCTGCTAAAGTAACCGCATCCCATACCCTATTTACAGGCGGAACATACCCAGTTTCCACGAAAAATAACTCCTCTGCAGTAAACCCTTTTTGAATAATTGCTGCCATCATATTTAATCTTCCTAGAACCTCCTCTTCTCCTATAATTTGTGCACCTATTATTCGCATAGTATTAGCCTCAGCGATTAACTTCACTATGATATCTTTTGATCCAGGATAGTATCTAGCCCTAGTCTTATGATGAACTGTAGCTGAAACTGTTTTAATGTTATGCAGTTTGGCTTCATTCTCGGTAATACCAGTCTTGGCTATAATATATTCCTCAAATTTAGTGATCATCGTCCCTATTACTCCAGGGAACGTTATATCTTTACCACCAATGTTATTTCCAGCTACGAAACCCATTTTATTAGCTACTGGAGCAAAGGGAACCCAATCAGGTTTTTTTGTAATAATATTTATTGATTCTGCCGAGTCTCCAGCTGCATAAACATTTTCGATGCTCGTTCTCATATGATTATCAGTCCATATAGCGCCCGTTTCCCCTATTTTTAACTGATCTTTAACTAGGTCAATATTTGGCTCAACTCCAATAGCAACTACAGTAGCATCTACCTCATATTTTCCTTTATCTGTTACTATGACCCTTCCTCCTTCTGTAACGTTCATCAGAGTCTCATTTAACTTTAGCTCTATTTCACTTCCAACCTTATCTGATATTATCCTACCCATATCTTCATCTAGCATTTTATTGAGCAAATATTTCCCTCTATGAATCAAAACAAGTTTCTTTCCTCTAGCTCTTAATGCTTCCGCCATCTCTATCCCTAATATTCCCCCACCAATTATCGCAATTTTATTAACATTCCATAATTTTTGCCTTATGTAAGAAGCTTCTGCAGGATGATGAACGTAAAAAATTCTTTCTCCCTCTGCATTTATCTTTCTAGGTTTAGCTCCTGTTGAAATTAATAGATAATCAAATTCGTATTTCTTAATCTCTTGATTCTCTCTTACTGTGACAGTCCTAGATCTTAAATCTACCTCCTCCACCTTGGAATTTATTCTGACGTTTATCTTCCTCTTTTCAATAAAATATTCTGGAGTATATGTCATGAATAAGTTTTCGTCGTCGAAAAGACCTTCAGTAAAATAGGGAATACCACAAGGCGCATGGCTGACCATCTTAGTGGATTCAAAGACTGTTATATCCATATTAAGCTTAAGCCTTCTAGCCCATGAGGCAGCAGTCATCCCGGCAGCTCCACCACCTATAATAATGAGCTTCTCCATAACTGATTAAATTCACAGAAACCTTATTATATTTACGGTCTAAATATAACACATGAAAGCTGTTGAAAGATTAAATAATACTTTAGCTGAGCTTAATAAAATAAATGAGAGCGAACTAGGAATAAATGAGTTAGATCTTTTGAGATTCTTAAAAAATCAACTGTCAAAATCCAAATCTTTGTTCGAATACTTCTCTAAAAGTATCGATGAAAAGAGATGGGACGACGTACTCTCTTACACTTTTCAAATATCACAGCGAGTTAACTCAATCTTCGGTTACTTAGTACAACCAGCAGTTTTCTCAATAGTATCTAGAAGTAAACTTTCAGAAAACATAGAAAATATTATAGATTCATTAGCATTCTCTATTTCGGAAATGATCATAGCTCTAAAACAAAATAATAAATCGCTCGGTATAGATACGATAACTGTTAATATGTCCTCAAATCCTCCATCTATGTCTATATCTGTGGTGATAAAGGGTGGATGAAATTTACCTCAACTGGGATAAAATGTTTGATGAGGCATTTGAAATTTCCACTCATGAAATTAAGAACGATAACATAGTATTCTCCGGAATTGGCGGGAGCGGAATTGTTGGAGAAATAGCAAACATCTTAGGAGTCGAACTTTCATTTAGGAGAAAGTTCACGGGGAAAGAGACATTAATAGCCGTAAGTTATTCTGGGACTACTACAGAGACAATAATTGATGTGGAAAATGCGGTAAAAGCTGGATCTGAAGTTATAATAATAACGTCTGGCGGAATACTTGAGAAGTTTGCTAAGGAGAAGAATTTGAAACTTGTTAAGGTACCCTCGGGTTTTCAGACAAGATATGCTTTTCCATATCTTTTCACACCCCTAATAAAGATGACTACTAAAAGAAGAGGTATCAAAATAAATGAGATGGAATTGAAACTTGGGGTAATGGAAGCTAAAGAAAAAATAAAGGCTGATGCCATAAGATTAGCTGAGTTACTAATAAATAGAATTCCTGTAATTTACTCGTCAAAATACTTGGCGATAGCAAAAAGATTCAAACAAGAAATAAATGAGAACGCTAAGCATCCTGCATTTTATGGCGAAATACCAGAGATAAACCATAATGAGATAGAAAGCTATGTTCATGGACCTTCCCTAGTATCAGTCATTATTGAAAGCTCAGAAATAGACAAGATTACTGAAGATGTATTAAACCCAATAGTCATAAAGCCATATTTTAGTAATGATTTAAAGAATATTTCTAGTTTGCTTGCATTAGCGGGAGTTACGTCACTTGAAATAGCTAAAAAGCTTAATGAAAAACCAGATAAACTCTATAACATACCAAAAGCTAGGCAATTAACTTCAAAACTATTTAAAATGAACTAGTGTGAGTGAATAATGGATTTTAGAATTAGAATATATAATTCACTCGGTAGAAAGTTAGAGGAATTTAATACAATAGATCCAAATTTTGTGAAAATGTATGTGTGTGGTCCCACAGTCTATGATTACGTTCATATAGGTCATGGAAGAACTTTCGTTGTATTTGATGCAATTTCGAGATATCTAAGGTTAAAAGGTTATACAGTCATAAGGGTTCAAAATATTACAGATATTGATGATAAAATAATTAAAAAATCCCAAGAGACTGGAAAAGATTGGAATGAGATTGTTAATTACTACACAAAAGATTACTTAGACATGTTATCTCAGCTTAAGGTAAAAATAGATATACACCCTCGCGTAACTCAGCACATAAAAGAAATCATCGATTTCGTACAGAAACTCATAGATAAGGGACATGCATATGTAGCACCTAGTGGTAGTGTGTACTTTGACGTTGATACTTATCCTAATTATGGGGAACTTTCCAACACTAAAAAAGAAGAATGGAATCAAGGAGAAGAATTCGTTAAGGAGAAAAAACATTCTTATGATTTCGCATTATGGAAAGCATGGAAACCTGGTGAACCTTATTGGGAATCACCTTGGGGTAAAGGAAGACCTGGATGGCACATTGAGTGTTCAACTATGTCAACAAGATATCTAGGGGAGAGATTTGACATTCATGGAGGAGGAGCTGATTTAATATTTCCACATCACGAAAACGAAAGAGCACAAACTGAGACATTAACTGGTGGAAAATGGGTCTCATATTGGGTTCACAGTGCCTTTGTAACTATAAGAAAAGAAAAAATGAGCAAATCTTTAGGAAACATAATACCGCTAAATGAGGCTATAAAGAAATGGGGACCATCGGTTTTAAGATATTGGTACTTAACTTCTCATTACAGGTCACCGATAGACTTTTCTGAAGAAGCCTTAGAGCAAGCAAAATCCGCATTGCAGAGAATAAAAGATTCAATGGCAGTAATTAGAGGCATAATATCTGAGGGGCCTAAATTCTATGCAAAGGACGACGATATCAAAACATACAGAGAGATACTTAATAATTTAGATAGCTTTCATATGGCGATGAGTAACGACTTTGACACTTCTACTGCCTTATCGTATGTACACGAGATAGTAAGATTAGTATTCTCCACTTTACAGTATAGTAGAGATTTCCTAGGTGCTATGTTAGCTTTTGAAGCACTTAAACAATTCAATGAAGTGTTTGGAGTAATGGATGAGGAGTTCTATCCTACCTACGAGAAGATGTATAAAATAATAGACGCAGTTGTAGATATAAGAAATCAATTGAGACAAATGAAATTATACGAAATCTCTGACAAGATAAGAGAGGAATTATTAAAAGCTGGAGTGAGGATACTCGATAGCAAGGATAAATCTACCTGGAGATTTGAATGATGAAGTACGGTGGCCTTTCTCCTTTAAGGTACTTAATTAACATCTCATAGGTAGTTCTTGTAGTTGGTATATTCTCTAGTTTATTAAAAGGTATATATTCTACTTCTAACGCATCACTAGAAGCATTAAGTTTCCCACCTATTGGTTTGCACTCAAAGTCTAGAATAACATAATGATAACCTTGATCTATCACTTGTACGATAGATAAAATATTACCTACAGCTATTTCGAGTCCAGTTTCCTCCCTCATTTCTCTCTTTAATGCATCCTCTAACGTTTCGCCATACTCTACCTTGCCACCTGGTATTGCCCATAACCCAGCATTTGGCGGATTTTTTCTTTTAACTAGTAGAACCTTATTTTCTTCAACAATAAGACAACCTACAGCTACGAGCGGCCTATCCATAAAATAACGATAAAAGTTAATATTAAGTAATTTGTGGTGTATTGTGTATGAGATCATATACTATAGCAATCTTGGCCTTAATAATTACGTGGGGAATTTTAGGATCATTAGTAATTCTGCAAGCCAACACCACTACGGTTAATAGTATAACTATACCTACTTCACTAACATATGCTGTAAAATTAATAAATAGTACTACTGTTGGAAATAAGACAATAACACATATCTACAATTATACATTAACTTACCAAGTGATTAGATTCGTTCAAAATATTGTTTATGTCAACATAAGTGGGAACTTCGCAAATGGTACTTTAAAACTAGGAAATAATATTTATATTAAAAAAGGAGAATACAGTCTAAATTTGTTTTATCAACCTTTGTCTATTTATTATCCTTTTATAGAACAAAGTCTAATCTATAATACTTCTTATGGAATAATAACGCCAAATGAGACCATTGCCTTAGTCTATAAAGGTAAGAGCATCAGTTTAATAAATGGGGTAAATTACACCTCATACAACTACTCAGCGAATTTAAACAATCAACAAATAAGTCTAAATATACTTGAAAATGGCATAGTATCGAAATTAAATAATGGATCTTTAGAATTAATATTAGAGTCCTTCTCAAACCTCTCCACAATTTCCCTTAATTCTGCAATAAACAGTCAATATATGAACTTCTTGAATAAATCATATTTATACGCAGTATACAACTACTCCTCGTTATCAAACTCTCTTATTCCTGAAGGCTATTTACAAATAAGTTATCCGCTTATTTTAGGCAATGATACTATAGCATCACAAATAACCCAAATACAAGTAAGATCTGCACAACAACTAGTATTACCTGCTTCATTATTGGGAGATTCAGTAAATTTTGTTTTATACATAAATCAACCACAAAAAATACCTACCAGTTTCATAGTGAATGCAGGTACAAAAAACATTACGTGGAATAATAATGTATTCACATTAGTTGGAGAAACCAAAGTTTCTACTCCAATCGGAAACTTCCTTACATATAAATATGTTCACAATATTTCGCAAAACCAAGCGCAACAAGTTCTATATTTTGCTCCTAATGGAACATTAATTAAAGAAGAAGTAGTTGAGATAATTAATTCAACAACGCAAATCCCATATTTTAGCTTAAATTTTGTGGGCAACAGCTATATAAATCCATTCGAGACTTATCCTAACGTATTTAATTATACTAATACTACGTTACCATTCAAAGTAATTAATCCTAATATTTCACTTACTATTTCAATAATAATTACCATAATCATTGTAGCGATACTCGTAATATTACATAAAAGAGATTAATAATTTTTTATTATAACTATTCTATAAGATATAAAATATTATCATTAAGATGAATAGAATTATAGCCACTATTAACATCCACTTAGCTATACCTTTCGATGAACCAAACACTATTGGTATTGGACCTATAAAAATTACACCACCAACTTGTGTTTTTTGATCCCTATCAGAAGACTTATTAGCTTCACGTATCATACCTACGAAAAGAATAATTATTCCTATAAATATGAGGAGAAAGCCTATATCAAATAAGATATTAAGATCCATAATTTATAGTGTTGCTTGGAGGGATTTAATTTTATTTGCTAATATCTCTATTTCTTTAGGTATTTCAATAGTGTCAGCATTAGTTATAAGTTCCCCTATAGACATTCTAAGCTTCTCGTACTCTATACCTCTTTTTCTCAAAACATTTACAATCCATCTTAAGTTCTCTTCTTTGCCTAAATCTCTTATTTCTTTTTCATCTGGATATATACCAAGTCTCCTTAATACCTCTAATAAGACTTGTTTGCTATAGAAATTCTCCACCTCACGACTTAAAGGAACACAATAATCCTTTAAGGTCATATCTAACTTATCACATAGTCCAAGGAATATCACGTCCAGATTTAACATATTTTTCAATTTGAGCCAATGCTGTAATTCTAAGTCGGAAGATACTTTATAGACAGATATCCCATTATCTTCTACATTTATATTTAGCCTCTTTAACCAGTTCACTATTACAGAGGGTTCAGCTAATTCACTTGTCAGTATTATAATCCTACTAAACAAAATACTACTTAGGCTAGCGTTAAGTAAACTTATAGTTCCCCTTAGATCTGTTGTTGGTTTTACTGTTATTGCAGTTGAATTTCCGTTAATTCTTCTCATAACAATATAAGTATCTGCTGACATTTCCACAATATATGGAGAATGTGTAGTAAGGAAAGACTGTAATATATTATTATCTGTCCAGTTCTTAATTAATTTCATAATTTTCGCTTGAAGTGTTGGGTGCATATTCACTTCTGGTTCTTCAATTAATAGTATCTTATTCCCACTAAGCCAGATTATGAATAACATAAGTATGACTCTCTGGAAACCACTAGCCGCCAAATCTATATATATTGGCAAATTGTACACATTAAGTACTAATCTTCTCCCATCCCAAAACTCCATTCCTTTAACTTCTGGGATTGTAGTAGCTACCAAATTAACAAAGTCATACCAGTACTTTCTTAAATTAATCGGTGACTTATTCATATCAGTCATCCTCTTCAATGTTTCATCAAAGTAAGTCTGATCAAAGATAGGCACGTATTCGATAGCTTGTGAAGCATATTCAGCTAGCTTCCTCGCAACCTTTAAATCATCCTCTCCTGGAGGAGATCCATTTATATAAAGAGTATCCAAATTCCATTCAACAAACTTATTATTATATCTCATTTTATTTATTATCTCTAATGTTATCTTTTGATTTTTACCTACAATTTTGTTTGATTCTTCAGGCGAGAATTCCACTTTTCCTCCTATCATAATAGGTTTTGAAACATCATAACCTTGCCATAATAATATGAACTCTTGATTCCTATCTTCTACAGATCTTTTTTCTATTCCAGCTGACAAATTTTTGATAAACAAGTAGATAGATGAAAGAAGATTAGTCTTTCCATATCCGTTATATCCAACGACTATGTTAAACCCACCCAGATCCTTTAAATTCACCTCACTGAGACTTCTAAAATTCGACACGTAAAATTCAGTAATCCTCACTACAGATCACTCTACGGTAATACTTAGCAGAATAAAATATAATCATTAGCGGGCTTCTTTCACGTTAATCTATTGATAAAGAAAATACGGAGTATTATCTGCAAAAATGCTTAAAAGACTCCTTTTATGCTCCCTCCGTCTACTGGTATTAAGGTGCCGTTAACATAAGTAGAAAGGTTGGACGCCAAAAATATTACAACGTTAGCAATCTCTTCTGGTTCCCCTGCTCTACCTAGAGGTACATCCGCAACAATTGCCTTAAGAACTTCATCTTCACTCTTACTCTCCCTTATTGCTCTTTCTCTTACTATTTGAAGCAATCTTTCCGTCCTTGTCCAACCGGGCATTACTCCATTTACTAAAATTCCCTTAGGTCCTAGTTCCCTTGATGCAACCTTTATCAAGCCTGCTAATGAAAGCCTAACTACATTTGATAAATCGAGATTATCAATAGGTTGTCTTAATGTGATCGACGTAGATAGAATTATCCTACCTCCATTTTGCATTAAATTACCAGCTTCTCTAACTGCAACAACTGCACTGAGTAGTAGTAAGTTAAACGCATCTAACCAATCCTTATCTGATAAAGAAAATAAATTTCCAGGTTTTGGACTTCCAGTAACATAAGCTAAAACATCCAATCCCCCAAGCCTTCTATAACCTTCATGAATGAGAAACTCAACTTCTTTCGGATTCATCAAATCCGCTTTTATATAACTTACATTTTCACCATGAAGCTCCTTTAGTTTATTGTAGGCATTTATTAGGTTTGATTCATCATGAGATGAAATAATAATTTTCGCACCTTCTTCTAAAAAACGTTTTGCGATAGCAAAACCTATACCTTTACTTGCTGCTGTCACTATTACCTTTTTCCCCTTTATTCCCAGATCCATACAAGAAATTATCTAAAGTAGTAGGTTTTGAACTTAATGCTTCTCTAACTTTTCTGAAATCTTCTTCTAGTATTTTTTTAATAGGTGGATTATAAAGAGCTGCAGCTGGATGATATGTGGGAAATACCAGAATCTTATATCCATATTCATTCCAAGGGTAAAACTTCCCTCTAACTTTCCCGATGGATGCCATTTTTAGGTTCATTTTCATGAATAGATAAGATGTGGAATGCCTACCTAAGGTTATTATAATACGGGGCCTTATCAATTCAATTTGTCTAAGCAAGTACGGCGAACAAGCAATTATTTCGTCTTCTTCTGGATCCCTATTATTTGGAGGCCTACATTTAACTAAATTCGTTATAAATACATCCTCTCTGCTTAGACCTAATACGTCATTTATAAGTTTCGTTAAAAGTTTGCCAGCTGCCCCAACAAAAGGTTTACCCTCAATGTCCTCGTTTTCTCCAGGCGCTTCTCCTACGAACATGATCTCAGCTTTAGCATTACCCTCTCCAGGTACAGCATTTTTCCTGTAATTCCATAATTTACACTTCTGACATTTTCTTACCTCTTCTGCAATGCGATCCAAGTTATCCATAACTCTCAGCCGGGGATAATTCTCTTCATTATCCAGTATTTCCCATCGACCTTCATCATCTCTATATACCTATTTCTTTCAGCGCATTATATATTTCTCCTTCAGCTCTACTATCCTCCATTAATGGTTTCCTAACACTCCCAACATTAATCCCCCTATATCTTAAACCTATCTTAATTCCACTCGGAAAATCACCTAAACTTACTACATCTACTAATTTATTCACGATTCTTTGAATTTCTATAGCCCTTTGTATATTCCCTCTATCAAATTCCACGTATAAATTGGTAACCAATTCTGGAACTAAATTAGAGATTCCAGAAACTGCACCATCAGCATCATAGATAAGAGCAGATAGGATCATCCTATCCTCTCCAATGAATACCTTAAAGTTCTTGTTTATACCTTTTAAGCTTTTCAGATACTTTAAGAAACAGACAAAATCTGTAGTTGAGTATTTCATACCATCTAATACTGACTCTTCAGCTAGCTTCTCGACTATATGAAGAGGAACATTATATCCAGTAAACGAGGGTATATTGTACAAGAACAATGGTAAATCTACCTTATTACGCAACTCGTTAAAATATATTACTAAACCTTTTTCTGAAGGTTTATGATAAATAGGTGGTACTGAAAAAATATAATCAACACCAATATCATAGTATTTTTTAGCTAATATTAGACTATTTTTGATTGAATTCTCATTAATACCTACATAGATTTTTCCTTTTGTCATCTCACGTATTTTACTAACAATCAGTATCTTTTCATCTTGAGAAAGCATATTAAACTCGCCACTAGTCCCTAGTACCCAGAAGTCCTTAATTCCACCTTTAGTTAAAAAATCCAATAATTGCTGTAATGCTTCAATATTTAGATTTTCCTTATCATCAAAGGGTGTTACAAGAGCGGAAATATTGTCTTTCACGACTATATGATTTTAAACAAAACTTTATTTATTTTTATTGAGAGTTGATTCATAGATGTCTAACTTATCACGAAGAGAGCTCTCATATTTGCTTACCATAAAAAGATATAATGACGGGGGAGAAGGGGCTAAGATAAATAGAATCGCGAAGGACCTAAAAATAGCCCCATCAAGTGTTTTTGAGGAAGTGTCGCATTTGGAAGAGAAAGGTTTAGTAGCAAAGAAAGAAGATGGAGTGTGGATTACCAATAATGGAACAAGAAGTATAAATTTCCTAATAAAAGCTCATAGAGTGATAGAGATACTACTAGTTAATATTGGGATAGATAAGCAAACAGCTTGTGAATATTCCAAACAGTTCGACTATCTTGTTCCTGAAGAGATTATAGATAAATTATATGAGTACTTGGGAAGGCCCTCTTACTGTCCACATGGATTCGAGATCCCACTCTGATTTCACACAAAAGTTCAATATTAAATCTCAGAACATAATGCAGCCAGTCAATAATTAATAATTTCTTCATAAATAATAATATTACAATATACTGTTAAAACTTATTCAGGATAAATAAACCAGCAAATTTAACTATGTTTAGTTTAAAAGTACTAACAAAGTTTTACATACTCATAAACTTTTTAAAGTTAAAACTAGATTAAGTTATTATGTTTGGAGACACAACATTTCAAATAGCCGTTACACCATTACAATACTTACTCTCTATTATTTCCGGAATATTAGTAGGATTTAGTCTGGGTCTTATTGGAGGAGGAGGTTCAATTCTTGCAATTCCGCTTCTATTGTATTTTGTTGGTCTAGCAAATGGAATTTCACCAAATACACCAGAGTACAGCTACATAACACATCTTACTTTAGGAACTACTGCACTTGCAGTTGGTATTAATTCCTATATTAATTCCTATATGCATTTTAGGAGAGGGAACGTCAGAGTGCTAGAGGGAATAGTATTCACAATTCCGGGTGTAGTAGGGGATATATTAGGGGCTTATTTAAGTCATTTAATGTCAGGTGCACTGATATTATTTCTCTTCGGCTTTCTAATGATCGCTGTTGCAATTAGAATGTGGAGATCAAAATGTAATCCTAATAGAAGTTTATTAAGCAATGATTTTCATAGACTGGCTCTCCGTGAAAGGATAAAAATAAATAAGGTAGTCCCAGTAGGATTTCTAGTAGGGTTTGCATCAGGTTATTTCGGAATAGGTGGAGGATTTCTAGTAGTACCAGGCTTATTATTCAGTACTGGGTTAGATATGCTTAGGGCTATAGGCACATCATTAATCGCAGTAGGTACTTTTGGAGTTACAGCAGCAATCACATACGCGGTGTATGGTTATGTGGATATCATAATAAGCTTATTATACTTAGTGGGAGGAGTTATAGGCGGATATGCTGGCTCCACGATTGCATCGAGAACGCCAAGGCAAACTTTAAGAAAATTATTTGCAATAATTATTATATTAGTTGCCATATATACTATGTATATAAATAGAGTAGGAATAATCCAAATATTACATCTTCTGTAAATCTTGATAGTATTTTTCAATTTCATCCGCTATAATATCCAATGATCTTTTTACGCTTTCAAGTATTATCTCATAATTTTCCTCCTCTAGACCCTTATTAATACTATTTACCAAATCTCTAAACCTTTCCGCATTAGAAAATTTTCTGAAAAATCCAGTTAGCTCCTTTTTGACCCATTTGAATATAGTTCTATCTTTTCTTTCTTCGATATGTAATTTCACCTTTTCTAATGACATCTTAGCTAGAATTAGATCTTGAAGTTCATAGAATTTTTTTGTAGTAGACATTACATGAAATAACTTGCTAAAGGATTTTATATAGATACGCTTAATGCTGAGGAATAAAGTTATAATTTATTATATACCCATTATCGCTTATGAAAAATTCTGAGTATTATGTTTGGGTACTAGTAGGATCAATAATATTAACAATAATATTACTCTCCATGGCTCCCTTAGTTCCAATAGATGAACCGCTTGTATATAGAGCAAGTAGTGGAGTAACATATAATCTCACGATTCCAGTAGGAGTATCATTTTCTGCATTTATAGCACTAATTATATTTATAATATCTATTTTATTGGTTTCGGGTTATAAAAATGATTATTACAATATGATCATTGATGCATCTGCTATAAGTTTTGTATTTCTAAACTATCTTAATTATTACCTCATATGGTATGTATGGAGACCACACATACAAATGCTACCTTTTCTTGTTGAAATAATTTATAATCATGCTGCTACATTGCAACTAGATATAGGTCAGATAGTAATTGTTATATTCTTGTATAGATTATATAAAAGATTGAGAAAGCCCCGTTCCCTATCTGGGCCCGACGAGAAGTTATAAAATGAGTGAAGGCCCTCAGCCGAACGGGGCACATGATGACGCCTACATCGTCTAGACTAGTGAAGAAGGGTCGATAGACTGACTTATTCATAATATATTAGAACATAATACGTGACATTATATTGGTTCCATATTGGAATCAAATATATCGTATTTGGAGACGCGTTATAGAACGTAATTTCCACTTGAGTTGCTACAATTTGATCATCAATAACAGTAGTATTAATCACACTAACATTAAACGTTTCTTGAGTTACAGCTATATTTACTCTATCGTGAGGAGAGTAATAAATAGTTATTATAGCTGAATTATTAAATGGACCCAAATTTATTATACTTGGGTAAACGTGAAATACTGGATCCTTGTTAATTACTAAAGAAGATTGGAGAGGAGAATATATAAGGTAGGAATTCATATAGCTTCCATTGGCTGGTCTTGCATTCACAGTTAACTCATACATTTGTGGGGCATAGCCAGACTGTCGCTCTACAATATTAGGCTCTTTTATACTATATGTTATAAACATATGAGAGACATAAACTACTAAAGACGCAATTGCTAAGCTTACTAACACGCCAGCAATAACCATTAAGTACTGTTTCACATTAACTACGATATTCACAAGGTATATATATCTATTCGCTATAACTAGATATTACTAAAAAAGATAAGAACTAACACCTATCTTAGTAAGCTTTCTTAGCACTTATCGATTTATGAGAACTTTCAATTTAGTTATTTGAATAAACTGAAGAGTACATTTAGAATGGGTAGAATCTAGATTTTTTAGATCGAAAACCTTATTTGTAACGTTAAACTATTAGTAGTTAATGGAAGAGGAGCTGACAGGGACTGCTAGGAAAATATACCTCTACCTTCTTAGGCAGAAAAGACCTGTTGGAATTAGAAAAATACAAAAAGATCTTAATTTGAGTTCCCCATCCATTGTAAGTTATCATATTAAGAAACTAATCGATGATGGTCTCGTTAAGGAAGTTGATGAAGGGTATATAGTTACTAAGGTAATATTAGAAGATTACGTAAGGTTTAGAAGTGCGGTTGTGCCTAGATCTGTCTTTCTTACTTCTTTTCTAGTCTCCTCACTTGTAATTCTTATATATCTTATTATAAACCATCCCTTTTCGGCTGACATATTTTCGTTAGTAGTAGTTTTTATAATCACCATAATTTCAGTTTATGATGTAGCTAGAAAATATAAAAAACTTAAATCTTTGTAATGTAATAATAGAACAAAAGGACAGTAACAAAAGAAAGAGAAATTGTAAACAAAGATGGATAAATATAGATAGGATTCTTATCACTGGACCACATAATAAAGTCTAGGAGAAAGGATCCAAATTGGGCAATTAAGAAGCTACCAAGCAATACTAGAACTGTATTTAACTTCCCTCTAAATTCTTTTCTCATCCTTATAAATTCTAACGCTATCAAGCAAGATAGAATCAGTGCAATTATTGCAATAGAGATATGAAGATACCACATCTTAAACATATGATGAATGATTAACAAGTTGACATTATTAAACTTTTACCCATATTTATCGGCCTCAACAATTGACAAAACAATAAGCGAAAAGTTTAAACGTTTTAAGTATTAGTAATAATGATGAGTAAGACAAAAAGAATTAAGGTGATCGTAGCAAAACTAGGTTTAGATGGTCACGATAGAGGAGCAAAAGTGGTTGCAAGGGCGTTAAAAGATGCGGGAATGGAGGTAGTATATACTGGATTAAGGCAAACACCAGAACAGATAGTAAAAGCTGCATTGCAAGAGGATGCGGATGTCATAGGAATTAGTATATTAAGTGGAGCTCATTTGGAGTTAATACCAAAAGTAATAGAGACAATGAGACAAAATGGGTTAAATGATGTAGGACTAATAGTAGGAGGAGTAATACCTCCAGAGGATATTAAGAAGTTGAAAGATATGGGAGTGGATGAAGTATTTCTACCTGGAAGTAGTCTTAGAGAAATAGTAGAGAAGGTTAAAAAGATAGCAAGGCAAAAAAGAGGTATAGATGTTGAATAATAATTTACAAAAAATAATAGAAGAAGCCTTAAATGGAAATGAACTAGCAATAGCTAGGTTATTAACAAAAATTGAGTATATGACCGATGAAGGAATAAGCGCATTAGGAGCCCTCTCAAAGAGATCGGGGAATGCACATGTAATCGGCATAACTGGAATTCCTGGAGCAGGGAAGAGCACTCTAATAGGCGGATTAATCCAAGAGTATGTAGCTAGAGGACATCGAGTTGGTGTAATAGTAATAGACCCATCTAGTCCATACACTATGGGTTCATTTATGGGAAATAGGTTAAGATTTCAAGATAAGACGGTTCTCAAAAACGTTTTCGTAAGAAGCATAGCATCTAGAGGATATCTTGGTGGGATTTCAGCAGAGGCATTAATGCTTACTGAAGCTCTAGATGGATTAGGATATGATAAAATAATAATAGAGACCGTTGGAGCTGGTCAAACAGATACAGAAGTAGAGCAGAGCGTTCACACAATTCTAGTAGTATCAATACCAGGTGCGGGAGATGATATACAAGCGTTAAAGGCTGGGATAATGGAAATTGGAGATATATACGTTTTAAATAAGGCTGATAGACCAGATGCTGAATTAGCGTTTAATACATTAAAATTCGCTATAGATAGTGCGGAAATTTCTTACAGAGATGGATGGAAACCACTTATCGTTAAAGCTATAGCGACAAAAAATGAGGGAATTAGCGAATTGGTAAACAATATAGAAGATCACCTTAATTACTTGAAACAAAAAGAGTTGTTCAAAAAGAGAATAATAAATAGAAGAGCTAAAATAATTGAGTTAATAGTGAGAAGGAAAATAGATGAAATTATAAGTGAAATAGTTAAAAAGAACTATGACACAATTACAAATGAAGAACTTACAGAGGCTATCCCTAAAGTTATACATAGTGTAAAAGAACTACTTAGGTAGAATACCTTTTCTTTTCATCTCCCTAACTACTAATTCTCCAATCCTTGACAGACCATAATATTTATGATGAGTCCTTGTTTCTTTTTTCGGCTTAGCTTTTCTATCGGCAAACTTAATTATTTTCGAATAGTACTTTATAGATTTTATCGTAGTCTGAATAGTTTCTTATAGTCAAAGAAGTATCCATAAACGTTTTTCAAGTACCTTGAGAGAGCCTTTACACCAAGGTGGGAACCGAGCTCATACTTCAAGATGTGGAGGAAGTTCACAACTAGGCCAACAAGCTTCATGTATCCGAGGATCTTGACTACGCTCTTGAACGAACTGCTCCTAAGGCCTAGGACCTTCAAATCCCTTATCATAGTTTCAACATCCCACCTATTCTCCCAAGTCGTTATTACCTCCTCAGAGGTCATGGTTAGGTCGGTTGTGAAGAAGTACCTCCTCCCGCAACCTTTATAATTATTAACTACAATTAATTTAATAGGAACGCCGAGGTACGTGACGGAGAACTCTCCCTCGGGGAACTCGGCGACCGGCACGGATCTACCTCCCTCGGTAACCCGCGCGCTCGCCTTAAGTTCCGAAACAACACCGGGCAGAAGAGTTCTCTCGTTCACGTACCACGAATCGAACGCTATTGAACTAACGTTAAATCTCCTCCTCACTTTCTCTATCAGCTCAATCGTGATTTCGATCTTCGTTCTGAACTGGACTGGCTTCCCTTCTTGTTTCAAGATATTCACGACTTTTTGTGGTAGGTAGATCTCGAGGTGGATCAAGTAGACCTCGTTGGTTTCCAAGTCCCTTATTGTGGCTACAAGGATTTGGTGTGCTGGGATGTAGGTTTTATCCTTCCTGGAGTAGAAGAATTGGGTCATGTGAGCTGAGACCCACGCGGCTTTAGCGTAGTATTTCTCGTTTAGTGTGTCGTCTATTGAGAGCTGGACCTTGTGTTCCCCTACTAATTCCTTCACTACTTCGATTAGATCGACCTTAGCGACCTCCTCTAACTTCCTCAAGGCGTATTCGTAGTCAATTCCAGCCGTGGTGCACTTGGCCCTCATTGATCCATCCTCGATCAGAGATGCACCCAGTAACTTCACTAGGGATTTACTGCCTAGCGTCTTCTTCACTTTCTCTAGGTACTTCCTTACCCTTGTAAATCCCTTGTTGAAGAGACTCGTTATTTTCATTGTTTAGTCTTGGTATTATCATCCTAAAAAGTTTTTAAGGTATTTCAAATTGACGTCATTTTCAGGAAACTACTATTCGAATTCTTTTCTTCCAATAATCCCATTCTAACTAGCTCTTCAATCTTTGGTGTAACTTCTTCTAGCCTTTTATGAGTCAATTTCGCATATGTTAGTGCATGATCTGCATTAAGTTCATCTGCCAGTTTAAGAATATTTAACGCTAAATTATCATTTCTGATAATCTCTATATAGGTATGGATTAACATCTTATCATCTAAATATCTTAACAGATGATCTCCTTCTCTGGTGAGTCTATAATACGTGTGATGCTTATGTACTTCCGAACTAAGTTTAAATTTAGCTTCAGTATTTTTTAAGGTCGCGCCATGTACCCTCTCTATTAAACCTAAATTTTCAAGTTCATCCAATATCTTAATTATCTCATCTAAAGGAATTTTTGTATTTAGCATTATCGATTTACCATAGTCTACATTAGCAAGTTTCAAGTGTTTTAGAATAGTAAGGTATCTCATGTCCCTTAATATTATCCTAAGTTTCTCGTCTGATTGCTCTTTACCACTCATTTCATCCCCTTGAGAAAGCTAATAAGTTTGTCATTGAACATGTTGGGATCATCTAAGTAACAAGCGTGGTTCTTACCTATAATTTCTAGCCTCGCATTTCTCAGTTTGTTCAATATTAACTCATAATTCCTTTTTGGAGAGACAGTATCATGAGAGCCCCAAATTAATAATAAGGGGGCATTATTTAGTTTTGATAATTGATCCTCGAATTCCTCTACACCTACAGCACCTACTAGTATTAGCCCAGAAACAAATTCAGTATATTTAAGACTAAACTCTAACACTGCCTCTCCACCCATTGATGCACCAAGTAATATTGCTTTATTAATTCCGAGAGTCTTCATGAAGAGATTTATAAACTCTGAGAGAGAAATTCCTTCTATCCTTTCTGAAGACCCAAATCCTGGAAAGTCCACGGAAATAGCTTTATACCCCGAAGTCGAAATCACATTAACCGTATTAGTCTTTACCCATGTTTCTGCGTTAAATCTCGCACCATGAAATAAAAGAACGGGGAAACCATCTCCACTCTCAATGTAATGGATCTTATGTCCGTTCACTACTACGAATTTATCCAGCAACTTCTGCATAACTAATTACTTGTTCAAAAAGTTATAAGCTTTTTTACATTTTTAACAGAATGAAATACTTAATGATAACTTTAGAAAAAGAGAGACATTAAAGTTTATAGAAACAAACCTTTATAAACTTTAAATTAAATTAATGAAATTGATACTTATGACAAAAGTACTTGTTTTAGGAGCTAGGTTTGGTGGCTTAAGTGCAGCATATACTCTAAAAAGACTAGCTGGAAACAAATCTGAAATCAAAGTCATTAACAATACTAGATTTTCATACTTTAGACCAGCGTTACCTCATGTAGCTACTGGAGTTATTGACGAAGACGAGGTAAAGATAGATCTAACTAAAGTACTACCCGAAAAAAGAATAAACTTTCAGCAAGCTACAGTGGAGAAGATAGATGCTAGTGGTGGCCTTGTATATTACACTAAACCAGATGGGAGCAACGCAGAAGAAGATTATGACTATTTAATTATAGCTCTGGGAGCTCATGTAGGTACAGAACTAGTCAAGGGATGGGACAAGTATGGTTATAGTGTATGTGAACTAGATTATGCTCTTAAACTAAGAGAAAAATTAAATAATTTTAAAGGTGGAACGATAGCAATAGGATCTGGGTTATTTTACCAAGGCAAGACCCCTAAGCCTAAAGTCCCAGAAAATTATATACTTGTTGCAGATGCAGCATGCGAAGGACCAATATTCGAAATGTCATTAATGTTATCAGGATACTTTAAGAAGAAAGGTATGCTAAATAAGGTGAAACTTGTCGTATTCTCGCCCGGTGAATATTTATCAGATCTCTCTACAACGTCAAGAAAGATAGTTAGAGAAATGTATAGACAGATGGGAATTGAACTAGTTGACAACTTTAGGATAAGAGAAATTAGAGAAAATGAGATAGTAGATGAAACTGGAAAAGTAATTAAAACTGACCTGACCATATTAATTCCACCGTATACTGGAAATCCAGCCTTAAAGAACTCTACACCAGATTTGATTGATGATGGTGGATTTGTCCCAACCGATCTCAACATGGTCTCAATAAAGTACGATAACATTTACGCAGTAGGTGATGCAAATTCCCTTACAGTACCTAAATTAGGTTATTTAGCAGTAAAGACAGGGAACGTAGCCGCCCAACATTTAGCTACAAGATTAGGAGTACAAGTAAAAGTTGACCAATACTATCCTACTATAATATGTGTTGCTGATAATCCCTTTGAAGGATTTGGAGTAGCTGTAAAAGATGATACATGGTATGGAGGTACTACTTCAATAGCGTTACCTTCACCAATAAATCATATAAAGAAGGAATTATTCCATAAGTATTTCATTTGGACTAAAGGGGACATGGCGTTAGAAAAGTTCCTAGCGAGCTGGTGAATTAAAGTGACTAATGGAGAACTTTATGCGATAGACAATTTACTAAAAGATGAAAAACTCGATAGTCTTAGCAAGATCCTAGACGTAATAAACATTACTGATAGACTTGGAATATTTGATTTAATTAAGGGAATATTGGAAGATGAAAACACCATAGGAAAAATAATAGAATCACTTACTAGCGATGACGTTTTAGAATTGTTAATGAATTGGAATAAAATCATAAAGACCGCTGTACTATTTATTAATGATGATAAAATATACAATATACAGTTTTTGATAAATCTTATTGACAAAGTTAGAAGTAAAGGTATCTTAGACCCCATAATTGGAATATTAGAAGATGAAGAAAGCTTAGGGAAGATAATAAATGCTCTAATAAACGATTTCACATTAAGTCTAATTAATCATTGGAATGAGATCATTAACGATCTTTCGAGAATAGATCTAACTAATTTTAAATATTATACTTTATTAGTTTCTGCGACTGGAGAAGCGTTAAAAACCGAAAATGTAAAACCCATAACTAATATTTGGGAAATTTACAAGTTATTAAAAGATCCGGATATTCAAAGAGGATTAGGAGTAGCTGCATCTGTACTAAAACACATAGGAAAATTATACGTACCAGACAAGGGATTAGCTTTCGAGGTAGAGAAAAACTCTAAGATTTAAGTAATATATCTAGAATCTCATCTTTAGCTACTCTTTCTCCTATATCTATCTCAAAACTTTTCATTATTTTTATATACTTTATAAGAGTAGAGACTCTAACATTCCACGGTGGTATTGAAAATAACGATAAGACCTTCCTAAATTCCTCGCCTTGAATTAAAAACGCTTTTGTAGGGGTGACTGTAAATACATAATCTACATCAGTTGAATTATAAGTAGGAGAAGCCGAGTCGTTATAGGACTCTATTATCACGTTTTCATAATTTCTAAATATATCTATGCTACAGTTGTCAACTAATTGTGGAGAAGCATCTATTATTTCTCTCATTTTGTCGTATGATTTAGCATTGAATTTTAAGGCGAGATTTCTGGTAAATTTCAGTATCGAATTCGATACATATATATCTGCATTACTGTTTACAAAATACTGATCCATCCCACTAGTACAGTCACTTAACCTTATTAAATATGGAAATCCATATTCCATTATCATATTATATAGAGACACGTTGTAGCTTATCTTTTCTAAATCTATAGGAACGAAAAGAACTGCAAATGGATTAATTCTCCTAATATCATATTTAGTTTCATCATAATACTTTAAAGCATCATTTCCAACTAGTGTTCCTAACTCTTCACTTCTTATTAGAGTGTTAAAGCTATACCACGCATTGTGTCCAGCAATTGGCTTAAATGGGAACAATTTGATTCCTACTTGATTAAACAGTCGAATTATGGATAATGAAAATGTTGTCTTACCCGAATCCAATTGTAGTAAGCCGTTTACTAGTATTCTCATCCCAATGATTTTCTAATTAATGCCATCTCATATAAATACTTCTTAGATTCTTGAAGGATTTTCTCTTTTAATGAAAGTAAAAACAGCGAAGACATTAGGATGTGTTTTCTACTATCATAATCTACAGCGCCCAACTTTATCCCTATCACGTTCTCCGCGTAACTGATATCTTCCTTTATCTTTGCTATAACATTCTCACTAATTTTCCATATGTCTTTAATCAATTCCAATGACTCCCAATTAAAGAATTTTGCAGCAGTTTGTAGGTCGTGTTTAAAGTTAACATAATTTTGCTTGAATATGTCCCATTCTTTCTCATTTAAATTACCTAAGGACGAAATCCCTATTAGTTCTGGTGGTATTCCTATCGAATACAATGAGGCTACGAAAGAAATTGCCCTAGGTAAGCTAACCTTACCAGCATTTCTAGAATATCCAAAAAGGCCAATATGAAGTTTTCTAGCTCTTCTTCTAGGAATTAACACAGAGACATCATTTATGGCATTTGCTAAACTTTCTATAATTGGTTGATAGCGCTCAGTGTATAAAATTGTTATCTTTCTCAGAACCTCCTCCTCATAGTTTTCCAATATTTTAGCTGGGCTGATCTTAGAGTTATTTATTGAAGAAATTGCAGTCTTTACTTTATCATAATCATAGTCATACTTAAACGCTGATTGAATAGTATATGTATAAACTCCTTTGTACTCTTCCAATACATTCATATAGTTTTCCGGAGATAGATGACCTCTAAATGGAAGTGAACCAACACCAATTATTGGATATATCTGTAAGTTTAACGATTGGGAGAGCTTGTATAACTTACTTAAAGCAATCTTTACTGACAGAACAGCAGATATCATACCGTAATTCATCGCTGGATCTGACCTCGCTAAAAAGACTCTTATATACTTGGGTTTAATTACCTTAAAATATCCCTCTACTATATCGTTAATATTTTGAAGAGAATCCCTATCTTCAACTAATGGTATAACTTCTATGGCCTTAGGATAAATTTCTCCAACTAAATCCTTTACTTTTACACCATCATAAAGTTCTAGTTCGTCTTCATTTGCAACTGCTTTTTCATAGTATTTAGCTACACTTATTATCTCTAAACTACTAGTAGTCATTGGTAAAATTACCTCAAAAACTGGTACTGTAATACCATTTCCATAAAATTTTTCTGCCAGGTCGTAAGTTATTGGAATACTCTCCATAGTTTCGGCAAAAACTTTTCTATCAGCACCTTCTACCTTTGGGTTAGGTAACCTATAAGTTAAAAACACATTTTTACCTAAAATATGTTCCTTGAAATATTCTGGATAGTTTGACAATAACTTTCTCACTACATGAGTATCTACATCTTTTCCCTCTGCATCCCACATTACCTCGTGAACTCCATACATACTATAAGCTAAGAAGGCTTCCTTAACTTCATCTTCTCCTTCAATAACTTCACTTTTTGCCCACTCTGGTACTTTTGCATTATCGGGATGTTGTGTTGACATAGTACGAGGTATGATTCTCATTTTACTAACTGACTATGGGAAAGAAGTAAAAATATTTTGTCTAAATTCTTATATTCGAATTACGCAAGAATTGATTTAGTATGAACTTGGGAGAAGAAGCACCGGATTTCGAAGCTGAATCTACTCTCGGAAAAATTAGATTATCTAATTATAGAGGGAAAAAAGTAATATTATACTTCTATCCAAAATCATTTACTAGTGGTTGCACAAGGGAATTACAAAGATTTACTGAACTATATGATGAATTCAAAAAATTAAATGCTGAAGTAATAGGGGTTAGTGTAGATAAACTTGATACCCAGAAAAAATTCGCAGAAAAATACGGAGCTAAATTCCCAATAGTTGCTGACGACCAGAAAACAATATCAAAACTTTATAGTGTGTTAAATGAAAAGGGGACTAGTGCACAAAGAGTGACTTTCATAATAGACGAAAATGGTAAAATAGTAGATGTCTTGAAAAATCTGAAAAAAGCAGAGGAACATGCTGACAAGGCACTGGAAATAATAAAGAAACAGACTTCAACTTAGAATCCTTTTATACAATTTTCTTTTGAACGAATCCAAAGGATTGTTTATTACATTTGGAATTTCATTTATTATATCAGTAGGGGTTAAATGAGCTCCGAGCCTATTATATGCCAAAGTTCCTGCTAGACTATTTATGAAAACCCCTAAATATGCGGCTTTGAATGGTTCAATTTTTTGAGCCATTAATGTTGCTGTTATACCAGTTAACGTATCCCCACTTCCACCTACTGTCATACCTGGGTTACCAGTTTTATTTAATTTAAACCTTTTACCATCACTTATTATGTCAACATATCCCTTAAGTAGAACTGTACACTTGCATTTATTAGCATACCTAATTACTTGGTTTATTCTATCTCTTATGTTCTTACTCGGTTCTTCTCCAAAAAATATTTTGAATTCACCTGCATGAGGTGTTATTATGGCATTTTCGTATAATTCGAACCCACTTATTGCCTTAAGTGCATCGGCATCAATAACAGCTAGTTTATTCTTCTCTTTGAGATAGTTTACAATTATTTTAGAAGCCTCAATACTCTCCTCTGCTAGTCCCATTCCCGGACCTATAACTACCACATCTGACTTATCTATCCATGATTTCAATTCTTCAAAATTTTCTGGGGAAATGTTCTTTCCCCTTAATTTTATTGTAATTAGGTCTGGAGAATAACTTGCTATAATTCTAGCCGTATCCTCTGGTGACGCTACATAAACTAGATCAGCTCCAGTTCTTAAAGCACCCATAGCAGCTAGAGTAGGAGCGCCGCTAAAAGTATAGCTTCCGCCAATTACCAGTACTCTTCCACTATCACCTTTCTTGGAATAATAAGGTCTATTGCGCATATTGACCAGCAAATCTCCTGGTCCAACATATATTTCTGCCTCTACTGGAATACCTATTTTCTTAACTACAGTATTGAAATTATACTTTAACAAGCCTAGCTTAATATCATGGAATGTGACTACTAGATCTGGTTTAACATACTCACCCTCATACGCTTCTCCAGTATCAGCATTTATCCCGGAGGGAATGTCTATAGAAACCTTAAACCCTTTACTATTATTGAATGTTTTTATTGCACTTCTAAATGGTTCTCTTGGCCTTCCAGAGAATCCCGTACCTAACATAGCATCGATTAAAATATCACCAGATACAGGCTTTAGTTCATCCACATCTTTTATCTCAACTAACGTTATTGAATAGTCCATTTCTTCTATAACATTAAGATTAAGGATTGCATCCTCGTGTTTATTTTCTCCTAATAAAATTACGGTTACTTTAGCACCTTCATCAGCTAAATGCCTCGCCGCAACTAATCCGTCACCACCCTTTCCACCATGTCCTACATAAACGTATACTACCTTATCCTTTACGTTAAATCTCTTTATTATTTCATCTTTAACCGATCTACCGGCATTTTCCATGAGTAATAATGTCGATACGCCTAAGGCAGAGCTGTTTATTTCTAAAGCCCTCATTTCTTTTACCGAAATCATATACTTTCCAATATAAAAAATGGGTATAAATGTGATTCAGTCGCGAGTTACTACATCATTAATCAGGATTGGAGTTATTCATCACGCTAACCTTAAATAGGAGGAATATCATTATTATTTTAATTGGTACTTCTTTATGAAAGCTTTCTAGTAATTTAGGACAGTATTATTATGTGTGATGGAATGATAACAATATTAAGTTAGACTATAATTAAAGTTTATAAACCTTGGGTTAATATATTAATGTAGGTGTTTGATATGGCTCTCGGAAAAGAAACCGAAATGGGTCTAAAGGAATTATTTAAAGCAAATGCAGAAGATTTCATGTCATTAATGTTAATAGCCGAAAAATTAGAGCAACTAGGAAAGAAGGAAGAAGCTAAGGCATTAAGAGAGAAGGCATTAGTAGAATTAGGACATGCAAAGGCAATCTTCGAGACCTTATTAAAGAATCAAGAGTTAAGTGGAATAGTAGGAGAGATGGCTAAAGAAGAGCAAGAGCAACACGTGAGCGAGTATAATAAGGTTGCAATGACAGCAAAACAAGAAGGACACGAAGACATAGAGAAAATGCTATGTAGTTTTGCAGATCAAGAGGCTAAGATTGCAGAAACAATAGCAAAGGTTTCTAAAGTTTTAAATGAAATGGCTAAAGAAGAGGACATGCAACATATAAGTGAATATAATAAGGTTGCAATGACAGCAAAACAAGAAGGACACGAAGACATAGAGAAAATGCTATGTGCATTCGCTGAACAAGAAGCGAAAATCTCTGAAACAATTAAATCTGTTGCCAAAGCCTTGTAAAACTATTTTTTGATTTTTAATTTTTAGTAGGTATTACTCTTCTACGACGAGTAAGCCATTTTAAGAAGCCAATAGTATTTTATCTATACATGATAATTGGTTATGTAATTGGTCAAGCTACAACGCAAGAGGCTTTAATATTAGCCGAAAGGCCAGTCAGACTAGGAACTTATGTTGTTCTAGAATATGATGATGTAAAGGCCCTTGGACTAATAACTAACGTAACTAGAGGTAGCCCTATGCTAGATGATAATATGAATGATATAGAAATCGTTCAAAGATTAAAACAATTCAATAACAGTATACCCGTCTATACAAAGGCAAAAGTAAAATTGTTATGTGATATGAATAATCACTTTTTAATGCCCGATATACCTCCGTTCGCTGGAACCCCAGTCAGAGAGGCTGAAGACGAAGAGTTAAAAAGTATTTATTCTCAAGATGGTCAGATCAGAATAGGGAGCTTAATAGGTAAAAACGTAGAGGTTAAATTAAATATAAATTCCTTTGCTAGGCACTTAGCTATTTTAGCCGCTACTGGATCTGGTAAATCAAATACAGTAGCAGTTCTTTCGCAAAGAATTTCTGAACTTGGAGGATCTGTTCTTATATTTGATTATCACGGAGAGTACTATGATAGTGATATAAAGAATCTAAACCGTATTGAACCTAAACTAAACCCTCTTTATATGACCCCAAGGGAATTCTCTACGTTACTAGAAATAAGAGAGAATGCAATTATACAGTATAGGATTTTAAGAAGAGCTTTCATAAACGTAACTAATGAGATAAGACAAAAGCTAAAAGAAGGACAAATACCATTTTCAACTCTAAATAGTCAGTTTTCTGACCTAATGAAAAAAGAACTGGAAAATCAAGGAAATAGTGACAAAAAGGGTAGTGCAAAGGACGAAGTATTGAATAAGTTTGAAGAGTTTATGGATAGGTATTCAAATGTTATTGATCTTACATCTTCAGATATAATTGAGAAGGTAAAGAGAGGAAAGGTAAATGTTGTAAACCTAACGCAATTAGATGAAGACTCAATGGATGCAGTAGTCTCACATTATTTAAGAAGAATCCTAGATTCGAGGAAAGATTTTAAAAGAAGTGGAAATAGTGGCCTTAAATTCCCAATAATAGCTGTAATAGAAGAAGCTCATGTTTTCTTGTCTAAAAACGATAATACTTTAACCAAGTACTGGGCGTCCAGGATAGCGAGAGAAGGAAGAAAGTTTGGAGTTGGATTAACAATAGTAAGCCAAAGACCCAAAGGTCTAGATGAAAATATATTAAGCCAAATGACGAATAAAATTATTTTAAAGATAATTGAACCAACTGATAAAAAATACATCTTAGAGTCAAGTGATAATCTAAGTGAAGATTTAGCTGAGCAATTATCCTCCTTGGATGTTGGTGAAGCTATAATTATAGGTAAAATAGTTAAATTACCTGCAGTTGTAAAGATAGATATGTTTGAAGGAAAATTGCTTGGATCAGACCCTGACATGATAGGGGAATGGAAGAGAGCAGAGGAAAATGAAAGAATAGCTAAAGGCTTTGCTGATTTTGGAACAGAAATTGGTGATTAATGATGGTACAAATTCTACATATTTCCGATACTCATTTAGGCAAACGACAGTACTCCCTAGTAGAAAGGGAAAAAGATATTTACGAGGTTTTCTCACAACTGATCGACATTGCAATTAAAGAACACGTTGACGCGGTAATTCATTCTGGAGATCTTTTTGACGTTTCGAATCCCACTACAAATGCATTAGTAATTGCTGTTAAAATCCTAAAAAAGCTAAAAGATGCAAATATACCATTCTTGTCAATACCAGGTGATCATGACACACCAAAGAGAAAAGGTTACCTTATTCCTCATAATATCCTAACTGAAATGGATTTAATCAGAACGTTGAATTACGATAAACCATATATTATTAAAGACATAGAACTATATGGAATTCCCCATATTCCCACAGTTTCAAAAAGTATCTTAGCTAACGCATTATCCTCTTTAAAGCCGAAGTCAAGTAGGAGTATCTTACTACTACATCAAGGAATAAAACAGATATTACCATATGATGGTTCGTGGCAGATGGAATTAGGAAGTTTACCTAAAGGTTTTGGATATTATGCCTTAGGACATATACACACTAGGTGGAGACTTATTCAAGATGACGGTTCAATAGTTGCAATAG